>JAVHQY010000220.1:0-1602 GCA_036171375.1 Rhodoferax sp. | reverse complement strand
TGCTGGTGCTGGTGCTGATTTGCGCGGCAGTCGGCTGGGCCTGGTCGCGTGTGCATGACCAGCTCATGACCGCGTGGCTGGAGCGCGGCATGCCGTCGGAGGATGACGAAATTTTCATCATGTCGTTGACACTGGCCTCCATCACCGGCCTGCTGCTGGCGATTGTCAACCGCGTCGGCAAAATGGCGCTGTTGTCGCGCCTGGCCGAGCAAGTGACGTTTGTACTGATGCCGCCGCTGATTCTCATCTTCCTGGTGCTGGGCACCATTTTTCTCGGCGTGGCCACACCCACCGAGGGCGGTGCCATGGGCGCGCTCGGAGCCTTGATACTGTCACTGGTAAAAAACCGATTTACCAAAAACATGTTGACGCAAGCCCTGGAGAACACCACCAAGCTTGCCACTTTTGTGATGTTTGTCCTGATCGGCTCGACGGTGTTCAGCTTCACCTTCAACGCTGCCGACGGTCATATCTGGGTTGAGCACTTGTTTGCAAAAATGCCCGGTGGTGCCTGGGGTTTTCTGATCGTGGTCAATATTCTGGTCTTCATATTGGGCATGTTTATTGACTTCTTCGAGATTGCTTTCATCGTGATTCCGCTGCTGGCGCCGGTGGCCGAGAAAATCCTGCCCGGCCTGGTGCCCGGCATGACCCCCGATGCCGCCATGATCTGGTTTGGTGTGATCATCGCCATGAACCTGCAAACCTCGTTCCTGACACCACCGTTCGGGTTTGCGCTGTTCTACCTGCGCAGCGTCGCCGCCCGCAGCGACTACAAGGACCGCATCACCGGGGCCAGCATCAAGGCGGTGACCACCAATGAAATATACAAAGGCTCGATTGCTTTTATCGTTTTGCAACTGGTCATGGTCATCGCCATCATCGCCTTCCCTTATCTGGTGGTGGGCAATATGGTGAAGGAAAAAGGCTTGAGCGATGCCGAGGTGATGGAACAGATGCGCTCGCCGATGCAACTGGAGCAGGCGGCACCGGAGGCACCAGTGACGGGTGCAGCGATTGCGTCGGAGCCTGGTGCGCCAGCTTCGCCAGCGGCTGCGATAGCCACACCGCCGGAAACTGGCGAGATTGATCCGATGAAGGCGTTGCTTGAGGAAGTGGGTAAGGCACCCAAGAAGTAGTTGCTGGCAGGAATAAAAAAACGCGCCGAGGCGCGTTTTTGTGAGACCTTGTGGGACAGACCGCAGCTACGCGAAGCGCAGCCAGCTCTGTCCCCAACTAATCATGGCATCCTGGCTCAGAGTTTTTGCGCGTGCATGAAGTTGTCGAATTGCGCTTCGGTAAAGCGGAACCAGAGGTTTTCGTCACGGCGGAAGTTGGAATAATCGGCAAAGATCTTCTTCCAGGCCGGGTTCTTGGCGCTCAAATCAGCGTAAATCGAGGTGGCAATCTTGAACGCAGTGTCCATGGTTTCTTTCGGGAACGGCAGCACTTTGGTGCCCGATGCCACGATGCGTTTGAGCGCCGCCGGGTTGCGCGCGTCGTAGCGCGCTTGCATGGTGGTGTGGGCAAAGGACGCGGCGCATTCAACGATGGCCTTGTTGTCGGCCGAGAGGGCATTAAAAGCGGTGCTGTTGCAGTACA
>JAVHQY010000219.1:0-7826 GCA_036171375.1 Rhodoferax sp. | reverse complement strand
GCATGGTGATGATCCAGAAGCGCACCACCACCTGGGTTTCTTTCCAGCCACTTTTCTCGAAGTGATGGTGCAGTGGCGCCATTTTCAAAATGCGCTGGCCGATGCCGGTTTTTTTCTTGCTGTATTTGAAATAACTCACTTGCAGCATGACCGAGAGCGCTTCCACGACAAAGATGCCACCCATGATGGCCAGCACGATTTCCTGGCGCACGATGACCGCCACCGTGCCGAGCGCGGCACCGAGCGCGAGCGCACCCACGTCGCCCATGAAAACCTGCGCCGGATGGGTGTTGAACCACAGGAAAGCCAAACCGGCACCCGACATGGCGGAGCAGAAAATCAGCAATTCGCCGGAACCCGGAATGTGCGGGAAAAACAGGTATTTGGAATAAACGGCGCTGCCGGTGACGTAAGCAAAAATTCCCAGGCACGCGCCCACCATCACCACCGGCATGATGGCCAGGCCGTCCAGCCCATCGGTCAGGTTGACAGCGTTGCTGGCACCGACGATGACCAGGTAGGTGAGGATGACAAAACCAAACACCCCCAGCGGGTAGCTCACTTCTTTGAAGAAGGGCAGCAACAGGCCAGCCTTGGGTGGCAGGTTTAAATCGAAACCCGACTGCACCCATTTGAAGAACAGTTCGAGCACGCGCAAATTGGAACTCTCCGAAATGCTGAACACCAGGTACAGCGCCGCCAGCAAACCGATCAGCGACTGCCACAGGTATTTGTCGCGCGAGCGCATTCCTTCGGGGTCCTGCCGAACCACCTTGCGCCAGTCGTCAACCCAGCCGATGGCACCGAACGAGAGCGTCACCAGCAGCACGATCCAGACAAAGCGGTTACTCAAATCAGCCCACAACAAGGTGGCCAGCGTGATGCACAACAGCACCAGCACACCGCCCATGGTGGGCGTGCCGCTCTTGCCCAGATGCGTATCGATGCCATAGCCACGGATGGGCTGACCGATCTTGAGTTCGGTCAGACGCCGGATCACATAGGGCCCGGCCAGCAAGCCCATCAGCAGCGCCGTCATGGCCGCCATCACGGCGCGAAAAGTGAGGTACTGGAAAACCCGAAACGAAGCAAATCCGGGCGAGATGCCCTGCAACCACTGAGCCAGACTAAGCAGCATGGGGCACCCTCCTGGCGCTGTGCGCCTGCGCTTCGATGGCGCGCACCAGGCGTTCCATTTTCATGAAGCGCGAACCCTTGACCAGCACGCTGCCGAGCTGGCCGAGCTGCGCAAGCAGCGCGTCTTGCAGCGCCTCAATGCTGCTGAAATGCTGCCCGCCAGCAAAACTTTTTGTCGCCGCGCCCGAGAGTTCGCCCAGCGTGAACAGGTCATCGAGCCCATGCTGGCGCGCCAGCGCACCGGCTTCGGCATGAAACTGGGCTCCCTGCTGACCGACCTCGCCCATGTCGCCCAGCACCAGCAGGCGCGGCGCTGGCAGCGTTGCCAACAGTTCGATTGCAGCGCGCACCGAATCCGGGTTGGCGTTGTAGCTGTCATCAACCAGCGTGAAACGATGACCGCCGTAGTCAAGCTGCTGTGTGCGGCAGCGCCCGGGCACCGACGTGAACGCCGACAAGCCAGCGGCCACGGCTGCCAGCGCAACACCGGCAGCCGCGGCAGCGCTCAACGCTGCCAGCGAATTGCGCAGGTTGTGCCAGCCGGCGATGGGTAGGCGGTAGTCGATGTCGCCGACCGGCGTTTGCGCCTGCACCTGCCACGCGTTGCCCAGCCAGCGTGCTTGCGTGGCACGCACTTCGGCTGCCGCTGTGCCAGCAGCCGCTGACACGGGCGCCAGAAAGCGCCACAGCGATCTCGCACCGGCAACGCTGCACCACAACGGGCTGAACGCATCGTCGGCCGGAAAAACAGCCATTCCGTGCGCCGGCAGCGCTTCAATGACGCAGCCGTTCTCGCGTGCCACGGCCGGTACGCTGGTCATAAATTCAAGGTGTTCGCGCTGCGCGTTGTTGACCAGCGCCACCGTGGGTTGCGCCAGCGCCGCCAGCGCAGCGATCTCGCCCGGATGGTTCATGCCGAGTTCGATCACCGCCATCCTGTGCTCGCCGCGTAAACGCAGCAGTGTCAGCGGCACGCCGATGTCGTTGTTGAAGTTGCCCTGGGTGGCGAGGAATGCGTTGCCGTGCGCGGCTGCCAGTATGGCAGCGATCATTTGCGTCACGGTGGTCTTGCCGTTGCTGCCGGTGACAGCGATCAGCGGTAGATCAAACTGGGCGCGCCAATGCCGGGCCAACTGGCCCAGCGCTTTTCTGGCATCGGGTACCAGCAGCGCAGCGAGACTCTCGGCGCGCAGCCGCTGCGCCACGCCGCCACCGCCGTCGTCCTGACACAAGACGGCGACGGCGCCGCGCTGCCTGGCCTGGGCAAAAAACTGGTTGGCATCAAAGCGCGGGCCCTGCAACGCGACAAACAGATCGCCCGGCTCGACACTGCGACTGTCACTGTGGACGCGCTTGAAGCTGACGGCACCACCGCGATCGTCGAGCAGGCGCGAGCCCTCCAGCCACGGCAGCAACTGGTTCAGACTGGCCATCGCGTTCACGCCGCTGACTCCGCGTTGGCGTTGCGCACGGCCCGGCGTTGCAGCGCCAGTTCAGCCTGTTCAACGTCAGAGAAATGCTGGCGTTGACCCAGCACCTCCTGGTAGTCTTCATGTCCCTTGCCCGCCAGCAACAGCACATCGGCAGCACCCGCGGCGGCGACCGCGTTGGCAATCGCTGCCGCGCGATCGCTCTCCACCGTCACCGCGCAGTCGCTCATGCCAAGCAGTATCTGGCTGATGATGGCATCGGGTTTTTCGCTGCGCGGGTTGTCGCTGGTGACGACCACCCGGTCGGCGTGGGCAGCGGCGATGGCACCCATCAAGGGGCGCTTGCCGGCATCGCGGTCGCCGCCACAGCCAAAAATGCACCACAGATTGCCACCGCGCTGGCGCGCCAACCGTCGCAGCGCCTGCAAGGCCTTGGCCAGCGCGTCAGGCGTGTGTGCGTAGTCCACCACCAGCAGCGGCTGGCCGCTGGCGCCCAGACATTGCATGCGCCCGGGCACCGGCGTGAGTGCGCGGCAGGCCTCGATGGCGCTGACCAGTGGCACACCCAACGTTCGCATGCCGGCAATCACCGCCAGCAAGTTGGCAACGTTGTAGTCGCCGATGAGGCTGGTCTGCAAGGTGTTGGTTGCCGCGTTGCCGACGGGCGCACCGGCTTCCAGCACGGTAAAGCGCAGACCGCAGTCCTGGTAGCCAATATCGCAGGCACGCAAGCGCGCCGCTGCCGTGCACGACAAGGTCCACAGGTCGAGCTGCTTGCCGCTGAGCGCACGCGCCAATTCGGCACCGTGTTCATCGTCGATGTTGATCGCCGCCGCGCGCAGTGCCGGCCAGTCAAACAGCGCGGCTTTGGCGCGCCAGTAGTCGGCCATGCTGCCGTGATAGTCGAGGTGGTCCTGGGTCAGATTGGTGAAGATGGCAGTGTGGAGTTGGATCCCATCGAGCCGGTGTTCGACCATTCCAACCGAAGAAGCCTCCAGCGCGCAGGCCTGAAAACCACTGTCAACAAAGCGGCGCAAACTCTGTTGCAGCAACACGCCATCGGGCGTGGTCAGGCCACTGCTAGCCAGCCCGCCCACCACGTTGTCAGTTGCGTCGGCGCGGGGAGCCGGCCCGATGCCCAGCGTTCCGATCAGGGCGCAGGCAATGGCGGGCACGCTCTGAAGGTTGGACAGCGCCTGCGCCAGCCACCAGGCGGTGGAGGTTTTGCCGTTGGTTCCGGTCACTGCCAGCACCTTGAGCTGGCTCGAAGGCTGGTCATAGAAGAGCGCTGCAATTTGCGCTGCGTCGCGCTTGAGGTGGGCGTAAGCAGCGACGTTGCCACTACTGGCCAGCGCCGGACCGAGCCCATCGAGCTCAACCAGGCAAGCGCCCGCGCCGCCGGCAAGCGCGCCTGCGACAAAGGCGCGGGCGTCACTGCGGGCACCGCGCCAGGCGAGGAAGCCGTCGCCAGCGCGGAGCTGGCGATGGTCGGTGCACAGCGCGCCATGCACATTGGCGCGCAGCCAATGGGCGGCGTGCAGCGGTGTGGCCAACACCAGCATCAGAATTCCTCCCTGGCATTGGCTGCCTGCGCGACGATCTGCGGCTTGACTGAGAGGTCGGGCGCAATGCCAAGAATTTTGAGCGTTTGCTGCACCGTCTGGCTGAACACCGGTGCCGCCACGTCACCGCCAAAGTATTTACCACCGCTGGGCTCGTCGAGCATCACCGCGACCACGATGCGCGGCTGCTCGATGGGCGCGATGCCGACAAAAACGCCGCGGTACTTCTTGCTGGCGTAACCGTGACCCTCTTGCTTGTAGGCGGTGCCGGTCTTGCCGCCGACCGAATAGCCCACGGTTTGCGCCTTGGTGGCGGTGCCGCCGGGACCGGTGACCAGGTGCAGCATGTAGCGCATGGCATCGGCATTTTTCTGGCTGATCACGCGCACTCCCACCGCCGGCTGATCGGACTTGAGCATCGTCACCGGCACCAATTCACCCGCGCGGGCGAAAATGCTGTAGGCGTGCGCCAACTGGAACAGGCTGATCGACAACCCGTAGCCGTAGCTCATGGTCGCCTGCTCGATCAGGTGCCAGCTTTTGTAGGCGCGCAGACGACCGCTGACGGCACCCGGAAAAGGCAGCACCGGTTTCTGACCGAAGCCGACCTGGGTGAACATGTTCCACATCTCGCGCGGTTGCAACTGCAGCGCCATTTTGACGGTGCCAATGTTGCTCGATTTCTGAATCACCTCGTTGACCGTCAACAGGCCATGCGGATGCGAGTCGCTGATGGTGGCGTTGCCAATGCTGAGGTGACCAGGAGCGGTCTGGATCATGCTCAGCGGCGTCACCAGGCCCTTTTCCAGCGCCAGCGCCACCACGAATGGTTTCATCGTTGAGCCCGGCTCAAACGAGTCGGTCAAGGCGCGGTTGCGCAATTGCGCGCCACTGAGACTGCTGCGCTTGCCAGGCGTGTAGCTGGGGAAATTGGCCAGCGCCAGCACCTCGCCGCTAAGCACGTCGAGCACCACCACACTGCCCGCCTTGGCCTTGTACAGCAGGATCGCGTCGCGCAGCTTCTGGTAGGCAAAGAATTGCACTTTGCTGTCGATGCTCAGACGCAGATCACGGCCATCAACCGGCGCAATCTGTTCACCAATGTCTTCCACCACCCGGCCCATCCGGTCCTTGATGACGCGGCGCGATCCGTTGCGTCCGGCCAGCTCCTTGTTGAACGCCAGCTCGATGCCTTCCTGTCCCAGGTCTTCCACGTCGGTAAAGCCAACCACGTGGGCGCTAGCTTCCCCTTCGGGGTATTGGCGCTTGTATTCCTTGCGCTGGTAAATTCCCTTGAGCCCCAGTGCGGCGATTTTCTGCGCCACCGCATCGTCCACTTTGCGCTGGAGCCAGACAAAAGTCTTGTCCTCATCGGCCAGTCGCTGATCGAGCTGCGCCGCTGACATCCCCAGCAAGGGCGCGAGCTGCGAAAAACCCGGCTGTTGACGATCAACATCTTCCGGTATCGCCCAGATGCTTTGCGCCGGAACGCTGGAAGCCAGAATCAGGCCGTTGCGATCCAGGATGCGGCCACGGTTGGCCGGCAGTGCCAGCGTGCGGGTGAAGCGCACTTCACCCTGCCGGATGAAAAAATCGTTGGCCAGCACCTGAATGTAGCCAGCGCGCAGCGCCAGGCAGGCAAAGCCGAGCGCGATCATCGCCACCACGAACTTGCTGCGCCACACCGGTGTGCGACTGGCCAGCAGCGGGCTGGAGGTATAGCTGATGGCGCGACTCACTGCACACTCCCGCGCGCGACCCAGGCCGCGCCGGCACCCGCCGCCGCTTCGTCAGTGACATAGTGCGTGATGTTGGGTGTGGCCTGGTGCATCTGCAACTTTTCTTTTGCCAGCTGCTCGACCCGCAACGGCGTGGCTTGCGAGCGCTTTTGCACTTGCAGCGCATCGCGCTCGGACGACAGCCGGCGTGCCTGCGCCTGCGCGCGGTCAAGTTCGTAGAACAGGTGACGCGACTCGTATTGCACGCGCACCAGGTAAAGCGAACTTGCCAGCAGCGCCAGCAGCAGCAGCACGTTGATGCGGGTCATGCGGCGCTCCGGCGCGCGACGCGCATGATGGCGCTGCGCGAGCGCACGTTGACGGCCAGTTCCGCCGCGCCCGGCCGGATGCGCGCCAGCGTCTCCAGGCGCTGCGCTGGCGGTGTGGCAAAGGGTGCGCGCCGGTCAAATGCAGCGCGCGAATGGCGCGCCATAAACTGTTTGACGATGCGGTCTTCCAGCGAGTGAAAACTGATCACCACCAGGTGGCCACCCGGTGCCAGAACTTCCAGACTGGCGGCCAGCGCCTGCTTGAGTTCATCCAGCTCGGCGTTGATGAAAATCCGAAAAGCCTGAAAGGTGCGCGTCGCAGGGTGCTGCCCCGGCTCGCGCGTTTTGACCGTCGCTGCCACGAGCTGGGCCAGCTCGGTGGTGCTGGCCAGCGGGTGGTTTTCCTGCCGGCGCGCAACAATCGCCTTTGCAATGGGGAGAGCAAACCGTTCTTCACCGTAATCACGTATCACCTCCGCGATTTCTTCCATCCCGGCCAGCGCCAGCCACTGTGCCACGCTTGGTCCGCGCGTCGGGTCCATGCGCATATCAAGCGGACCTTCAAAACGGAAACTGAAGCCGCGCGCCGGGTTGTCAAATTGCGGCGAGCTCACGCCCAGATCGAACAGGATGCCGGCCACGCTGGCGCGATCAAGCTCGGCCAAATGGGAAAAGCTCTGATGCCGGATGCTCAAGCGCGAATCGGTTATTTCGGCAGCCGCTGCCACCGCCTCCGGGTCCTGGTCGAAAGCAATCAGGCGCGCCTGCGGCGGCAAGCGGCTTAGCAGCAGGCGCGAGTGTCCGCCACGGCCAAAAGTGGCATCGACCCAGGTGCTGGCAGCCGCACCGTCGATGCCCGCTGGCGACGCTTGAACCAGCGCGTCAACGGCTTCGTTCAACAAGACGCTGAGGTGTGTCCATGCAGTGTCCACCGCCAGCCTTCAGAAAGAAAAATCCTTGCAGGCATCGGGCATTTCGCCCTCCAGAGCGTGTGCCTCCTGCGCTTCGTAGCTGGCCCGATCCCACAGCTCGAAATAGCTGCCCATCCCGAGCAACAAAGTTTCCTTGCTGATGCCCGCTGCCTGACGCAGTTCGGGTGAGACCAGAAAACGGCCGGTGGCATCGATTTCGACATCCATGGCGTTGCCAAGAAAAATCCTCTTCCACCACTGCGCGGCCATTGGCAAGGCGGCGATGCGGTCGCGAAATTTCTCCCATTCGGGACGGGGAAAGATCATCAGACAGCCATGCGGGTGCCGGGTCAGCGTCAATGAGCCGTGTGCGTTGGCGTTGAGGACATCACGATGCCGGGTCGGCATCGACAGCCGCCCCTTGGCATCCAGACTCAATGAAGAAGCTCCTTGAAACACAGCCACAAACCCCTTGTTGAAGAAACTCGGTCACAGCGCAAATGAAAGTGCACTTTTCACCACTTAATTGCACTTTTTTGCACTGTAGCAGCAAAAAAGCTTTATGCAAGCGTGCTTACAAAAAAAATCTCCAATGAAATCAAAGGTTTAGGGGCGCGTCTGGATAGGAAATTACAAGACAAATCATTCTAAATTAAGTACTTAGACAGCTTTATGAAAGTGATGCCTGAAGATAGGCCTGTTGGATTCTTACCATCCGACCCGAGGATCAGGCTGTCTG
>JAVHQY010000218.1:0-1616 GCA_036171375.1 Rhodoferax sp. | reverse complement strand
AGCAACCACCAGCTCAGCAAACCCACCAGCAGGGTGAGCGCCGCAGCGGCAGCCAGCAAGCGTTGCTGCAAGGTGGTGATCGGTGCGTAGGCTTTCTCCAGCGCCAGCGTGACACCCACATACCAGCCGGCAGCGGGAATTTGTTTGATCGAAGTCAGTGTCGTCACACCGAGGGGGTTGGTGAAGACATGTGTGCCTTCCCAACCCTGAATGTGCTGGTCCAGCATGGGGTTGACACCCGGCGCTGGCAGCGTTGCCAGGATGCGGCTTTTGTTGGAGCTGGTGACGACCAGGCGAGCTTGACCAGCGTTCACGAAATAGTCACCCTGGTCCAGGTGATAGCCCTGCGTGACCTCATTGAGAAAATTGGCTTTGCCCAAATCGGTGACCCCGCCCAGCACGCCCACTGCCTCGCCGTTGGCGTTCTTGATCGGCACTGCAATCACGAACATCGGCACCTGCGTGATTTTGCTGCGTACTGGCTTGCTGACCAGGGCGCGGCCCAGGCGCAGCGGCTCCTGGATGTAATCGCGCTCGCTGAAGTTGGCACCAATGCGACCCGCCACGTGTGGAAAATCTGCCAACACCGTGCCGCTGGCATCGGTGCAGGCCAGGCCATCGTTAAAGTGTTTGCGCAACAGCGACTGGCGCTCCAGCCAGGCTTGCAGGGCGGCCGGCTGTTGCAACAGTGCGGGTGTCATCTGGCTGGCAGCCAATTGCAAGGCGCTGATGCGTTCGGCCACTTCCTGATTGATTTCTGCCGCCAGCAAGGTGGTGGTTGACATTTGCTGCTCGCCCAGCAAAACCTGCAAATCCTCTTGCAGCATACGGTTGACGTACGCCGTCAGCGCCCAGATGGCCAGCACAAAAACCAGTAGCATCAACACGGTGATGCGGGTCTGGATCGACTGGAGGCGGAACTTGATCGTGTTCATGGTGACAGTGGCACCGTGCGTTGATGCCTTGTGGCAGGGATGGGCACGTCAGTGCAATACCAGCGCAGCGGGCTCCTGTGGATGAAAAATCAGCGTAAAAGTGGCACCCTCTGTGCCGGGCGGGTTGATCGTCAGGCTGCCGCCGAGCTGCTTTGCCAGGTCTGACACCAGTTGCAAACCGAGTGATCCGCTGCGCCTTGACTCAAAATCTGCTGGCAGCCCGACTCCGTTGTCGCTCACGCGCAGTTGCCACTGGGCAGCGTCCGCAGTGGGCTGCAACTCAAGGCTGATTTCACCGGAGCGGCCGTCGGGGAAAGCGTGCTTGAAGCAGTTAGCGATCAGTTCGTTGACCAGCAGGCCGCAGGCGATGGCCTGGTCCATGCCGACCGCCACGCTGGTCAGTGACAAGTGCCGCTGGACCACGCAGTGGGCGCTGGCCATGAAACGAAACGCTTGCGTGGCCAGGTTTTCCAGATAGGCCGCGAGATCGACCGAAGCAAAAGTGTTCGAGCGGTAGAGCGACTCGTGCAGCAGCGCCATCGAGCGGATGCGCCCCTGCATTTCATCAAGCACGGCCTTGGTTTCGCTCTGCGTGCGCCGCCGGCTCTCCAGCCGCAGCAAACTGGTGATGACTTGCAGGTTGTTTTTGACCCGGTGGTGTACTTCCCTGAGCAGGGCTTC
>JAVHQY010000217.1:0-1619 GCA_036171375.1 Rhodoferax sp. | reverse complement strand
CGCCGTCTGCATCCGCAGCAGCGCATTACTACGTCAACGTCGGCCTGTTCGCCCAGGCTGCCAACGCGCAGCTCGCGCATGCCAAGTTGACCGCCGCCGGTCTGCCTTCAGTGCGCCAGGCCGTGCCATCGCCCCAGGGCCAGCTCACGCGCGTGCGAGTGGGCCCGTTTGGCTCCCCGGCGCAAGCGAAAAGCGCAGCAGAAAAAATACATTCACTCCAGCTCGATGCGGTTGTCATCCAACAGTAGTCGCTGCGGCTCACTGCCGCAAGGCGACGGTCGGTGGTGCCCGACTCCTAAGGATGCTCTGCATAACTCCTCACGGCGTGTGCCAGCGCGGCCTCGGGCGGTCTGCGGCGTTGCCTTTCTTGCCAATAGCACGCGCTATTGGCGGCAAAATGCGCCTTGCATCCCATCCCGATCCGCACTGCACCCACTCGCGTTGAGTTATGCAGAGCATCCCTAAAATACGCTGACTCCAAGACTCAACCGATGTTCAGCTTTTTCAAAAAAAAACCACCCGCCAGCGCCAACACCGCGGCGGCCAGCGTACCCGCCGTCACGTCCCTGGCCACACCGGCAGCACGAAAAAACTGGCTGGCCAAACTCAAATCCGGACTGAGCAAAACCGCGCTTGGCATCTCAAGCGTCTTCGGTGGCAAGCGCATCGACGAAGCACTGTACGAAGAGCTGGCCGATGCGCTGTTGATGGCCGACACGGGTGTCGATGCCACGCAGTTTTTGATCGACTCGCTGCGGCACCAGGCCCGTGAGCGCTCGCTGGTGGAGCCAGCGGCCCTCAAGGCGATGCTGGTGGCCGACCTGACGCAACTACTGGCACCGCTGCAAAAACCGCTGCTGATCGGATCACAACAACCCACCGTCATCATGGTGGCGGGGGTCAATGGGGCCGGCAAGACGACCTCGATTGGCAAACTCACGCAGCACCTGACCGGCAACGGTGCCAGCGTGTTGCTGGCCGCTGCCGACACGTTCCGGGCCGCAGCACGCGAACAGCTCAGCGTCTGGGCCGAGCGCAGCGCGGTTGAAATTGTCAGTCAGCAAGGCGGCGACCCGGCAGCAGTGAGTTTCGATGCCGTCAGCGCCGGCAAAGCGCGTGGCAAGGACGTGGTGCTGATCGATACCGCCGGGCGCTTGCCAACGCAGTTGCACTTGATGGAAGAATTGAAAAAAATCAAACGTGTGGTTCAGAAAGCCGATCCCACGGCCCCGCACGAAGTGCTGCTGGTGCTCGATGGCAATACCGGACAGAGCGCACTATCGCAAGTGAAGGCTTTTGACGATGCGCTGGGTCTGACCGGCCTGATCGTCACCAAGCTCGACGGCACGGCCAAAGGCGGTGTGCTGGCAGCGATTGCGCGCGCCCGACCGATTCCGGTCTATTTCATTGGTGTCGGCGAAAAACTCGAAGACCTGCAAACCTTCGATGCCGGTGAATTTGCCCAGGCACTGCTAGCCTGAACCTTTGGAGAGTTGCGAAATTTATCGCAACGTCATGTTGCTGGCGTGGAGAGGTCTAAAGGATCAGGCCGCTGGGGCGCTCAGCGCAGCGGCATCAAGGAGGAGGCCGTAGGCCGGGGGACAGCCGCGGAGCTGAGT
>JAVHQY010000216.1:0-1635 GCA_036171375.1 Rhodoferax sp. | reverse complement strand
TCGCCGCTGGAAAAGCCCAGCGCCAGCCAGGGTGCCCCGGCGTGCAAACCAATGACCTTGAACAGCTCGCCCATTTCGTGCTCAACGATCAGCCGTTGCGCGGCAACGCGCTCGGGCAAACTGGCCTGCTCCAGTTGCGCCAGCAAGCCGCAATTGATCAAAAACCGCGCCTGCGTGCAGTAACCCAGCACGCCCAGGCCGGACTCCTGCGCCGCCAGCGCCAGCCCGGTGAAATTGACGTGCGCGGTGATGTCTTTCAAGCCCACGTCACGCAGTGGATCGGTGTCGCTTTGATGCAGGCGGTGGCACATCAGCGTGCCGCTGTCGCGCTGCGGATGGTAGTACTCGTGCTGCGGAAAGCCGTAGTCGATCAGGAACACCGCACCCGTTTGCAGCTTGTCTGCCAGCGTGCGAACAAAGGCTTCGGCCTGCGGATGAACTTCCGTCAGATAGTCGTGCTCGCCAGCGATTTCCAGCGGCGGACGTAAATCAGTGGGACGGTCGGCCCAGACAAAGCTGCCCGGTGCTGCCTCTCCCGCCCGAGCCAGCGTCACACCCCGTTCATGCCAAACGCCATTGACGCGCGAAAGCAATTTCACCGGCATCGCATCGAGCACTTCGTTGCCCACCACCACCGCTTGCAACCGCGCTGGCAACGCGGTCACCCAGTGCACCAAGGGTGCAAATTGTTGCAGTTTGTCCTGCTGGCGCTGGCGCAGGCTGTCGGACAATTCAACGATGCAATAGCGCTGCAGGGCAATGCCCTGTGCGGCCAGACTCTGCAGCAACTCCAGCGCCAACGCGCCCGAGCCAGCACCAAACTCCCACACCTCGTCGGTGCCGCTCTGGCGCAAGGCCTGCGCCACTTGCTGGGCGAGTGTGCGGCCAAACAGTGGCGACATTTCTGGCGCAGTGACAAAGTCGCTGCCCACCACCCGCTCACCGCCTTGCACGGCGTAGGGCAGCGGGCCAAATTTGGCGCTGTCGCGCGCGTAGTAGCCCAGGCCCGGCGTGTACAGCGCCAGCGCCATGAACGCGTCAAAACCAAGCCAGCCGCCGTGCTCGGCAATGCTGCGGGAAATGTGGGCGCTCAACGCGCCCGTTAAACTGTGGGCATTCATTTCAGCCTGATTGTCTTCGAATGTCTGCCTCTGCACGTACGGTCCTGGTCACGGGCGCTGCCAAGCGGCTCGGGCGCGAGATCGCGCTGCTGCTGGCGCACAACGGCTGGCAGGTTGCGGTGCATTACCGCAATTCGGTGCTGGAAGCGCAGCAGACGGTGGCCGATTGCGTCACAGCGGGTGCCGCCAGCGCGTTCTTTCGCGCCGACCTCGGCGACGAAGCCGCGGTGCGCGCTTTGCTGCCGGCCGTGCTAACGCACTTTGGCCAGCTCGATGCGGTGGTCAACTGCGCTTCAACTTTTGACTACGACGATGCCAGCAGTTTCAACTTTGCCCAGCTCGATCGCCACTTGCACGCCAACACCGCCGCACCGATTTTGCTGGCGCAAGCCTTGCACGCGCATTGGCTGACACGCCCAAGCGGCAGCGACACGCCCGGCGTGGTGGTCAATCTGCTGGATCAAAAACTGTGGAACCCGAACCCCGATTTTCTCAGCTACACCCTGTCCAAAGC
>JAVHQY010000215.1:0-1638 GCA_036171375.1 Rhodoferax sp. | reverse complement strand
GCATGCTGGTGAACTGCGAGAACAACAAAATGCGTCTGCCCTCAGAGAGCATCTCGGGCAGCCTTTCCATCAGCCGTTCCAGCTTGGCCGAGCTGCTGACTTTTTTGGCTGCTGCCAGCGCCACCAGATGCGGGTCACAGCAAACCTGGCGCAGCTTCAAGAGTGCATCCAGAATGGTGATTTGCGACTTGGCCAGGCCTTTGCTGTCAAGCGCCTCACGCACGCTTTTTTCCATGCCGAGGCGGATTTAGGTTCATACAGGTCAGCGTGCGAAACAAGTCCTGAAACTTCTTCTGGCTGCCCAGATAATCCGGCATCAAGAAGTGGAGCAACCTATCGTTACAATTTAGCAATCAAATTATCAATTTGTAAATATGATCCATCGCCAAGCCACCGCTGTTCTGCTACAGCTCGCCAAAGGCTATCCCATCCTGGCCATCACCGGTCCGCGTCAGGCCGGCAAGACCACGCTGGCACAGGCAACCTTTCCCGACAAACGCTATGTGTCGCTGGAGGATCCCGATGAATGCGCGTTTGCCGATGAAGACCCGCGCGGGTTTTTGGATCGTTTCCCGGCGGGTGCCATCCTGGATGAGGTGCAGCGCTGTCCGGCGCTGTTCTCCTACCTGCAAACCCGCGTCGATGCCGCAAAGCGCATGGGCCAGTTCGTGCTTACCGGGTCGCAGCAGTTTGGGCTGCTTTCCAACATCACGCAAACGCTGGCCGGTCGGGTGGGGATGGTTCAGTTGTTGCCGTTTTCGCTGGAAGAGCTGCAACAGGAGCAGGTGCCAATTGAGGATCTGAACGACCTGATGTGGCGCGGCCTGTACCCGCCGATCCACGACCGCCAACTTGCGCCTGCGCGGTGGTTTGCCAACTACGTGATGACGTATATCGAACGCGATGTGCGTCAGCTCATCGAGGTGCAGAACCTGAGCTTGTTCCAGCGCTTCATCAAACTGTGTGCCGCCCGCTGCGGTCAGCTGCTCAATATGTCGAGCTTGGCAAGTGACTGTGGCGTATCGCATGGGACGGTACGCGCCTGGATTTCAGTGCTGGAGGCTGGCTACGTGGTGTTCTTGCTACAGCCGCATCACAAAAACTTTGGCAAACGCCTGGTCAAGACGCCCAAGTTGTATTTTGTGGACACCGGCCTGGCTGCTTTTCTGCTGGGGATTCGTGACCCGGAGCATCTGTCGATCCATTCAGCGCGCGGGGCCTTGTTTGAGAATTTTGTGATCAGCGAACTGCTCAAGCACCGCTACAACCAGGGCTTGCCTTCCAACCTCTACTTCTGGCGCAACAACACCGGCGACGAGGTCGATGTGGTGATTGAGCAAGGCGAGCAGTTGATGCCGATGGAGATCAAGTCCGGCCAGACTTTCACCACCGATTTCCTGTCGGGCCTACACAAATGGACCCGCCTGGCCGGTGTCGCCGCAATGCCGCCCCAGCTAGTTTATGGCGGTGAGGAAAACATGATCCGCCAAGGCGTGGCAGTTCAGTCATGGCGGCGGATCAATATGGAATATTGGCCGTTGCCCACCGCCGCACCTTCACAAATAGCTATCAAACAGATAGCTGTTTGAGCAACTCGGCCAGGTCGCTCTCGCTGAACAGCGGCTGTTTGCGTGCCAC
>JAVHQY010000214.1:0-1646 GCA_036171375.1 Rhodoferax sp. | reverse complement strand
TCATTCCAGGGATATCCTCAAGGCAGTGGTGGTGGCCAAAGGTGCAAAAAAAGCGGAAAGAACGAGCATGGCAGCCAGCAGCGACAGGTGGCCGCCGATGCCCAGACCGGCGGCATCGGCCTCGACCGCGCCAGCCCCAAAGATGAGTACCGGAATATACAGGGGCAGGATCAACAAGGACAGCAATACCCCTGCGCCGCGTACGCCCAAAGTCAGCGCGGCACCGACGCTGCCGATCAGGCTCAGTGTCGGCGTGCCGAGCAGCAGCGAGAGCGTCAAAATACCCAGCGAGCGACTCTCCAGCCCGAATTGCAGGCCCAGCACCGGTGCCATCAGCACCAGCGGCAAGCCAGAGAGCAAAAAGTGCGACAGCGCCTTGGCGGCCACCAGCAATCCCAGCGGCGTGCTCGAGAGCACCATTTGCTCGAGCGAGCCATCGACATAATCCATGGCGAACATGCGTTGCAGGGAAAGCATGGCAGCGAGCAGGGCGCTGACCCACAGCACCCCCGGAGCCATGCGCAGCAGCAGGGCGGATTCCGGCCCGACTCCCAGCGGAAACAGACTGGCAATCACGACAAAAAAAACCAGCGGCGTGAGCACTTCGCCTTTTTGCCGCAACGCCAGCGCCAGCTCGCGGCGCAAAGCGGCCAGCAGTCTGCCGGGCAGGCCCAATGGCTGGAGTTTGAGCGTATTCATCGGTGCAGCTCCAGCCGTTGCGCCGGTATCGATCCAATGGCCACCTGCTGGTGGCTGGTGAGCACGGCCATGCCGCCATGGCTTAAATGCGTTGCCACCAGATCGGCCAACATTTGCACGCCGGCTTCGTCCATGGCGACAAAAGGCTCATCGAGTATCCACAAGCGGGCCGGACTCAGCGCCAGGCGCGACAGGGAAACACGCCGCTTTTGGCCTTGCGAGAGGTGCCGCACCAATTGCTGTTCCCGGCCGGGAACGCCAAAACGCGCCAGCACATCCTGCATTTGCCCCAGGGTCGGCTGGTAGCCGGTCAAAGCGGCGGTAAAACGCAGGTTTTCGCGCACCGTCATCGATTCCTGCAACGCGTTGAGGTGACCCAGATAACAGAGATCCTGCAAATAGACATCACGTTGCGACTGGATCGGCAAACCATTCCAGAGGATGCTGCCGGACTCGATGGGTGAGAGCGCGCACACCATGCGCAGCAAACTGGTCTTGCCAACACCATTGGCACCGGCCACATAAAGCCATTGACCAGCTTCAAGCAAGCAGTCAACCCCCTGAAAAAGTGTGTGCCCGCCCCTGCTACAACCAAGCTGGGAGAAAGTCAATGTGGGGGTAGGTTTCAAGTCGCACAGGCGTTGAATCGGGTCGGCGGATTCTATGTCAGGCAGTTGTCAGCGTGACCTTTCTGGGGGCATTGGTTTGATTTAGGTCAGGTTTTAGCAAGGCAGACCCACGGGACTGGATGCGTAAACAGCCGCAGCCGGCGGTGCGGCCAAGCGTGCGCACCACCGCGCAGCATGACAGCAGCGCGATCGCAGGGCCAACGGGATGCCGTCGCATCGGCTAACCCCGCCGAGCGGCCACCGAATAGCGCTTGCTACTTGATCAGCCCTTCGGCGCGCAGGGCGGCCTGCACCGCCGGGCGTGCGCCCACGCGTGCC
>JAVHQY010000213.1:0-1654 GCA_036171375.1 Rhodoferax sp. | reverse complement strand
GAACCCGTCGCCAACAAGATTGTGCAAGCCGTCGCGCAGCCGATTGCCCTACCGCAGTCTGCCGTGTGTGAAGTCGGGGCGAGCATCGGCATTGGTATCTACCCAGACAACGGCACCGAGATGGACACCTTGCTCGCCGCCGCCGACCGGGCGATGTATGAGAGCAAGCAGGGCGGACGCGGCCACTACACCCTGGTCCGGGGTGCGCCCGCCGCGCTCAATAGCGGCCCCGACTGGGCCCACTTCGGCACCGAACATGAGGTGGGCGTCACCCAGATCGATGACCAACATCGACACCTCGCGGCGCTCGTCAACCAGCTTAACCGGGCCGTCCACGACAGGGCGGACAAGGCCAGTCTTGAAGCGCTGTTTGAGAAACTGACCGACTACACGGCGTTTCACTTCAAGACCGAGCAGGATCTGATGGAGCGCTTCAACTACCCGCGCAAACAGGCCCATGAGCTGGAACACGCGCACCTGCTGGCCGATGCCTGCCACTTCAAGACGCGCATGCATCGCGGCGGCGATTTGCTGGTCTTGCAGTCCATCAAGGACTGGCTGCTACAGCACATCACGACCGAAGACAAACCTTTGGGCGAGTTTTTGAAGGGGAAGTTGGATACTTAGGGATGCTCTGCATAACTCCTCACGGCGTGTGCCAGCGCGGCCTCGGGCGGTCTGCGGCGTTGCCTTTCTTGCCAATAGCACGCGCTATTGGCGGCAAAATGCGCCTTGCATCCCATCCCGATCCGCACTGCACCCACTCGCGTTGAGTTATGCAGGGCATCCTTAGGCAATCAGCCTGAGGTGAACCTTCGGGCTGTCGGCACCCTGCGGGCCAAGCTGGTTAAAGCAGCGAAGCCCCAGTACTGGGTCTAGCCGAGGGCATCGTTGACCTGGTCGTTGAACTCCGCCAGACTGACCGCAGCACCAATCTCGCGCGGCAAGGCGTCGCGCACCGAGAACACGCCCATGATCTTGCCCGCAGTATTGATGATCGGCAGGTGACGAAAACCGCTCTCGGTCAAAATACCCTGCAACACCCCGGCGCTGTCGATGACCAGAATACTGCCGCAATTCGCCTTGGTCATGATACAAGCGGCGTCCCAGACACTGGCCTGGGGCGACAGGCTCACCACGTGGCGTTGCGATACGGATTGAAATACGGTGCGTTCAGGCATGATTTGACTCCTGTTAAAAAACGACGGGGAAGGCTCTACGGCGTTTCAACGCAAGGCAGCGTTGATCTTGTCGAGGGCCTTCGAACCCGGGCACAACTGTTTCACACCAAATTTGTTGAGTGGCGTGTCACTGGTGTTGAGTGCCCCATGTAAATCCACCGCCAGTGGGTCGAGGTAGAGCAAGCCGGTGACCACTTCACCGCGCGCCTGATGTGCATTCATGTAACTCAAGGCCGCGCCGCATGGAATTGGCAAATTGCCCCAGACCCCAATGGCAGCGAAATCACCGTCGCCTGACACGCCGAGATAAAGCAAATCACGATTGGCCAGATTGGCACCCGTCAAAACTGACGGCATGCGCCCATGCACGGTATTGAAACCATGGGAGGCACCCAAAAAATAGGTTGGCGACTTGGAGCTGCAGCCAATGCCAGAGAGTTTGGCAACGCGATGCGGTTCAATATCGAGTTCCC
>JAVHQY010000212.1:0-30051 GCA_036171375.1 Rhodoferax sp. | reverse complement strand
AGGTCAAGGAGGAGCGCGCAGCGTGGGGGACACGGAGCAAAACGTCCGGATAGCCTGGTCCAGCGCGAAGCACAGCGTTTAGGCAGCCCGATCCCGCGTGAGATGGGTTGCCTTCGCGTAGTCGCTCACTGCGCCCCCTTCGGCTCGCTTACGCACGGAACGCCAGTTGGTTATGAAGTCACCCCTCTCCATCGGATTATGTCAGCGGCTTTTTCAGCGATCATCATGGTGGGCGCGTTGGTGTTGCCGGAAGTCAGTTGCGGCATGATTGACGCATCCACCACGCGCAGACGCTCAATGCCATGCACACGCAAGCTGGCATCGACCACCGCGTCGGGGTCGCTGGCTGGCCCCATTTTGCAACTGCCGCAGGGGTGGTATTCGGTGTCCGAATGCGCGCGCACATAGCGTTCGAGCTGGGCCGGGTCGTGCGTATCTACCGGGTACAACAGCGGACCGCGCCAGTTGTCAAAGGCCGATGACTGCATGATGTCGTAGCCGATTTGTGTGCCCTTGATAAGAGTTTCGAGGTCGCGCGGGTCGGACAGGAATTGTGGGTCAATCAGGGGGGCATCCTGCGCCTGGGCACTTTGCAGCGTGACGCGGCCGCGGCTCTTGGGGCGCAGCAAAGTGACGTGCAGTGTGTAGCCGTGCCCGAGGTGGTTTTTGCGCGTGTGGTCATCGACGATGCCGGTGCACAGTGCGAGCTGGATGTCGGGCGAAGGCGCGTCTGGATCGGCAAACACGAACGCCTGCGATTCGGCGACGTTGCTGGTGAGTAGGCCGGTGCGTCGGTTGCGCCACTCGAAAACACCTTTGACCATCGCGCCGAGCCCGGCAAGCGACCAGCCAAAGGTCGCATCCTGGCGCTGCGTGCGATAGATCAGCACGGCAGAGATGTGGTCATGCAGGTTTTGCCCGACACCGGGCAGGTGGTGCAGCACCGGTATGCCGTGCTGTTGCAAATGAGCGGCTGGGCCGATGCCCGAGAGCATGAGCAATTGAGGCGAGCCAAAGGCACCGGCGCAAAGAATGACTTCGCGTCGCGCTTTGACCAGGCGGGTTTGCCCGTTTTGGAGAAACTCAGCGCCAACGGCGCGCTTGCCTTCGAGCAAGATGCGCTGGCTGTGCGCTTGGGTGATGACGTGCAGGTTGCTGCGTTCGAGGTAGGGCGTGATGAAGGCTGAGGCGGCGCTGCAGCGTTCACCATTTTTTTGTGTGACTTGCGCCGGAGCGCAGCCATATTGGGCGGCCCCGTTGTAGTCAATGATTTGCGGCACGCCTTGCTTGATGCAGGCCGCGCTAAATACCTGATTGATGGCGCTCGGGCTGCGCAGGAAGGCCACGTTGAGCGGGCCGCCGACACCGTGGTAGGCGCTGGCACCAAAGCACTCGCTGTTTTCCGAGCGCTTGAAGTAGGGCAGCACGGCGCTCCATTCCCAACCCGGATTACCCAGTTGTTTCCAATGGTCGTAGTCCCTGGGGTTGCCACGGGTATAAACCATGGCGTTGACCGAACTGCTGCCTCCCATGACTTTGCCGCGTGGCTGGTAACCGCGTCGCCCGCCCAGACCAGCTTGCACGACGGTGTTGTAGTTCCAGTTGTGGATGCCCAGCGCCGCTGTTGCCGCAAAACCGAGTGGGGCTTTGATGAAAACCGAGTCATCAGTGACACCCGCTTCGAGCAGGCAAACCGACACTTGCGGGTCTTGCGACAAGCGGCTGGCGAGAACACAACCGGCGCTACCGGCACCGATCACGAGGTAATCAAATTCCTGCTTTTGCATGCGATGTTGAAGAGTGGTGTATCCGGGGAGGCTGGCTAGCGGCAGAGAAAATTGAGGTAGCGATCGGCAAATTTGCCATACGGCGGCCACATGAATTTGATCGCGCTCCAGCGCGCTTGGTAGAAAACCGGACGCATTTTGGAAAAAGTGATGAAGCCTTCGTAGCCGTGGTAATGGCCCATGCCACTGGCTCCAACGCCGCCAAACGGCAGGTCATGCTGGGCGACGTGAAACAGCGCATCGTTGACGCTGACCCCACCCGACATGACGCGCTCAAGCAGCATGGCGATGGTGCTTGGGTCATTGCTGAAGGGGTAAATAGCCAGTGGCCTAGCTCCTGTATTGATAGCAGCGATGGGTTCTTCGATCGATGCGTACTCGATGATTGGCAGAATCGGACCGAAAATTTCCCGCGTTCGTAAAGCGCACTCGGGTGGCGCATTGAGCACCACGTGCGGGGCAATTTTGCGCGTGGCCGCATCCCAGGCCGGGCCTGGAATCAGCGGCACCAGCGTCGCGCCGGCGGCCTGGGCCTCTTGCAGTGCCTGCGTCAGGCGGGTGAAGGCGCGCGCGTCGATGATGGCGGTGTAGTCGGGGCTGGCAAGCGTCGGGTAGCGTTGCGTGACGATGGCCTTGGCCAGGGCGACAAATTCATCGCTGCGACCGCGCGGCAGGTAGAGGTGATCGACTGTGGTGCAGATTTGGCCGGCATTGAGCAGCTTGACAAAAAGCATGCGCCGGGCGGCTTCGTCGATCGGGAAATCGGCGCAGACGATGGCGGGCGATTTGCCGCCCATCTCCAGCGTCACCGGACACAGGTTTTGTGCAGCGGCGGTCATCACCGCCCGACCCGTCTGACTCGATCCGGTAAAAAGCAGGTGGTCAAATTTGAGTTTGGAGAATTCAATGCCGATGCCACCGGTTTCGTCGAAAAAAGCCAGTTTTTCCGGTGGGAAATAGGCCGACATTTTGTCAATCAGAAGAGCTGCCAGGTGGCGTGAGTTTTCTGACATTTTGACCATGGCACGGTTGCCGGCGGCAAAGATGTAGATCAACGGCATGAAGCTCAGGTTGATCGGGAAATTCCACGGCACGATGACACCGACCACACCCAAGGGCTGCGCGATGACCCGGTTGCGGGCACCCAAGAAGTTGCGCCAATCCACTTCGCGCCGCTGCGGCCGCATCCACTTTTCCAAGTGTTTGAGGGTGTGGTTTACCGCATCAATGACGGTGAAAATTTCGGTAAACAGCGTTTCATGGCGCGAGCGATGGCCATAGTCGGCATTGATCGCTTGCACGATGGCTTCGCGTTGGTCGCGGATGAAAGTCTGCAACCGGCGCAAGTCGGCACAGCGCTGCTGCAGTGTGGGCGACGGTTGGGCAAAATAGGCGCTGCGCTGCAACTCGAGCGTGGCCTGCAGGTGCTGGTGATCCGGCTCACTGACTGCGGCATTGGCTGGCATAGTGATCATAAATTGGTTCTCCGGTTGCGGTGGCAGCCACCTTTGCCTGCTCTGCGGTCGTTGGCCAGTGGGCTATGCCAACCTCAGTTACAGGGATTTGCGTATGGGCTGTGGTGCCGGTAGCCCTATCGTAACTGCTTGACCGGTCCGGTTGGTAGCATTGACTTTGATTGACACCCGCAGGCAAGGTGATGCTGGCACCGGTAAAATGGCACCTCGTCACTGCCATGCCCAGCCGGGCGTAATCCACACCCACCGACTTGGTTTGCGAATGTTCTACCCCCAATCCTTTGATGTCATCGTTGTTGGCGGCGGCCACGCTGGCACCGAAGCGGCGTTGGCGGCTGCTCGCATGGGTTGCCAAACCTTGCTGCTGTCGCACAGCATCGAGACACTGGGGCAAATGAGCTGCAACCCGTCAATCGGTGGCATCGGCAAGGGACACCTGGTGAAAGAAGTCGATGCCCTGGGGGGCGCGATGGCGGCCGCGACTGATGAGGCCGGCATTCAGTTTCGCATCCTCAACTCGAGCAAAGGTCCGGCCGTGCGCGCTACGCGGGCTCAAGCGGATCGGATTTTGTACAAAGCGGCGATTCGGCGGCGGCTGGAAAACCAGGCCAATTTGTGGCTGTTCCAGCAAGCGGTGGTTGATCTGATGGTGCAGGGTGATCGGGTACTGGGGGCAGTCACTCAGGCCGGGATCAAATTCAGTGCGCGCTGCGTGGTTTTGACGGCCGGAACTTTTTTGGACGGAAAAATTCACGTCGGTCTCAACCACTACCCGGGTGGCCGCGCCGGTGAACCGCCCGCCAGCGGCCTGAGTGCGCGTTTGAAAGAGCTCAAACTACCGCAAGGCCGCCTGAAAACCGGCACGCCGCCGCGGCTCGATGGGCGCACGATTGATTTCAGTCGCTGTGTTGAACAACCCGGCGATGGCATGCCCGGTGGCATGAGTGCGGAGCTGCCGGTGTTCAGCTTTATGGGGCGCGTAGAGCAGCATCCACGGCAATTGTCGTGCTGGAGCACTCACACCAACGAGCGCACGCATGAGATCATCCGCAGCGGGTTTGACCGCAGCCCCATGTTCACCGGAAAAATTGAAGGTGTCGGGCCGCGCTATTGTCCGAGCGTGGAAGACAAGATCAACCGTTTTGCCGACAAGAAAAGTCACCAGGTTTTTCTGGAGCCTGAAGGTCTGACGACGAATGAGTTTTATCCCAACGGCATTTCAACCAGCCTTCCTTTTGACATCCAGTATGCGCTAGTGCGATCCATGCCAGGGTTGGAGGATGCGCACATCCTTCGGCCCGGCTACGCCATCGAATACGACTATTTTGATCCGCAACAACTCAAACAGACGTTTGAAACCAAAGCGCTGAATGGTTTGTTTTTTGCCGGTCAGATCAACGGTACGACTGGCTACGAGGAGGCTGCTGCGCAGGGATTGTTCGCCGGCATCAACGCGGCGCTGCAAGCACGCGTGAAAAACACCTGGCAGCAGGACAGTTGGGTGCCAACGCGTGATCAAGCTTACCTCGGGGTGATGGTCAATGACCTAATTACCAAAGGCGTGACGGAGCCGTACCGCATGTTTACCAGCCGGGCCGAGTTTCGCCTGCAATTGCGTGAAGACAATGCCGATACGCGCCTGACCGAAGTGGGGCGCAAACTGGGTTTGGTGGACGATGCCCGTTGGGAGGAATTCAGTCGCAAGATGGAGGCGGTTTCACGTGAAACACAACGCCTGCGCTCGATTTGGGTCAGCCCCAAAAATCTGGCGGCGGGGGAGGCGCAGCGAGTACTTGGCAAGGAAATTGAGCACGAGTACAACTTGGCCGATTTGTTGCGCAGGCCCAATATCAGCTACAGCGATTTGATGTCGCTCGCGGGCGGCAAGTACCTCAATGCGGAGCTGCTACCGGACGCTGTTTCACGTGAAACAGCCGCGTTGTCGGCCGCCGCTCACACTTTTGTCACGACGGTCATCGGGCAGGTTGAAATCAACGCCAAGTACAGCGGCTACATTGATCGCCAGGGGGAGGAGATCAAGCGTGCAGCGCGTTATGAAGCGCTGGAATTGCCTGCTACTTTGGACTATCGTCAAGTGCCTGCGCTGAGCATTGAGGCGCAACAAAAGTTGAGTCGTATCCGGCCTGAGACGCTGGGACTGGCAGCGCAAATATCAGGTATTACACCGGCCGAGATTTCGTTGTTGCTGGTTTATTTGAAAAAGAACAAAGCGCTGTGAGGTCGAGTTTGACCACTTTGTTGATGTGCAAAACCGAAGCTGATCTGCGTCGAGGACTGGCCGGGTTGACTTTGCCCGTCAGCGACAACCAGGTGGCAAGCTTGCTTGGCTATCTGACTTTGCTGCAAAAGTGGAACAAAGCCTATAACCTGACGGCGTTGCGTTCTCCGGAGGAAATGTTGACGCATCACTTGCTTGACAGTTTGGCGGTGATCGCCCCATTGCAAACGCAAGTTGCAGCGCTGCACGACCTCTGCGGAGCAGCAACGGGCGAGCTGGGCGGTGGGGTTCGCTTGCTCGATGTTGGCTCCGGTGCCGGCCTGCCCGGGGTGGTGATTGCCATCATGTGCCCGACGATCAGCGTTGACTGCGTCGACGCGGTGGCAAAAAAAGCCGGTTTCATCCAGCAAGTGGCGCTGACTTTGCCATTGAAGAATTTGCGTGGCCGGCATTCCCGGATAGAGAACTTGACGGACAGTTACCACGTCATAGGTTCGCGTGCTTTCGCTTCACTGTCGGATTTTGTCAGCCTGTCAGCGGCCAACTTGTCAGCCAACGGAGTCTGGATGGCCATGAAGGGCAAGCGGCCCACGCAGGAGATGGCTTCATTACCGACAATGGCAAGGGTGTTTCACGTGGAACAGTTGCAGGTTCCAGGTCTGGCAGCCGAACGCTGTCTTGTCTGGATGCGTAAATCCTAACGTAAACTCCAGGCTTCATAAATAAATCAGGTCGCCATGTTTGGAATTGCCGACTACGGCGCTTTTGTCGCTGCAGTCCTTGTTTTTTTGCTCCTTCCGGGCCCGGGCAATCTGGCACTGATTACCTCCACCGGCAAGGGTGGCATCGCGGGAGGTTTGGCGGCGACCCTGGGCGTGATAGCTGGCGACCAGGTGCTGATGTGGTTGGCGGTGGCTGGCGTGGCTGCGTTGCTGGCGGCTTACCCGGCAGCATTTTATGCAGTGCAATGGTTGGGTGCCGCCTACCTGGCCTGGTTGGGTGGCAAAATGCTGCTGGCCAAACCGGGTGCCGCCCCGATTTTGCAGATCAAGCCGCATCATTATTTGCGCCAAGCCTTCATGATTACGCTGTTGAACCCCAAGGCGATTGTTTTTTACATGGCTTTTTTCCCGCTTTTTGTTGATGCGACGCAGCATCCTGGTTTGGCGACTTTTGGGTTTATGGCGGCAACCATCGCCGTGTTGACTCTGGGTTATGGAGTTGCGGTTCTTTTGCTGACCCATTTTTTGGCAGCGCGTGTGCGCGCCAATCCGGTGATTGTGCGGGTGTTCCAAAAAGTGGCTGGCATTTTCTTGCTGGCCTTTGGCATCAGGCTGGCGCTGTCGCATTAGCGCTATTGTGAAATTTGTTTCACGTGGAACACCTCTTCGTTATCGTCCGCTAGGAATTCATGGTCAAAATATTTTGTGTCGCGAATCAAAAAGGCGGTGTTGGCAAGACCACCACCACGGTCAACCTGGCAGCCGGTCTGGCCAAGGTGGGGCAGCGCGTCTTGATGGTGGATTTGGATCCGCAGGGCAACGCCACCATGGGCTCGTCGGTAGATAAACGCAAACTCTCGCTCAGTGTTTACGACGTGCTGCTGGAGTCGGCCAGCGTGGCACAGGCACGGGTGCGGGCCGACAAACTGGCGGCAGCCGGCTGTTGCTACGATGTGCTGGGTGCCAATCGGGAGTTGGCCGGGGCCGAAGTGGAGTTGGTGAACATTGAGCGCCGCGAGAAGCGACTCGCAGCCGCACTGGCCGAAGTGGCGCCGGAGTACGACTTCATCTTGATTGATTGTCCGCCTTCGCTGTCGATGCTGACGCTCAACGGTCTGTGCTGCGCGCATGGGGTGATCGTTCCCATGCAGTGTGAATACTTTGCCCTGGAAGGGTTGACCGATCTGGTCAACACCATCAAACAGGTTCACGCCAACCTCAACCCACAATTGGCGATCATTGGTCTGTTGCGCGTGATGTTTGACCCGCGCATCACGCTACAGCAGCAAGTGAGTGAGCAACTCAAGGCTCACTTTGGCGACAAAGTTTTCAATACGGTGATTCCGCGCAATGTTCGTCTGGCGGAGGCTCCCAGCTACGGCGTTCCCGGCGTGGTGTTTGATCCATCGTCGAAAGGGGCGCAGGCTTTTGTCGCTTTTGCGCAGGAGATGGTTGAGCGAATTGGAAAGCTATGAGGGTAGCCCCCCAATTCACTCTTGAAACCGTGGCGTTCGATGAACACTGAAGCGCTTCCATGCCAGGTTCTGATCTTGCCGGGTTGGCAAAACTCCGGCCCGCAGCATTGGCAGAGTTTGTGGCAGACCGCTTTTGGCTACCAGCGCGTTGAGCAACACGATTGGCTGCGACCTCTGCGCGGCGACTGGATCACGCGCCTGGAAGAGGTGCTGCTGGCGCAGCCCGGGCCGGCGATTCTGGTGGCCCACAGCCTGGGATGCCAACTGGTGGCTGCGTGGGCCGCGTGTTCCAGCAACACCGCTCGCGTGGCGGGTGCGCTGCTGGTGGCACCGGGTGATCCGCAACGTGAAGAATTGCGACCGATTTTGAACAGTTGGTGCCCACTTGCTTTAAAAAGCTTGCCGTTCAAGAGTATTTTGGTGGCAAGTCGCGACGACCCCTATTGCAGTTTTGAGCGCACCCAATTTTTTGCCAACGCCTGGGCCGCCCGATTGGTCGATGTCGGCTGCTGCGGTCACATCAATGCCGACTCCGGGCTGGGCCAGTGGCTGCAGGGGCGGGAGCTGCTACAGTCGTTGATTAATCAGTTGGGGACAGAGCTGAAGGTCTGTCCCGCAAGCGCAATTTAGATTTGAGCCATCACCCGGCCTCGCACAAACTTCCCGAAGGAACAATCAAATGGTGACCAAGAGACTAAAAGGCCTGGGGCGTGGACTGGAGGCGTTGCTCGGTCCCACGGTGGATGAAACCGTCGCCAGCGGCAACCCAGCGTCGGGGTTGCCAAGCTCGCTGTCGCTCAATGAATTGGTGGTGGGCCAATACCAGCCCCGCACCCGCATGGACGAAGGCGCCTTGTACGAACTGGCCGAGTCGATCAAGGCGCAAGGCATCATGCAGCCGATTCTGGTGCGTCAACTCAAGGGCGACGCTGGTGGCAAATATGAAATCATCGCCGGCGAGCGTCGCTTTCGGGCCGCCAAACTCGCTGGACTCGATGCCGTGCCGGTGTTGGTGCGCAATGTGACCGACGAAGCCGCTGCCGCCATGGCGTTGATAGAGAACATGCAGCGGGAAAACCTCAATCCGCTGGAAGAAGCGCAGGGCCTGCAGCGCTTGATCAAGGAGTTTGGCCACACGCATGAGCAAGCGGCACAAGCCGTGGGTCGTTCGCGCAGTGCTGCCAGCAATTTGTTGCGACTGCTGAACCTGGCGGAACCGGTACAAACCATGCTGATGGCGGGTGATCTGGACATGGGTCACGCGCGCGCGCTGCTGGCGCTGGATCGCGCTGCCCAGATCACGGTCGCGGGTCAAATCAATGCCAGGAAGTTGTCGGTGCGTGAGGCCGAGCGCATGGTCAAGAAGCTGGGTGCCGACTTCACCCTCACTTCGGTCAAACCCAACAAAGAAAAATCGCGCGACATTCGCCGGGCCGAAGAAGAGCTGTCGGATTTGCTGGCGGCTGCCGTCGAGGTGCGGGTCAAGAAGCGGGTCAAGCGTGCCGGACGGGTGCAAGAAATGGGCAGCATCAGCATCGAATTTGGTTCGCTGGACGAGCTCAACGGCCTGATCGATAAATTGACCGCTGCCGCGCAGAGCGCCAGCCGAGTCAGCCAACATCAGGCTTGAGTCCGGGTCGCCCCCACCCCATGCCAGGCCTTGCAACGCTGTGCCGTATCTGCCAGCGCTGGCCGTTGTCGGCGCTGCTGGCGTGGCTTGCGCTGTGGCTGGTGTTCGTCGCCCTGCGTGCCTGTGGTTTGTCGGCGGCGCTGGCGTTGCTGTTGACGGCGGTCATCGGTGCTGTCTATGGCTGGCAGCAAACCCGGTGGTGGCGCGGTGTCATCACCCTGGGCGGCTTCCTGTTGTCGATGCTGCTGTCGGGCTTGGTCACTGTTGCGGCCTGGAGCTGGTTGCTGTTGTTGTTCGCGCTGCTGCTGATCTATCCGCTCAAAAGTTGGCGCGATGCCCCCTTGTTTCCGACCCCGGTCAACGCCTTGGGCGAGTTGCCCGGTTACGCCCGGTTGCCGGTGAGTGCGCGCATCCTTGATGCCGGTTGCGGTCTGGGCGATGGGCTCATGGCGTTGCGCCAGGCTTATCCCCAGGCCCAACTGCACGGTCTGGAGCTGAGTTGGCCGCTGCGCTGGTTGAGTGCGGTGCGCTGCCCGTGGGCACGGGTGCGACAAGGCGACATCTGGTGTGCCGATTGGTCGGCTTACACCATGGTTTATATTTTTCAGCGCCCAGAGAGCATGGGCCGGGCGGCCGCCAAGGCGTTGGCCGAGTGCAAACCCGGCAGCTGGCTGGTGAGCCTGGAATTTGAAGCCACCATGTTGGTGCCACAGGCGGTTTTGAAGGGCAGCGGCAGGCGAGCGCTGTGGCTGTACCAGATGCCGTTTGTGCAGCGCGCGCCAGCATGACTGGCGCAGTGCGCCATGGGCCAACCAGGCATGCTTCAAGGGCGACAATTTAGGCAAATTTGGAAGGACTGGTTATGGGAAAAAGACTGACACAGATTGCCACCCGCACCGGGGACGACGGCAGTACCGGCCTGGGCAATAACACGCGGGTTTCAAAAAACCATTGGCGCATCCGGGCCATGGGCGAGGTCGATGAGCTCAATTCCAATATTGGCCTGTTGCTCTGCGAGGACATGCCAGTCGCGGTGCGCGACCTGCTGGTACAAATTCAGCATCAGTTGTTCAATCTCGGTGGTGAATTGTCAATCCCTGGTTTTGAACTGTTGCAGGCATCAGAAGTGTTGGCGCTGGATGCAGCTTTGGCTCAATACAACGCCACTTTGCCGGGGCTGCAGGAATTCATTTTGCCCGCCGGCACGCGCGCAGCGGCGCTGGCCCATGTCTGCCGCACGGTGGCGCGCCGAGCCGAGCGTGCCGTGGTCGCGCTGGCGGCGCAAGACCCGCTCAGAGCGGCACCACGCCAATACCTCAATCGGCTTAGCGATTTGCTGTTTGTGCTGGCCCGTGTGCTGAACCGTTACCGAGCCGATGGCACGACCGGGGACGATGTGTACTGGAAGAGCGAGCGGCTGGCACAAGCAGATGCCAAATAGACGCTGGTGCCGCTGCGTTGCTATCAGCGAGGCGGTTCAATTTTGGCTCGCGCCGCTTAGCGCGCTGAGCGCTCCAGGTAGCGCTTGCGCCAAAAAAATGCAACCAGGGCCACGGCCGTCAAACCCATTGATGCCATCGCCAGCCAAAAACCATTGGCGCGATGCAGTAGGGGAATAAAGTCGAAATTCATGCCAAAAATTCCGGCAATCAGGTTCAAGGGCAGAAAAATTGCGGTCAGTACTGTCAGCCTTCGCATGATCTCGTTGGTGCGATGACTTTGCGCGTTAAAGTGCATCTGCACAGCGGTTTCGGCGCTTTGCCCAAGTCGCTGCACATGGCGGATGACGCGTTCAATATGCTCGAGCACGTCGCGGCTGCGTACTTGCAACAGGTCGCGCTCAATCGGGCTGATTGAAGCATCGGTTTCGGGCCACGATTTGAGCGCCTCAATCCAGTCTTGCACGGCCGAGCGCTGGTCTTCACAGAGGTCATCAAGGTGGTGCAGTGTCAGGCGCGAACTCAGCAGCGCGCTCCAGTTATTAAATTTTGTTTTCGGATCCAGCAGCTCAGCTTGCCAATGATCGAGCTGGCGCGTGAGTTCGTGTCGTAGCTCCAGGTAAGCATCGACCACCTGGTTGATGATGCGCAACATCATGTCGGCCGGATTGGCGGGCACGCCGCGCGCCCCGGCGGAACGGCGGTCGGGCGCGCCACCACCCGCAACGCCGGCTGGGTCAGCGCGACCAGCGACCCGCAACCGCTCGGCGTAGCTGTCGCGCACCGCGCAGTCGGCCGGGTGGATGGTGAGCAGGAGGCGCTCGAAGACCACAAAACCCACCGCACTGGTATCAATGTGCCGCAAAATGGGCGGACCACCGCGCGCCGACAAATAGCCTGGCGCTTGACTTGATTGGACTGGCGCGCTGTCGGGGTCCGCATGGCTGGCTGCCAAACGTCGAAATACCATCAGATCGTATTGCGAGGTGTAGTCGTAGTGCGACGGCAACTGCGGGTTGAGCAGATCCGAGATATGCAAGTCCAGCAGTTGCAGGCCGGTGAGTCTTTGGAGCGTGGCCTGGATTTGGGTCTGCCAAAGCGCTAACTCGGCGCGCGAGCAGGCAAGCCACAGGTAGCCCGTCGCCGGCAAGTGCGCGCAACTCAAACTTTGGTCCGGAGTCAGACCCTCGGTTTCACTTTCTGTGACGCTTGCGCCGACCGTGTGAATCTCGAACAGGCGCATGGGCTGCGGGTCAATGGATGCCGGAAATCAAGCGCGCGGCAAGCAACCCCGGGCGGCCATCATTTTTGCAGCAATCGGGCGACATCCCGGGCAAAGTAAGTCAACACGCCATCGGCCCCGGCGCGCTTGAAAGCCATCAGACTTTCCATCATTACGGCATCATGATCGAGCCAGCCATTTTGTGCTGCTGCTTTGAGCATGGCGTATTCGCCTGAGACCTGGTACGCAAAAGTGGGCACCTTGAATTCGTCCTTGACGCGGCGCAGCACATCGAGGTATGGCATGCCGGGTTTGACCATCACCATGTCGGCACCCTCGGCGATGTCGAGCGCCACTTCGCGCAGCGCCTCATTGGCGTTGGCCGGATCCATCTGATAGACCTTCTTGTTGCTTTTGCCCAGATTGGCAGCCGATCCGACGGCATCCCGGAACGGGCCGTAAAACGCCGAAGCGTACTTGGCGCTGTAGGCCATGATGCGGGTATGGATGAAGTGGTTGGCTTCGAGCGCCTGGCGGATGGCACCGATGCGCCCGTCCATCATGTCGCTGGGGGCCACAATATCAGCACCCGCGCCAGCCTGTGTCAACGCTTGCTTGACCAGCACTTCAACCGTTTCATCGTTGAGGATATAGCCTTCTTCCGACGGATCGGGGCTGGGCAGTCCGTCCTGGCCGTGACTGCTGTAGGGGTCGAGTGCAATGTCGGTCATGACACCGAGTTCGGGGAACTCCTTTTTGAGCCTTTGCACGACACGCGGAATCAAGCCCTCAGGATTGAGCGCTTCGCGCCCGTCGGGGGTCTTGCGCTTGGGATCGATCACCGGAAACAGCGCCAGCACCGGAATTCCAAGCCGCACGCAGTCTTGCGCCACCGGCAACAGCAGATCCAGACTCAGGCGTTCGACACCCGGCATGGTGGCGACGCTTTGGCGTTGCTTTTTCCCATCGACCACAAATACCGGGTAGATCAGGTCGTGTGCGGTGAGGGTGTTTTCACGCACCAGGTTGCGCGTAAAACTGTCGCGGCGCAATCGACGCGGGCGGCCCAGGGGATAGGGAGCGTAGGAGGTCATGATGAAAAATAGTTGAATAGAAGAAATGTTCGAAGCTGCCAAACATATTTTTTATCTGGTCTTGAATTGCAGCCCCAATTTTGCTACATTTCGCCTGGGTGGTTTTCCACCCCCCGCTTTTCCTCCCTGAGCGGGGCCTTGATGTGTGACAGCAAATAGGCTTACTACCCCGGCCCCGTGCCGGGGTTTTTTTTCGATCAGAAGCAAATGCACAAAACCTCAGCCTGGCCGCTGGCCCTGCTCTACGTTGGGCTGGTGGTTTACGCGAGCTTGTATCCATTTGCACAGTGGCGTTATCAGGGCGTGGCACCGTGGGCTTTCTTGACGATGCCCTGGCCCCGGTACTGGAGCGCATTCGACCTTGTCACCAACTTCCTGGGCTATGTTCCAGTCGGGTTTTTATTGACTCTCAGCGTAGTGCGTCGTGGCAGCGCACATTACGCTGCGGCATGGGTCACGCTGTTGGCGGGTGTGCTGTCGCTGCTGCTGGAGTCACTACAGAGTTACCTGCCTATGCGTGTGCCGTCCAACCTTGACCTGGCGCTCAACACGCTGGGCGCTGGCGCTGGTGCCACGCTGGCCTGGAGTCTGGAGAAACTCGGGGTCATCGCGCGCTGGAGCGTTTTCAAGGCACGCTGGTTTGTTGCCGACGCGCAGGGCGGCCTGGTACTGCTTACGCTATGGCCGGCGGCGTTGTTGTTTCCGGCAGCGGTTCCGTTCGGATTGGGACAAGTGCTGGAGCGGCTGGAAGCAGCGCTGGGTGACTTGCTGCAGGGGACACCTTTTCTGGACTGGCTGCCGGTGCGCGAACTTGAATTGCAACCGCTGCTGGTGCCGGTGCAGTGGCTGTGCGTTGTACTTGGGTTGCTGATACCGTGTTTGCTGGGCTACTGCATCATTAAATCCGCACTGCAACGGGTCAAATTCATGCTGCTTTTGTTGCTGATCGCTCTGCTGGTCAGCGCGCTGTCGGCGGCGCTGAGCTACGGCCCCCAGTACGCCTGGGTCTGGTTCAGTGCGCCGGTCAAGGCCGGTTTTCTCAGCGCAGCGCTGTTGCTGTTGTTGCTGGTGTGGTTGCCGTGGCGTGTTTGCGCGGCGCTGATGCTGTTGGCGCTGGGCATTGATTTGAGTCTGCTCAACCAGGCCTCGGCAAACCCCTATTTTGCCAACACCCTGGCGACCTGGGAACAGGGCGGATTCATTCGTTTCCACGGCTTGGCGCAGTGGCTTGGCTGGTTGTGGCCTTACGCGGCGCTGGGTTATGTCCTGAACCGGGTCGGGCAGCGGCAGTCGAAAAATTAGAATCCGTGCCATGTCTCTCCAAAAAAACGTTCGACCGGCTGCGCCCAATCCTGACACTGGCCCGGTTGGCAGTTATTACCAGCGGCATATCTTTTTTTGCCTAAACCAGCGCGAACAGGGCCGCGATTGCTGCGCGGCACGCGGAGCGCAAACGGCTTTCGATCACTGCAAAAATCTGGTCAAAGCGGCTGGTTTGTCGGGGCCGGGGCGACTGCGCGTAAGCCAGGCCGGTTGCATGGATCGCTGTGCTAATGGCCCGTTGGCGGTGGTCTATCCCGAGGCAGTCTGGTATCGCTATGCAGACAATGACGACATTGCGGAAATTGTCGAGTCTCATCTGAAGAACGGAAAGATAGTCACGCGCTTGCTGCTTCAGGACTGACCGGCTGAACTTGTCGGAGAATGTTCACAGGTGCCCGGAACATGATGTCATGAATCTCGCCACTCTCAATAGCTTGACAGCATCGCGCCCGTCGGTGAGGGTGGCGGTCGTCATGCAGCGCGTTGCCAACACCGGGGCTGGCGCACGCTGGCAAGCCTGGCGTTGGGAGCTGGCTGACGTGGTAATGAATGAGCCCGGCTTCGGCACTGCGCCGCGCCTTCTTTACGAGAGTGAGAGTGTCCAGCGCTGGCTGCACCCAGGCTTGAAAGTGGAATTGTTCAAGGACGATGCCGAAGGCTATTACCTCAACGCCAGCACCGATGTGCCGAGCTGGTTTGTGCTGTGGCGCATGGAAGACGAGGCCTCGGTGGCGGATGAACCGATGGCCATCCCTCTCCTTGCCACGCTGAGCTATTACGACGCTGGCCGCTGGCTCGATGCTCAGGAAACCGTCGAACAAGTGCCTGCACCGGCAGCGGTGTTGCAGTGGCTCGGTGCCTTTGTCGAGGAGAACTACGTGGTGGAACCCAAGAAGCGCAAACGCCCCGATAGCTTCAAGTCGTTGAGCGATCGCTTTGGCAACCCGGTGTCGATCAGCACTGAGAAAAAGTCTGGCGGCATTGCACCGGGCGGTGGTGCCCGTGGCTGAGGGCTTTCTGGGCCGCTGGTCGCAGCGCAAGCAAGCGCTGCGCGCGGGCAAGCCCCTGGTTGAGGCGGTGCCCAATGCGGAGCCACAAGTTGTCGCAACGGGCGCAGCCGATGCATCCAAGCTTGCGGTGCACCTGGCAGCTGCGCCAGCATCGACCTTGCCCACTGCCCCAGGTGCAGCAGCACTGGCACCAACAGCGCACGCACCTACGCTCGAAGATGTGCAGGCGCTCACACCTGAGGACAGCTTCGCCCGCTTTGTGGCTCCGGGTGTTTTGCCCAACGTGCGCAATGCGGCGATGAAAAAGCTCTTTTCCGACCCGCGCTACAACGTGATGGACGGGCTCGACACTTACATTGACGACTATTCTGTTGCCAGCCCCTTGCCCGCGGCCACGCTGCGCCAGATGGCGAGCGCCAAGTTTCTCAATCTGTTGGATGAAAACCCAACTGCGGCCATTGGGGAAGATGCCCATACCGCGCCAGCACCAGTTGTGGCACAGTCTGCACCTGCGCCGGATTCGCCCGGCGCGCAAACCGATCCCCCCACTAAAACTGTTTCAATAGCGGCGCAACTCGACTCCACGCAAGACCTCCGACATGACCACCTTGATTTGCGACTGCAACCAGACGATGCCGCTCGATGCTCGCTTCTTGGGCGCGAGCCTGAACGAGACGCTGACGCTGCACTCGAGCCTGTGCCGCCGCGAAGCAGCTGAATTTCTTAAAGCTGCCGCCAGCGGCGACGCGCTGCTGCTGGCCTGCACCCAGGAATGCCGCCTGTTTGGTGAACTGGCCGAGCAGGCCAGGATGAGCGCACCGATCAAGTTCGTCAACATCCGCGAAACCGGTGGCTGGAGTCGTGACGCGGCCAAGGCCAGCCCCAAGATTGCTGCGCTGCTGGCAGCAGCCCACCTGCCTGAGCCCGACCCGGTGGCCACCGTCACCTACCGCAGTGCCGGGCGCACGCTCATCATCGGTGAACTCGGTGCGGCGGAACGGGCCGCCGGGCTGCTGGGGGACGATTTTGCTGTGACCCTGTTCGCGCAAGGGGTGGGCGATCTCGGTGCCGCGCAGGAGAGGCGTTACCCGGTGTTGGGTGGCCTGATTCAATCTTTGACCGGCTGGTTGGGCGCGTTTGAGCTCGCCTGGCAGCAGAGCAACCCGATTGCCCTGGACCTGTGCAGCCGCTGCAACGCTTGTCTGGCGGTATGCCCCGAGGATGCCATTGGCCTGGACTACCAGGTTGACCTGCAAACCTGCCAAGGCCACCGCGCCTGCGTCAAGGCTTGCACGGTGGCTGGCGCGATTGACTTCAACCGCTCGCCTCTGAGCCAAACTGATCGCTTTGATCTGGTGCTGGACTTGCGCGCCACCCCGGCCTTCAGCCAACACGCCAAACCGCAAGGTTATTTGCACTGGGACGGGCGCAACCTACCGGCACTTTTGCAGTGGCGCGAACTGGTGGGGGAATTTGAGAAGCCAAAATTTTTTAGCTACCAGCAAAAGCTCTGTGCCCACAGCCGCAACGAAAAAGTAGGCTGTAGCGCGTGCATTGACGTTTGTTCGGCCAGCGCCATCAGCAGCGACCAGCACCGGCAGCAGGTCAAGCTCAACCCAAACCTGTGTGTGGGCTGCGGTACTTGCAGCACAGTGTGCCCCAGCGGAGCCATCGCTTACGCCTACCCACGTGCCAGCGACCAGGGAAACAAATTCAAAACGCTGCTCGCCAGCTACCAGCAAAGCGGTGGCAAAGATGCCGCGCTGTTGCTGCACAGTCAGGGCCGGGGCGCGCAACTGCTGGGCGATCTTGGTCGTGCTGCACAGCTAGAAAAGCGCCAGAAAAACGGCACCCATGGCGTGCCCGCGCGCGTGTTGCCGGTAGCGTTGTGGCACACTTCATCGACCGGGCTGGAGCTGTGGCTCAGCGCCGTGGCCTATGGCGCCAGCCAGGTCTGGGTGTTGCTGACGGACGAAGAAGCACCGCAGTACGCCCCCGCGCTGGCTGAGCAAATGGCCGTGGCGCAGGCGATTTTGACCGGCCTGGGTTACGCCGGCGAGCACTTCAAACTGCTACAGGTGCGCGACGCGCGTGACCTGGCGGCGCTGGACGCTGCGCTGCAAGCCGCACCCGCTCAAGCCCCGGCGCGGCACGCCAGCTTTGCCGTGCAAGCCGACAAACGTGCCAACCTCGAATTGGCGCTGGATCATTTGATGGCCCAAGCCCCTGCGCAGGGTCTGCAGCGCATTGCCTTGCCTGCCAGCGGCTCACCGCTGGGCGCGCTGACCATCAACCAAGATGCCTGCACCCTGTGCCTGAGCTGCGTCAACGCCTGCCCGGTCGCTGCGCTGAGCGACAACGCGCAGACACCGCAACTGCGCTTCATCGAAAAGAACTGCGTGCAGTGCGGACTGTGCGTCAAGACTTGCCCGGAACAAGCCCTGAACCTGCTGCCGCAACTGAACCTGTCGCCGCAGCGCAGGCAAGCCGTGCTGCTCAACGAGATGCAACCCTACGTCTGCGTGCGTTGCGGCAAACCCTTTGGTACGCTCAAGGGCATCGAAGCCATGCTCGGTAAACTGGCGACGCACAGCATGTTCCAGGGTGCGGCGCTGGAGCGCCTGAAAATGTGCAGTGACTGCCGCGTCATTGATATTTATTCCGCCGACAACGAATGCAAAATCACTGATCTCAAACCATGATCCCCTTGCCTGAATCCGTCACCCGTAGCGCACTCGACGAAGAGACCGCGCGTTCAGAGCTCTACGGGCTGCTGGCACAGATTTTCTACGCGCAACCGACACCTGAACTGCTCGCCGATTTGCGTGTTGCGGTAACGCAGTCACCGGCGGCCGGCGCTTTTTTGGAACCGCCTTGGTGCGCGCTGGTGGGCGTGGCACGGGAGATGACGGACGCGCAGATTGCCGCCGAGTTCGATGCGCTGTTTGGCGGTGTCGGCAAGCCCGAGGTGTACCTCTACGCGTCGCATTACCTGAGCGGTTTTCTCAACGAAAAGCCGCTGGCGCGCCTGCGCACCGAACTCAACACGCTGGGTCTGGTGCGTGACGATGCCATGAGTGAGACTGAAGACCACATCGCCTACCTGTGCGAGGTGATGCGCTACCTGATCGCGGGTGACGACGTGGCAGTGGCCAATCTGACGCGGCAGCGGTCTTTTTTTGCCACCCAGTTGCAGCCTTGGGTGGGCTCGATGTGCGACGTGATCGCGCAGCATCCCAACGCCCGCTTTTACGCTGCGGTGGCCGAGCTGACCCGCTCCTTCATGAGTGTAGAGGCGCAGGGCTTCGAAATGATGGTGTAAAACTGCATTCTTTGACCTGACATAGGGTTTGTACCAGTTATGGCTTGACTGTCATCGTGGTTATATTCGGGCACGCATCTGGCTATGTCGCTGCGTTCATAAGTGATTATCACAAGGAGACAGTTCATGTCATCATCCCCTTCCAGGTTGTCGCGCCGTAGGTTGTTCGTCGGAGCGGGTAGCGCGGGTGCCTTGGCCGCTGCTGTCAGTCTGCTGCCCGCGGTGAAATCGATTTCGCCCCTTTCGCCCCAAACCCTGCCAAAACCGGTGCGTGGTGGTGGTTACGCGCTGACGGACCATGTCAAGCAGTACTACAAAACTGCCAACGTCTGACCCTTTTCGATCAGCCGCGGTGTAGCCGTTTTATTGCAGCATCTCATTTCGGAGACTTCCATGTTGTTAACCAAGAAATCTGCTTCGTCGGACGTTGCGGTGCGCACGCCATTCCTGCACAGCCTGCGCCGGGGACTGAGTCAGGCGCTGCCCACCATGGATCGCCGCGTCTTTTTGCGCCGCTCTGGATTGGGAGTGGGTGTCGGTCTGGCCGCCTCACAACTGACGCTGGTGAAGAAATCCCATGCCGCCACCGGCCAGGTCGCACTGGGCGAGGGCAAGATCGAGGTCAAACGCACCGTCTGCACCCACTGCTCGGTCGGCTGTGCGGTCGATGCGGTAGTGGAAAACGGCATCTGGGTGCGGCAAGAGCCGGTGTTTGACTCGCCCATCAACCTTGGTGCGCATTGCGCCAAAGGGGCGGCGCTGCGCGAGCACGGCCATGGTGAATTCCGTCTGCGCTACCCGATGAAGCTGGTGGATGGCAAGTACCAGCGCATCAGTTGGGATGCTGCGCTGACCGAGATTACTGCCAAGATGCAGGCGCTAAAAAAAGCCAGCGGCCCCGACAGCGTCTATTTCATTGGATCGTCCAAGCACAGCAACGAACAGTCGTACCTGATGCGCAAGTTTGTCAGCTTCTGGGGCACCAACAACTGTGACCACCAGGCGCGCATTTGCCACAGCACCACGGTGGCCGGTGTGGCCAACACCTGGGGTTATGGTGCCATGACCAATTCGTACAACGACATGCAAAACAGCAAGTGCGCCCTGTACATCGGCTCCAACGCCGCCGAGGCGCACCCGGTGAGTTTGCTGCACATGCTGCACGCCAAGGAAACCGGCACCAAGATGATCGTCGTCGATCCGCGCTTTACCCGCACGGCGGCCAAGGCCGATGAGTATGTGCGCATCCGCTCCGGCTCTGACATTGCCTTCCTGTTTGGCGTGCTGCACCATGTCTTCAAGAACGGCTGGGAAGACAAACAATACATTCACGATCGCGTCTATGGCATGGACAAAGTCAAGGCCGATGTGATGGCCAACTGGACACCGGACAAGGTCGAAGAAGTCTGCGGTGTCAAAGAAGAGCAGGTCTTGCGGGTTGCCAAGATGATGAGTGAGAACCGCCCCAGCACACTGGTGTGGTGCATGGGCCAAACCCAGCACAGCATCGGCAACGCCATGGTGCGTGCCTCGTGCATCGTGCAGTTGGCGCTGGGCAACGTGGGCAAGAGCGGCGGCGGCACCAATATCTTTCGTGGTCACGACAACGTGCAGGGTGCCACCGACGTTGGCCCCAACCCAGATTCATTGCCCGGTTACTACGGCATTGCCGCTGGTTCCTGGAAGCATTACGCCAAAGTGTGGGGGGTGGATTACGAGTGGATTTTGAAACAGTTCGCCTCCCCTGCCATGATGACCAAACCGGGCATGACGGTGTCGCGCTGGATCGACGGTGTGCTGGAAAAGAACGAGCTGATCGACCAGGACAGCAATTTGCGCGGGGTGTTCTACTGGGGTCACGCGCCCAACTCGCAAAGCCGTGGTCTGGAAATGAAACGCGCCATGGACAAGCTTGATTTGCTGGTGGTGGTTGACCCCTATCCGTCGGCCACGGCCGCCATGGCCGCCATGCCAGGCAAACCCGAAGACTTGAACCCGAACCGTGCGGTGTACCTGTTGCCGGCCTGCACGCAGTTTGAGACCAGCGGCTCGGTCACGGCCTCCAACCGCTCACTACAGTGGCGCGAGAAGGTGATTGAGCCGCTGTGGGAAAGCCGCTCGGATCACATGATCATGCAGCAGTTTGCCGACAAGCTGGGTTTTGGCAAACAACTTTCGGTCAACTACAAGATGCAAAAAGTGCACGGCATGGATGAGCCCACGCCCGAGAGCATTCTGCAAGAGATCAACCAAGCCACCTGGACCATTGGCTACACCGGCCAGAGCCCGCAGCGGCTGAAAGCGCACATGCGCAACATGGCGGCGTTTGATGTCAAGACGCTGCGCTGCAAGGGCAGCGTGAAAGACAAGGAAACCGGCTACGACCTGACGGGTGACTATTTTGGTCTGCCCTGGCCCTGCTATGGCACGCCCGAGCTCAAGCATCCGGGCTCGCCCAATTTGTACGACACATCAAAACACGTCATGGACGGCGGCGGTAACTTCCGCGCCAACTTTGGCATCGAAAAAGACGGTGTGAATCTGCTGGCCGAAGACGGTTCGCATTCGCTCGGTGCCGAGATCACCACCGGCTACCCCGAGTTTGACCATGTGCTGTTGAAAAAGCTCGGCTGGTGGGACGACCTGACCGAAAACGAGAAGAAAGCCGCCGAGGGCAAGAACTGGAAGACCGACCTCTCCGGCGGCATCCAGCGCGTGGTCTTGAAGGTGCATGGCTGCCACCCGTTTGGCAACGCCAAGGCGCGTGCCGTGGTGTGGAACTTTCCCGATGCCATCCCCAAACACCGCGAACCTCTGTACGGCACGCGCCCCGATCTGGTGGCCAAGTACCCCACGCACGACGACAAAAAAGCCTTCTGGCGCTTGCCGACGTTGTACAAGACGGTGCAGGACAAAAACGTGGCCGACAAGGTGGCTGAGAAGTTCCCGTACATCATGACCTCCGGCCGCTTGACCGAATTTGAGGGCGGCGGTGAAGAAACCCGCTCCAACCCCTGGCTGGCCGAGCTGCAACAAGAGATGTTCGTCGAGATCAACCCCAAATTGGCGGCCGCCAAAGGCCTGCGCAACGGTGAGCGGGCTTGGGTGAGTACTCCCACTGGCGCGCGTTTGAACGTGCAGGCGCTGGTGACCGAGCGGGTGGGGCCGGACACGGTGTTTCTGCCGTTCCACTTCTCTGGTCGCTGGCAAGGCTCCGACCTGCTGGCCTATTACCCCAATGGTGCCGCACCGGTGGTGCGTGGCGAGGCCGTCAACACCGCCACCACCTATGGCTACGACAGCGTCACCATGATGCAAGAAACCAAGACCACCATCTGCAACGTCGAGAAAGCATGAAGCATTGCGGGACAGACCAAGAGTTACACGCAGTGAACTTTGCTCTGTCCCCAACTGATTAGAGGAGATTTCCATGGCACGTATGAAATTTGTCTGTGACGCAGAACGCTGCATTGAATGCAATGGCTGCGTCACGGCTTGCAAGAATGAGCACGAGGTGCCGTGGGGCGTGAACCGCCGCCGGGTGGTGACCTTGAATGACGGTGTGCCGGGCGAGAAATCCATTTCGGTGGCGTGCATGCATTGCAGCGACGCGCCATGCATGGCAGTCTGTCCGGTCAATTGCTTTTACCGCACCGATGAGGGTGTGGTGTTGCACGACAAGGACGTGTGCATCGGTTGCGGCTATTGCGCCTACGCCTGCCCGTTTGGCGCACCGCAGTTTCCAAGCCAGGGCTTGTTCGGTGTGCGCGGCAAGATGGACAAGTGCACGTTCTGCGCTGGTGGCCCGGAAGAAAACGGCAGTCAGGCCGAGTTTGAAAAATACGGTCGCAACCGTCTGGCTGAAGGCAAACTGCCGGTCTGCGCTGAAATGTGTTCGACCAAGGCCCTGATCGCCGGTGATGGAGATGTGGTCGCCGACATCCTGCGCAACCGCGTGTTGCGCCGTGGCAAGGGGGCTGAAGTGTGGGGCTGGGGAACGGCTTACGGCTCCAGGCAAGCTGGTCAACCTGCAGTGCAAGGAGCCAAGTCATGAAACGAATCTTTTTTGTTCTTTCCCTCGCAGCGGCTCTGAGTGCTTGCGGTGAAAAGCCGCAAGCCTTGCAAAGCAACAGTCACGCGACCCCGGCTTTTGCCGGCACCGGCAAGGCATTTGCTGACAAGGACTGGAAACAGGGCGACAAAGGCAGTTGGGAGTCTCACATGAAGGCGCGCGGTCAGCATGGTCAAAATGACTATAACCGCATGAACTGAACCGGAGGCGCTATGAACAAAGCCTTTTCCCTGGTCGTTGCCTGGCTGCTGTGGGGTGCCAGTGCCTGGGCGCAAACCACAGCCGCACCACCGACCGCCCCCACTGCGGCCATGCCAGGCATCCAGAGTCAGAACATTGCCGATGTCAAACCCGATGCCAGCACCGAGCCCGGTTACGCCAAGCAAACCAATGGCGAGCGCGCCAAGGTGCAGCCTGGCAACAATGCGCCGATGTGGCGGCAGGTCGGCTCCGGTCAGGCCGGCTACAGCAGCCTGCCAAAGAGCGAGTCGCCCGAAGCCGGTGTGCTGATCCAGCCTTTTGTCCAATACCCCGGCTCGCGCCTGACCAATGCAGGCGAGGCCTGGCGTCAGGTGCGCAACCGGTGGATCCTCCCCTACGGCGGCTCCTTGATCCTGATCGTGCTGGTCGCCATCGCGCTGTTTCACTGGCGCATCGGACCGATGAAGGTCAAGGAAGAAAATACCGGTCGCCTGGTTGAGCGTTTTACCCCGTTCGAGCGTTCTGCCCATTGGACCAATGCCATCGCATTTAGCGTGTTGGCGCTGTCGGGGTTGGTGATGGCGTTTGGCAAGTTCTTTTTGCTGCCGGTCATCGGCACCACGCTGTTTGGCTGGCTGGCTTTTTTGCTCAAGAACGCGCACAACTTCGTTGGCCCGCTGTTTACCGTGTCGTTGCTGGTCATCATCATTACTTTCATGCGTGATAACCTGCCGGCCAAGGGAGATCTGAACTGGTTTCTTCAAGGTGGTGGCTTGCTGGCTGGGCGCGAAGTCAAGTCCGGGCGCTTCAACGGCGGAGAAAAGGTGACCTACTGGGGCGGTGTCTTCGTGCTCGGCTTGATCGCAGTGGCATCGGGATTGTTCCTGGACAAACTAATACCGGGTATGAGCTATGAGCGCAGCAACCTACAGATTGCGTTGATGGTGCATGCCGTCTCTAACGTGGCGATGGTGTGCATGTTCCTGGGCCATATCTACATGGGCACGTTGGGTACCAAGGACGCTTATGAAGGCATGCGCAGCGGCTATGTCGATGAAGCCTGGGCCGAACAGCACCATCAGCTCTGGTATAACGACATCAAGAGCGGGAAAATTCCCGCCCAGCGCTCCGCCCAGCGCGCACCCGGTGCCAGCGGTGCTGCATCAACTACGCCGGTGCAGGTTTGAAGACCGGCAGGAGTTACTTTCCATGAAAACGAGCATGAAGATATTGTGTGTGACCGTCGCCCTGGCCTTGCTGGGCTCCAACGCGCTGGCCAAGCTGCCCGCGCCATCAGATCAGGCCAAAGCCAAAGCCGCCGAAGCTGCCGCCAAAACTGCCTGGTCTGGCAAAGTGGCTGCCTTTCAACTGTGCAAAGCGCAAGACAAAGTGGTAGCGCATTACAAAAAGATGCCTGTAGCCAAAGCAACCAAAGCGCCCGCCAAGGGCGCAGCGCCGGCTGGTGCGTGTGCTGATCCAGGGCCTTTTGTTTATGCGCCCAATACTGCTGCAACGCCGGCTGCTGTTGCCGCTGTCGCCGTCGCCAAGAAGCCCTGAGCGTTTTGTTACCCCGTTTGACCCAGGCCCATGCACCATTGACGCGCGAGGTCAGCGCCGTCAATGAGCGTGGCGAGGTCGATACCGTCTCCATCCCGGCCGAGCGCGCGCTCACGGTCTATGTGGACAAGCGAGAACTGGTCACGCTGATGACGCTGGGCGCGCACCCCGAGCTGCTGGTGCTGGGTTTTTTGCGCAACCAGCGCCTGTTGACATCGGCGGCGGAAGTGGACTCCATCACCGTCGATTGGGAGGTGGGCGCGGCCGCCGTCAAGACGCGCCAGGGCATCTCGGACATCGAGGCACGCACCGCCAAACGGGTGGTGACGACAGGTTGCGGACAGGGCAGCGTGTTTGGCGACCTGATGGCCGAGGTTGAACAGATCAAGCTGGCCGAGGCAAGCCTGACCCAGGCGCAGCTCTACGGCATTGTCAATGCCATACGCCTGAAAGAAACCACCTACAAATCATCGGGCTCGGTACACGGCTGTGCCCTGTTCCGTGGCGAGGAATTGCTGGTGATGGTGGAGGATGTGGGCCGGCACAATGCCATTGACACCATTGCCGGCTGGATGTGGATGAATCCGCAGCGGGGTGCCTCCGGTGCCGACAAGGTGTTCTACACCACCGGCCGACTGACCAGCGAAATGGTCATCAAGTCGGCGCAAATGGGGGTGCCGATCGTGCTGTCGCGCAGTGGCATCACACAGATGGGGCTGGATGTGGCGCAGCGTCTGGGCCTGTGCGCCATTGGCCGGGCTACCCACAAGCGCTTTCTGTGCTATAGCGGTTCGCATCGGTTGAAGCTCCAGCCAGAATTGACTTGAACCAACGGGGTTTATCCCGGCCCCATGGATGGCCGACAATCCAGCCCGATCCTTTTCCACACCCCGTCAGTCGGGCTAATTTCCGTTATGAAAACCATTTCTTTGTTTCTGGCCGGTCTGTTGACGCTGTCGGCCTATGCCCAGATGCCGCAGCCGCCGGAGATTGCGGCGCGCTCCTATTTGCTGCTGGATGTCACGGCCAACCAGTTGTTGGTGGAAAAGGACATTGACACCGCGGTCGAGCCGGCTTCGCTGACCAAGCTGATGACGGCGTACCTGGTTTTTGATGCCTTGCGCAACAAGAAAATTAATCTGAAACAAACCATGCCGGTGAGCGAGCGGGCCTGGAAGATGCCCGGCTCACGCATGTTCATCGATCCCAAGATGAGCGTGCCAGTGGAGGACTTGCTCAAAGGCATGATCGTGCAAAGCGGCAACGACGCCACCACTGCGCTGGCTGAAGGCGTGGGCGGCAGTGTCGAGCGTTTTGTCACGCTCATGAACCAGCAGGCCAAACTGCTTGGCATGCAAGCCACCAGCTACAAAAACCCGGAAGGCTTGACGCAGGCTGGTCACGTCACCACGGCACGCGACCTCAGCATCCTGGCAACCCGTTTGATGCATGATTTCCCCGATTACATTGCCTACTATGCGATTAAAAAATACCGCTACCTGGGAACCCCGGCCGCCAACGACAGCAACCGCAATTTGCTGCTGTTTCGTGATCCGAGTGTTGACGGTCTGAAAACCGGTCACACCGATGCCGCTGGCTATTGCCTCATTGCCACTGCCAAGCGAGAAGTGACCAACCTGACGCTGGGCAACACCGGTACGGCGGCGCACGGCCCCAACGCCAGTCGCCGTCTTTTGTCAGTCATGCTGGGGGCGGCCAGCGAAAACGCGCGCGCCAGCGAGTCGCAAAAACTGCTCAACTGGGGTTTTACGGCTTTTGAGGTGGTCAAGCTGTTTGATGCAGACCAGGCGGTGGCGGCACCGGCGGTGTGGAAAGGCAAGACTTCGGTGGTCAAACTCGGCCAACCGCGCGCCATCGTGGTCGCCGTTCCGACTGGCGCAGCAGCCCAGTTGCGAACCCGGGTGGTCCGCCCTGAGCCATTGATTGCGCCATTGACCAAAGGCCAAACCGTTGCCACCTTGAAAGTCAGCCGTGGCGACCAGACGCTGGTCGATGTCCCTTTGCTGGCACTGGAAGCGGTCGAACAGGCCGGTCTGTTTGGCCGCGCCTGGGATGCGCTTCGGCTGTGGATCAAATAGAAAAATTCCCGATAATTATTGCGAACCGGCCCCTGACCTGCTATAGTCGCGAGCTTTTCGAGCCAAACGCAATGGGGTTTGTGTGTTCGGAATTTTTTCTTGTTTTCCAGACGGTCAGGGTTCGTCTGGTCGTCATTAGGAGGCTCAATTGCCAACCATTAACCAATTAGTGCGTCAGGGGCGCCAAGTCGAAACGATACAGTCGAAAAGCCCGGCGATGCAAAATTCGCCGCAGCGCCGTGGGGTGTGTACGCGGGTTTATACCACGACACCCAAGAAGCCGAATTCGGCCTTGCGCAAGGTGGCCAAGGTTCGCTTGACCAACGGCTTTGAAGTGATTTCTTATATCGGCGGCGAAGGCCACAACCTGCAAGAGCACTCGGTGGTGCTGGTGCGCGGCGGTCGGGTCAAGGATTTGCCCGGTGTGCGTTACCACATTGTGCGTGGCTCGCTCGACTTGCAAGGCGTGAAAGACCGCAAGCAGTCGCGTTCCAAATACGGTGCCAAGAAGCCCAAGGCCAAATAACCGGCAACGGTTCGTCAAGGTGTTCAGTGGTTGCGTGGCGCAACCAAGGAACGTAGTGACCCGATGTCCGGGTCGAGTAAGTGAGAGTCTTATCCATTAACTCTCGCGGTGTTGGCAACAACACCAGCTGAAGCAATAGAGGTGAAAAAATGCCACGTCGTCGCGAAGTCCCCAAGCGGGAGATCCTGCCGGATCCAAAATTCGGCAATGTCGAGTTGTCCAAGTTCATGAATGTGATCATGGAAGGCGGCAAAAAAGCCGTCGCCGAGCGCATCATTTACGGTGCCCTGGAACAGATCGAAAAAAAGAACCCTGGCAAAGACCCGGTCGAAGCCTTCACCATGGCCATCAACAACGTCAAGCCCATGGTTGAAGTGAAATCCCGCCGCGTCGGTGGTGCCAACTACCAAGTGCCGGTTGAAGTGCGTCCGGTGCGCCGTCTGGCGTTGAGCATGCGCTGGATCAAGGAAGCCGCGCGCAAGCGTGGTGAAAAGTCGATGGCCCTGCGGCTGGCCAACGAACTGATGGAAGCCACCGAAGGTCGCGGTGGTGCCATGAAAAAACGCGACGAAGTGCACCGCATGGCGGAGGCAAACAAAGCCTTCTCCCACTTCCGTTTTTAGCAGCGGCTACTGCGCGACTTTCATACATCGTTGCCAACCCTTGTCGTGCCTTTGGCACTGCCTACGGGTTTGCGCCTAGTCTGAAAGCCGCTCGCTACGCCGGGGAATTGCAATTCTCCAAAGCGATACATCACCCGGTTTGATTTATTGAGAGAGCAACCAAGGATTCATCATGGCTCGCCATACCCCCATTGAGCGCTACCGCAATATCGGTATTTCGGCTCACATTGATGCCGGCAAAACTACCACCACCGAGCGTATTCTTTACTACACCGGTATCAATCACAAAATCGGTGAAGTGCATGATGGCGCGGCCACCATGGACTGGATGGAACAAGAACAGGAACGCGGCATCACGATCACCTCAGCGGCCACTACTTGTTTCTGGAAAGGCATGGAAAACAACTTTCCAGAGCATCGCATCAATATCATCGACACCCCCGGCCACGTTGACTTTACGATTGAAGTCGAGCGTTCCATGCGCGTGCTCGACGGTGCCTGCATGGTCTATTGCGCCGTCGGCGGCGTGCAGCCGCAGTCGGAGACGGTCTGGCGTCAGGCCAACAAGTACCATGTGCCACGGCTGGCCTTCGTCAACAAGATGGACCGCACGGGCGCCAACTTTTTCAAGGTTGTTGACCAGATGAAGCTGCGCCTCAAAGGCAATCCGGTCCCGATCGTGATCCCGATCGGTGCCGAGGAGAACTTCGTCGGCCTGGTCGATCTGGTCAAGATGAAAGCCATCTACTGGGACGAAGCCTCGCAGGGCATGAAGTTCGACTACCGCGAAATACCTGCCGAGCTGATGGCGCAGGCCAAGGAGTGGCGCGAAAAAATGGTTGAATCGGCGGCCGAGGCTTCGGAAGAGCTGATGAACAAATACATCGAGAGCGGCGACCTGAGCGAAGCCGAGATCAAGCAGGGTATTCGCATTCGCACCATTGCCAGTGAAATTCAGCCGATGCTGTGCGGCACCGCCTTCAAGAACAAGGGCGTTCAGTCCATGCTCGATGCGATCATCGATTTCATGCCGTCGCCGGTGGATATTCCCCCAGTCAAAGGTACGGATGAGGATGAAGCGCCGGTCAGCCGCAAAGCTGACGACAAGGAAAAGTTTTCCGCCTTGGCGTTCAAACTGATGACCGACCCGTTCGTCGGTCAGTTGACCTTCGTGCGTGTTTATTCGGGCGTGCTGAACAAAGGCGACAGCGTTTATAACCCGATTCGCGGCAAGAAAGAGCGCATCGGCCGGATCGTGCAGATGCACGCCAACAACCGCCAGGAAGTCAGCGAAATTGTGGCTGGCGACATTGCCGCTTGCGTTGGCCTGAAGGATGTCACTACCGGTGAAACACTGTGTGATCCGAGCTCCATCATCATGCTCGAGCGCATGGTGTTCCCGGAACCAGTGATCACGCAGGCAGTCGAGCCCAAGACCAAGGTCGATCAGGAAAAAATGGGCATTGCCTTGCAGCGTCTGGCGCAGGAGGATCCGTCTTTCCGCGTCAAGACTGACGAGGAATCGGGCCAAACCCTGATTGCTGGTATGGGCGAGTTGCATCTGGAAATCATTGTTGACCGCATGCGGCGCGAATTTGGCGTGGAAGCCAACGTCGGCAAACCGCAAGTGGCGTACCGTGAAACCATCCGCAAGACGGTGGAAGATTCCGAAGGCAAGTTTGTTCGTCAATCGGGCGGCAAAGGCCAGTACGGCCACGTGGTGCTCAAGATCGAACCGAACCCTGCTGGTAAAGGCGTTGAATTCGTCGATGCCATCAAGGGCGGCGTGGTGCCGCGCGAGTTCATTCCGGCGGTCGAAAAAGGAATTCGCGAGGCCGTCACTTCGGGTGTGCTCGCGGGCTATCCGGTGGTGGACGTGAAAGTGACGCTGCATTTTGGTTCCTACCACGACGTGGATTCCAACGAAAACGCTTTCAAGATGGCAGCCATTTTTGGTTTCAAGGATGGTTGTCGCAAAGCCGGTCCGGTCATTCTGGAGCCGATGATGGCAGTGGAAGTGGAAACGCCGGAAGAATATGCCGGCAACGTGATGGGCGACCTGTCTTCGCGGCGCGGCATGGTGCAGGGAATGGAAGACATGGCGGGCGGCGGCAAAACGATCAAAGCCGAAGTGCCGCTGTCGGAGATGTTCGGTTATTCGACCTCGTTGCGATCGATGTCGCAAGGGCGTGCCACGTACACCATGGAATTCAAGCACTACACCGAAGCCCCGCG
>JAVHQY010000211.1:0-1662 GCA_036171375.1 Rhodoferax sp. | reverse complement strand
AAAAAATGAAAACGAATAGAAGTTTTTCAAAAGCTACAACCCAGTTCGATGCCACAACCAATGGCGTGCATGGGTCATGCGTGTGGCAACCATGACAAGAGAACCAACCCCTTAACCGCTACAACATCATGAACCTGCGCACCACGCTCGATTTTCTTCTGTACCAATGGCTGGACATTGAGTCGCTGAACCAGCGGCCGCGTTTTGCCGATCACTCGCGCGAAACGTTCGATGCGGTGTTTGACACTTGCGAACGCATTGCGCGTGAGAAGTATGCGCCCTTCAACCGTGTCGTCGATACCCAGGAGCCGCGCTTTGACGGCGAAAAAGTCATCCTGCCGCAGGCCACACACGACGCGCTCAAGGCTTATGCAGCGTCAGGCATGCTCAGCGCCGCGCAGGATTATGAAATTGGCGGGATGCAACTGCCCTATACGATTGAAGCGGCCGCCAATTCATTTTTTGCGCTGGCTTCAGTCAGCATTGGTTCGGGCATGTTGACCACGGGCAACGCGAATTTGCTGCTGGCCCACGGCACACCGCTGCAACGGGAGGTGTTTGCCAGGAATGAATTTGCTGGTCGTTGGTCGGGCACCATGTGCCTGTCCGAACCCCAGGCGGGCTCAAGTCTGGGCGATATTGCAACCCGCGCCACACCTGACGGCGTGGATTTTGAACAGGATCCGCTGGGGCCACGTTACCGACTGCAAGGCAACAAGATGTGGATCTCGGCCGGGGATCACGAGCTGACCGAGAACATCATCCATCTGGTGCTGGCCAAAATCCCGGGTGCCGACGGCAAATTGTTGCCCGGTGTCAAAGGCATTTCGCTTTTCATTGTGCCGAAGAAATTGGTCACGCCTGACGGTGCCTTGAGCGGAGAGCGTAACGACGTTGCGCTGGCGGGCCTGAATCACAAGTGCGGCTGGCGCGGCACCGTCAACACGCTGCTCAATTTTGGCGAAGGCAAATACCCGGTGCGGGGCCAGGCCGGTGCCATCGGCTACCTGGTGGGCCAACCCGGCGGGGGCCTGCGCTGCATGTTTCACATGATGAATGAGGCGCGGATCGGCGTAGGCATTGCGGCCACCATGCTCGGCTTGGCCGGCTATCAGGTAGCGCTGGAGTATGCGAAGAACCGGCCACAGGGACGCTCGCTTGGCAGCAAAGACGCTTCACTGCCTCAGGTTCGCATCATCGAGCACGCCGATGTCAAGCGCATGTTGCTGGCGCAGAAGGCTTATGGCGAAGGCGCGCTGGCACTCGAGCTTTATTGCGCCCGGCTGGTCGATGAACAGCACAGCGGCAACGCAGCAGCGGCCGATGAAGCGCGTTTGCTGCTTGAAGTGCTGACCCCGATTGCCAAGAGCTGGCCCAGCGAATGGTGCCTGGAGTCCAACTCGCTGGCGATCCAGATTCACGGCGGCTACGGTTACACACGCGACTTTCCGGTAGAGCAATTTTGGCGCGACAACCGCCTGAACATGATTCACGAAGGCAGCCATGGCATTCAGGCGCTGGACCTGCTGGGGCGAAAGGTCCTGCTGGAAAATGGTCGCGGTCTCAAGCTGCTGGCCAGCCGTCTGCGCGCCACCCAGGCGCAGGCGGAAAAAATTGCGGCACTGAGCGTTTTTGCCGCTGATTTGGCGTTGGCGCTGGAGC
>JAVHQY010000210.1:2534-8135 GCA_036171375.1 Rhodoferax sp. | reverse complement strand
TTGAGGATTTCTTTTTGCTGCGCTTCCACTTCCGACAAGCGCATCGGCCCACGCGACTCCAGGTCTTCGCGCAGCGTCTCTGCCGCGCGGGTGGACATGTTGGCGAGGAACTTCTCGCGCAACTCACCCTGCGCGCCTTTGAGCGCCACCACCAGCGACTCAGAGGCGATCTCCTTGAGCACGGTCTGGATCGCCTTGTCGTCGAGCTTGATCACGTCGTCAAAGACAAACATCTTGTCCATGATCTTTTGTGCCAGATCGGCGTCGTGGTTACGAATCGACTCGATCACCGTGCCCTCGATGGCGGTGCCCATCAGGTTGATCATTTCCGCCGCCGTCTTGACACCGCCGAGCGAGCTCTTGCGCACCTTGTCACCGCCGGCCAGCACCTGAAACAGCACTTCGTTCAAATCCTTCAGCGCTGACGGCTGAATGCCTTCCATGGTGGCGATGCGCAGCATCACTTCATTGCGCTGGCGCTCGCTGAAAAAGCCCAGCACATCAGCGGCCTGGTCAAAATCCAGGTGCACCAAAATGGTGGCAACAATTTGCGGATGCTCGTTGCGCAGCAGTTCAGCCACCGCCGCCGGGTCCATCCATTTCAGGCTTTCAATGCCCGACACGTCGCCGCCCTGCAAAATACGGTCGATCAGCAGCGCTGCCTTGTCGTCGCCCAGCGCACGCTTGAGAACCGAGCGCACGTAGTCGCCGGTGTTTGACACCAGCAGGCTCTGCGCTGCGGCGATGCCGGTGAACTTGTCAACCACCTCGTCCACCCGCTCACGCGTCACCGTTTTGGTCTTGGCAATCGCCTCACCGAGTTTTTGCACCTCTTTGGGCGAGAGATGCTTGAAGACTTCGGATGCTTCGGTCTCGCCGATCGACATCATCAGGATGGCGGCGTTTTGCAGTCCGTCGGTGTCAGCCATGGTTCAATCCCCGCTTGAGTTCCATCACGCCGGTGCCTCGCCATTCATCCAGGTCTTGACGATGTTGGCCACCGCGGCCGGGTTGTCGCGCGTCAGCACGCGCGCATCCTCCAGTGCCGCGGCTGCGCCACTGGGCACCGCGCCGGCGTGCGGCGCAGCCAACTGCGGTCGCGCCAGCTGTTCAGATTCAATCGCATTGAGCTGATGCTGGCTATGCGAGAGCAGTGGCTGCGACTGCGCCAGCACCTTAAGCGCCGGGCGCACAAAGCCCATCAGCACCAGCGCGGCAAACAGCAGCGTTCCCAGCGGCCAGGCCAGGCTGTGTAAAACGTTTTGCAGCTCGCCCTGCTTCCACCACGGCACGTCGGGCAGGACAATTTTTTCCCTGGCAAAAGGCGCGTTCATCAGGTTGACAGAATCGCCACGCTCTTTGGTGAAGCCCACCGTTTCGCGCACCAGCGCGGTCATTTTTTCGATTTGCTGGTCGCTCAAAGGCACGCTGCTGGTCTTGCCCTTGGCATCGGTCAACTGCTGGTGATTCACCACCACGGCGGCGCTGATGCGCTTGATGACAGCGCTGCCGCCGCGCACCACCTTGACCGTTTTATCGACTTCATAATTGACGACCGATTCGCGCCGGGCACCGGCTCCAACCGAAGTGGCCGCTGCTGTCAGCGGTGCCGCTGCCGCATTCACCGGCGCACTGCTCGGACCGGGCACCTGGTTGCTGGTAGCACCGGGAACGCCCGACGGCAGACCGGCACCGCCACCAGCGCCAGTCTCGGAAGTCTGCTGGCTGCGAATCACCAAGGAATCAGCCGCCTGGTTGGGTTTGTGCTGCTCGGAGGTCGATTCGGTCTGCGAAAAATCAAGCTCGGCGCTGACCTGGGCCTTGACGTTGCCAGCCCCCACCAGCGGCTCAAGAATATCGATGATGCGCCGGCTGTAAGTCTGCTCGAGCTGCTGCGCGTATTCGAGCTGCTGCGCGTCGCCCGCGCCGCCGCTGCCATCGTCGGCGGGGGTGGAGAGCAGCTTGCCGCTGTCATCGAGAACGCTCACCGCATTGGCTTTCATTTCCGGCACGCTCGATGCCACCAGGTGAATGATTCCTGCCAACTGCGAGCGATCAAGCGTCTGGCCCACGTTCAAACTCACCAGCACCGAAGCCGACGGCTTTTGCTGCTCACGGAAAAACCCGTTTTGGTTGGGCAGCGCCAGATGCACGCGTGCGCCGCGCACCGACGACAAGCCCTGGATCGAGCGCGTCAGCTCGCCCTCGAGGCCACGCTGAAAAGCCAGCCGCTCCTGAAACTGCGTCATGCCAAAACGGTTGGCATCCATCATCTCGAAACCCGTCACCGAACCCTTGGGCAAGCCTTGCGAAGCCAGCCGCAAACGGGTGTCGTAAACCTTGTCGGCAGGAACCAAAATGGTGTTGCCACCAGCGGCGTACTGATAGGGAACGTTCATTTGCGCCAGTTGCGCGACGATGGCGCCACCGTCCTTGTCAACCACGTTGGCAAACAGCACGCGCCACTCGGCTTGGCGCCCCATCACCAACCCCACCACGCCAATGGTGATGAAAGCCAGCAGTCCCAAACCAATGCGCAGGCGCTGGCTGCGGTCCAGCCCGGCCAGGCGTTGGGACAGTGTGGGATTGATGGCAATGGCTGCGTTGTCGGGCATGATGACTTCCATGACAGGCGGTGCGACTGTTGCACCACCGATGCAAGCGATTATTCGGTGCCCGAGGCAAAACATTAGCCCGATAAAGGCGGCTTTTACCCCTCACTTCAAATTCATGTTTTGCGCCTGCGGCCCTAGCATCAGGCAACCCTCAAAAAATCCAGGGAAGAACCACCATGCAAATGCGCCTTTCACCTCTGACCATACCCACTGCGGTGCGCCCAACGCTGGCACCGCGCTTGTCCAACAACCCGGTGGGCGGCGCCGCCGAGGGCGGTTTTTCCGGAGCGCTGAAAAATGCACTCAGTTCAGTCAGCGGCCTGCAAAACGATGCGGCCCGCTTGCAGCGCGAAGTGCAACTGGAAAACCCCAAAGTGAGTCTGGAAGAAACCATGGTGGCGATCCAGAAAGCGCAAATCGGATTTCAAGCCACGCTGCACGTGCGCAACCGCATGGTGCAGGCCTACACCGACATCATGAACATGCAGGTGTAAAAAATCTCAGTGCAGCACCGGGCGCGAGCCGTCAAACGCCTGCTCAAAGTGTTCCAGCCAGGGCTCGGCCAGATAGCGGATTTGCGCGTCGTTGCGCAAAATCCGCTGCATGATGCGCGTTTTTTCACCGCGCTCGTCGGGTGCCAGTTCCACGCTTTGCGCACGCTCGCGCAACTGCTCGATCAGCACCGCGCAAACGCCTTCAAATCGCACCACTTCATCCCAGTCTTCGAGCTTGGCCGCGTCGAGCATCTTGCGGCTGCTGTCCTCGATCGCCCGGTAGTAGTCGATCAGTACTTGTGACATTGCAGAATTCCACATCATGCGGCTCACTGGAGGTTCATTGCAGGCGGGTGGAAACCTGGGAGCCAATTTGCTTCCAGCCCTGCGCCAGCGGCTGAATCACCCGCAGCACATCGTCAAGCGCTTGCGCGTCGTTGTGCAGGTTGGCTTGCGTCAGGCGCAGCACGCAGTAGCCATACAAGCCCTTGAGGTTGAGCGCGAGCTCACCGCCCTGCGCCACATTGAGCGCCGGTTTGAGTCCTTCGTCCAGAATCCGCACCGCCTTGCCGATCTGCTCGCCCTTGGCAGCGACGTTGCCTTTTTGCGTGGCCAGGCGCGCCTTGCCGATGGCCTGCAGCAAAGCCTCGAACAGCATCTCGACCAACTGGTGCGGGCTGGCCTCGCTGACACCGGTTTCCACATGAACTCTTTGGTAGGCCGAGGCCGAGCGCTGACTGACTGAAGTAAACATGGTGTCTTCCGTTGGATTGCTTACTTTCATTATCGGCATCACGGGCTCCAACTCAAGCTGATTTCAGGATTTGAAAAGCTCAATCAGGCGGTACTCTTGTTCCACAAAGTCACCTGCTGCGTGACGAAAGAACTGAGCGCATTCAATTGCCCCATTTGTCCGTCGAGCACGCTGTATTGCCGGCGCAGACGGGCCTCGGTGGCGATGGCACGCTCGTTGACCTTGGCCTGCGCCGCGTCGTTGGTGGCCAGCAGCTTTTGCAGCGCCGTCGATTTATTGCTGACCAGCCCGCCGCTGGCCGCCACGCCCTGCCCCAGTGTCTTGAATTTGAGCGCAAAACCGTTGGTCAACGGGTCGTTATTGTTGTTGGTAAAAAGCTGCTGCAAGCTGGTGCCGTCGTTGGCGGCGGTGCTGAGCTTGGCGGTATCGATGATCAGTGAGCCGTCGAGTTGCAGTTGCAGCCCGACATCGGACAAGCGCTGCGACGTAGCCCCCAGACTGCTCGAACCGAGCATGCTGCGCAGCACGTTTTGCATTCCGACAATCGTTGAATCGCCCTGGAACAGCCCGGCCGTCTTGGTGGCGGCATCGTACTTGGTAAGACCGCTGAGCGTCGTGTTCAGGGCGTTGTAGGCGGTGACAAAGTCATTGACATTTTTCACTGCCGGTGTCACGTCCTCGCTGATGGCCATGGTCAGCGGGGAGCGCGTACCGGTGTCGTCCAACGGGTTGTAACCGGTCGTCGTCGTGGTCAGCAAACTGATGGTCACGCCGGGCAGATTGTCGGTGAGCGTGTTGGTCGCTGAAGTGACGGCCAGCCCGTTGATGTGTGCCCGGGCATCCTGCGCATACTGCACTGGAATGCCGGCAGTGGCCATGCCCGAAGGCAAGAGGGTGAGCGGGTCACTGGTGGCCGGGTCAAACGCCAGGCGCGACAAACCATTGTTGTCGTTGTTGGTCGTATCACTATCGGCCACGGTCATTCTGAAGCCCGCTGCCGCACCAGTGGTTTTGGACTGCAACAGCAGGCGCTCATTGGTGCCGTCGCTGAATACCGAGGCCGTCACGCCCATGTTGGCGGCGTTGATGTTGGCGGCGATGGTGGCGATGGTGTCAGTGACCGCCACCGTGACATCCACACTGGCCGCGCTGCCGGGGGTAAAAACCGTGCCGCCAGTGTTCCAGCTGCCGAGCTGCAAAGTGAGTGTTCCCGAACCCGGCATCGTGGCCGGGGCCAGCGCCGCCGACGAGACCGATTGCTGCTTCGCCAGCTGATCGACATCCAGACTGAAACTGGTGGCGTTGGCGGTGGATGCGGCACTGATGGTGGCCGCGCTGGTGTTGGACGAGCTGGCGTTGCGTGCGGCCCAGACCGTGGGCGATGCAATGCGCGTGGCGACATCGGTCAGCGCCGCAAATTGCGACTGAATATCGCCAAAAGCCGAGATCTGGGCTTTGATATTGTCGGCTTTGACCGTCAGCAATTTGAGCGGCTGCTTTTCCAGCGCCACCAACTGCGTCACGATGCTGTTGACATCGAGATTGCTGCCGATGCCGGTTGATGAAATCGTGGCCATGAAAGCCTCCTCAATAGTCCAGCCAAAGCCCATTATCGCCAGCCCGCTAGCAGTCAAACCCGCCATAAGCGCGGCCAATCACGAGTTTTTCAAGCGAGCAAGTGCCTACCCAGGCACATAGCCCCCTAACCCCTAACCCCTAACCCCTAACCCCTAACCCC
>JAVHQY010000210.1:0-2434 GCA_036171375.1 Rhodoferax sp. | reverse complement strand
CCCCTAACCCCTAACCCCTAACCCCTAACCCCTAACCCCGGGACACCGGCAAGCCAACGCCGCAGCGCCGACCATCCCAGTTAGTGTTATCGGCCAGCAAGCTCCACACTTGAGGCCGAAATTTCCCGCAACCGGGAAACGGTCAGTTCTAAGCGGCAGCGGGAACGGCAGCCAGCGCTTGCGCCAGGTCGGCCAGCAAGTCGTCAATATGTTCGATGCCGACCGACAGCCGCACCGCATCTTCCGGGATACCGGCCTTGGCCAGTTCTTCGCTCGAGAGCTGGCGGTGCGTGGTCGATGCCGGGTGCGTGGCCAGCGACTTGGCATCGCCAATGTTGACCAGCCGGGTAAACAGCTTGAGCGCGTCGAGCAGAGCCGCGCCTGCCACGCGCCCCTGGCCGGGGGCCGATTTGACGCCAAAGGTGAACAGTCCGGATGCCTTGCCACCCATGTATTTCTGTGCCAGCGCGTGGTCCGGATGGTTGGGCAAACCGGCGTAACTGACCCACGCCACCTTGGCGTGCGCTTGCAAAAACTGCGCCACCTTGAGCGTGTTGTCGTTGATGCGGTCCATGCGCAGCGCCAGCGTTTCTATGCCCTGCAAAATCAGAAAAGCGTTGAACGGCGACAGTGCCGCGCCCATGTTGCGCAGCGGCACCACGCGCGCACGACCGATGTAGGCTGCCGGCCCGAGCGCTTCGGTATAGACCACGCCGTGGTAGCTGACATCGGGCTCATTCAGACGCTTGAAGCGCGCCTTGTGCTGCGCCCAGGGAAATTTGCCCGAGTCGATGATGGCACCGCCGATGCTGTTGCCGTGGCCGCCCAGGTATTTGGTCAGCGACTGCACCACGATATCGGCACCGTGCTCGATCGGGCGCCACAGGTAGGGCGTGGCCACCGTGTTGTCCACGATCAACGGCACGCCCTGGCTGTGCGCCACTTGGGCGATGGCGGCGATGTCACTCAGGCGGCCCTGCGGGTTGCTGATCGATTCGACATAAACGGCCTTGGTTTTGTCATCGATCTGCGCGCGCAACGCCGGCAAGTCATTGGCATCGACAAAGCGCACCTGGATGCCCAGTTGCGGAAAGGTGTGCGCGAACAGGTTGTAGGTGCCACCATAGAGCGCCTTGCTGGCCACGATGTTGTCGCCTACCTCGGCAATGGTCTGAATGGCGTAGGTGACCGCGGCCGAGCCCGAAGCCAGCGCCAGCCCGGCAAGACCGCCTTCGAGCGCGGCCAGGCGCTGCTCGAGCACGTCGTTGGTCGGGTTCATGATGCGGGTGTAAATGTTGCCCGGCACCTTCAGGTCAAACAGATCGGCACCGTGCTGCGCGCTGTCAAAGGCATACGCCACGGTCTGGTAAATCGGCACCGCCACCGCTTTGGTGGTCGGGTCCGGGCTGTAGCCAGCGTGGACGGAGAGGGTTTCAAACTTCCAGGATGCAGACATGCGGGGCTCCTTTGGTACGCGATGGGATAAATGGTAAAAATATAAGATTCGTGGCAACCAGACTTTAGCGTGCCATGCGTCGATTTCAAACGATTGAATAGTTGGTTGCTAACAACCAGAAATTGTTTGGCCGGACGATGAACCCGTCCGGACAGCTGCCTGTGCGGCAAAGCCGGCATCTGTGAATGCGGCCTCGCAATGACGCTTACTCCCGACGCTTACCGCGGCAGCGCCAGCCTACCTTGTGGCAACTGGTTGGCCTGCGCCACTTGTGCCGACCCGGCTTGTTGCAACATGTGCGAGCGCGACAGGGCCGCGGTTTCCTGTAGACCGAATTCATTCGGGCAAGCGGGCAGCATCCTGGACCTGGCTGCCCGCTTGCCGGCACAAAAAATGGTTGCATCCTCTTTGGTTCCAGCCTGCCGTCGGCCTGGTTGGATTTCAGGGTACGATTTCTACAGATGCCAGATCGAGCGCTACCAGCGCTTGCGTGATCGCATCCCGGTTCTCAATCAAGACCTTCAATGTGGCAGCACGAGACTGATTTCGTGTTTTGAGAAGTATCACTTTCGGTGGCTGTCCCCAGACCAGTGACAACTCCTGAAAATCTGCATCACGGGTGACAACAACGTAATCATCATTTCTGGCCTTTTGCCACACCTCTTTGTCCGATGCGGACTCCATTCCTAACAAAACTACTTGATTGCTGCCCGGATAATCGTGCTGCAAAAAAGGCAGCAAACGACGAGACAAATTCTCGTCCAGCAACAGCTTCATTGGACCTGCACAGAGCAGACCTGATGCTCACGATCAGCCGCATAAGCCAGCGCTGCAAAAATATCTTCCGTTGTCAATTCGGGAAAATCGTCCTGAATTTCCTGTTGCGTCATCCCGTTTGACAGCATCAAAAGCACGTCGTACACGGTGATGCGCAGCCCGTGGATGCAGGGCCTGCCACCACGCTTGCCAGCCTCTAGT
>JAVHQY010000209.1:6638-8160 GCA_036171375.1 Rhodoferax sp. | reverse complement strand
GGCACCCGCGCCACCCACGCCACCGGCGCAAAATCCTTGACCGGGTCGTAGCTCAGTTTGGGGTAGATCAGGGGGTTGACTGCCAGCGTGCCAATGTGCCCCATGAACAGCGTGTAACCATCGGCTGCGGACTTGGCAACTTTTTCGGCTGCAATGGCACCGCCCGCACCGGGCACATTGTCGATGATCACGCTCTGGCCCCAGGCCTTGGTCAGCTCCTGACCGACGGCGCGGGCCAGAATGTCGGAGGTGCCACCGGGCGTAAACGGTACCACCAGCCGGATCGGTTTGGCCGGATAGTTTTGCGCCAACGCCAGCGGCGATGCCAGGCACAGCGTCAGCAACGCTGCGACCCGCGCGAGGGTGCGGCCCTGCGCTGATGTTTTGCCGCGAAATATAAAACAGTTCATGACGGTCAATCCGGCTTGATGTTGGCGGCTTTGATGACGCGGCTCCAGCGGGTGTTTTCGGCCTGGATGAAGTCGGAAAATTGCGCCGCGCTTCCGCTGCTGATGACCACACCCAATTCAGCCAGCCGGGTCTGCAGTGCCGGCTCGGCCAGCACTTTTTGCAGCTCGGCGTTGAGCCGGTTCACGGTGCCCTGCGGCGTGCCAGCGGGTGCCACCAGACCCCACCAGACGGCGACTTCAAAGTCTGCCAGACCCGATTCGGCCAGCGTCGGCACATCGGGCAACAACGGCACGCGCTTGAGGCTGGCGACGGCCAGCGCGCGCAGCTTGTGCGAGCGGATGTGCGAGATGACTTCGACCGGGTTGATCGGCATGAACGAAATTCTCTCCCCCAGCAGATCGGTCAGCGCCGGTGTGCCACCTTTGTAGGGGACGTGCAGCACATCGATGTGCGCCGCCTGCTTGAGCGCTTCACCGGCCAGGTGACCCGAGCTGCCGTTTCCGGCGCTGGCGTAACTAAGCTTTCCGGGTGCGGCCTTGGCTTGCGCCAGCAGATCCTGGAAAGTCTTGGCGCTGGAAGAGGCCGGCACCACAACCACCAGCGGGGCACTGCCGATTTGACCCACCGGTGCAAAGTCGCGTTGCGGGTTGAATGGCAAGGTTGCAAACAGGTGGCCGTTGGTAGCCAGCGCATTGGCCGCCATCAGCAGCGTGTAACCGTCGGGCGCGGCTTTGGCCACGGCATCCATACCGATATTGGCGCCGGCACCAGGTTTGTTGTCCACAATCACCGGCTGGCCCAGTCGTTCGGCCAGCCGCTGACCGGTCAGGCGCGCAATGGTATCGACTGCGCCGCCAGCGGCATAGGGCACCACGACGTGAACCGGCTTGCTGGGCCAAGCCTGCGCCCATAAAGATTGAGAAGAAAAAATGCTGATGACCAACAGCAAGAGGGACTTCACCGCGATCTGTTTCATTTTGCTGACTTTCCTGGTTAACTTTTGGATTGGACGCTTTTGCTCGCTCGATCTCACGTATCGGCTGAAGCGGCTCATTGTGTGCCATCACCGCAAAGGTGTTACCAATAAATTTATCTTTCTGTTATGCCAAAA
>JAVHQY010000209.1:5325-6538 GCA_036171375.1 Rhodoferax sp. | reverse complement strand
CTGCAAATCGCCGACATTGAGCATGGCTACTATGCCGATTCAGCGTTGACGCTGGCGCGCCACCCGAGCGAAACCGACCAACGCATGATGGTGCGGCTGTGCGCGCTGGCGCTACAGGCGCACCAGTTGCAAAGCGTTTGCGCCGGTGACGGCACATTGGCTTTTGGTGCGGGTCTGTCGGACCGGGACGAGCCGGATGTCTGGCTGCGCGACTTCACCGGGCGCACGCGCTTGTGGATTGAAGTCGGCCAGCCCGAGGACAAGCCGCTGAGCAAAGCCTGTGGCAAGGCCGATGCGGTCGTGCTGTACGCCTTTGCGCCGACCGCAGAGATCTGGTGGCGAGGCCTGCAGACCCGGCTCGAGCGTTTGAAGAATCTGCAAGTCTGGCGCATTCCTGGCAGCGCCGCCCAGGCATTGACGGCACTGGCACAGCGCCACATGACTTTGCAGGCGACGATTCAAGAGGGTGTGCTGACGCTGGGCAATGATCAGCACAGCGTGGACATCGAGCCGTTGCGCTGGAAATAAGCCGGTGCTCAATCGGCCAGCGTGTGCAGCGGAATGTCGTGCTGGCGTGCCAGCTCTTCCAGCTCCTGGCAATTGAGTCCGGCGACAAATCTGGCAATCAATTGGTGCGTGCCGGGTGCCATCACCAGCGCTGCCGAGGTCCACTTCAAACCGGCCAGTTCGCACAGCGCTTTGGCAAAGTGCGGCTCCAACGCGGCCATGGCAACGCGGCCATCGCGGCACGCATACATCCGGTAGCCCGCGTGACCGCCACCAATGACCGCGCCGGGCTGGGTCAGGCCCCAGCGCCGCGGCAGTGCCAGATAGGCCGCGGCATCGGTCAGGGCGACTTCCAGGTAGCAGCCAGCGGCTTGTTGTTGGCGCAGCAGCGCGGCCTGCAGCACCGCTTCTACAGCCATCAGCGATCCGGCCATGTCGGCAAACAGCGTGGCGGGTAGTTCCAGACCGGAGACCAGATCGTTTTGTGCCACGTAGGTCAGGTCGTGGCCGGGTTCTTCGGCGCGCGCACCGGCAGCGCCCACTATCGCCACTTGCGATAGTGTCGGATAGCGCCGATGCAAATCGGCCCACGCCAGACCCAGCTTGCGCAGAGCAGAGGGGCGAAATGAAGTCAGCAACACATCGGCCTCGGCCAGTTCGCGCTGCAACGATTGCTGACCCTGGTCGGTTTTCAGGTCGGCCGCCA
>JAVHQY010000209.1:3744-5225 GCA_036171375.1 Rhodoferax sp. | reverse complement strand
TTCGCGTTGCGGCACAATGCAAGCATGACAGCACTTCCCATTCCTCAAATTGCCGGTCACTTGTTGGTGCAATGCCTGGTTGAACAAGGTGTCACACACGCTTTCGGCGTTCCAGGTGAAAGTTTCCTCGCGGTGCTCGATGGCTTTTACCACTACCGTGAAAGAATCAAGTTGGTGATCAACCGGCAAGAAGGCGGTGCCGCTTTCATGGCCGAAGCGCACGGCAAACTCACGAACCGGCCTGGTGTGTGTTTTGTCACACGCGGCCCGGGTGCCAGCAACGCCGCTATCGGCGTGCATACGGCTTTTCAGGATTCGACCCCGATGGTGTTGTTTGTCGGCGATGTCGCCAGTGACACGCGCGACCGGGAGGCTTTTCAGGAAGTTGATTTTCTGAGTTTTTTTGGCCCCAACAGCAAAGGTTTTGCCAAGCGGGTGGAACGCATTGATGACGTGGGTCGCATTCCGGAATACGTGGCGCGTGCTTTTGCCACGGCCATGAACGGCCGCCCGGGGCCGGTCGTGCTGGTGCTGCCCGAGGACCTGCTCAAACTGAAAATGGTTCCTGATCGGCAGCATCGGGTGCAAGCCCTGCCTTTTATTTCAGCGCTGGAAACCCCGATTGGGGCATCGGCATTGCAGCGTTTGCACGGGTTGCTGCTGCAAGCCAAACAACCTCTTGTGATTGCCGGTGGCAGCGGCTGGACAACAGCATCGGCGCAGGCCTTGCAGCGCTTTGCCGAGCGCTGGACGCTGCCGGTGGGCAATGCGTTTCGCTTTCAGGACACGTTTGACAACCACCACCCGCTCTACGCCGGCGATGTCGGCGTAGCAATCAACCCCAAGCTGGCAGCGCGTATCCGAAGCAGTGATTTGATCCTCGCTATTGGCGCGCGGCTGGGCGAGATGACCAGCAGCGCCTACACCTTGCTCGACGTGCCACGGCCAAAACAGAAACTGGTGCACATCCACGCCAGCGCGGAAGAACTCAACCGCGTTTACCAGGCTGATCTGGCGATCAATGCCAGCATGAATGTCGCGGCACTGGGCTTGCTCAATATGGCGGCACCGGCGGCCGTGCCATGGCAGGCGTGGACGCAAGCCTGCCACGCTGACTACCTCGGCAACCTGGAGCCGCAGACCTTGCCCGGTACTATCGACATGCCCGCCATCGTGGCGACCCTTGAAAAGCATTTGCCGGCGGATGCGGTGTTGACCAATGGTGCTGGCAACTTTGCTACCTGGCTGCATCGCTTTTATCGCTACCACGGATTGGCCCAGGGCTTCAAGACACAGCTTGCGCCGACCGGTGGTGCCATGGGCTACGGCGTTCCCGCTGGCATTGCAGCGGCCATAACGACCGGGCGGCTGGCTTTCACCATCGCCGGCGATGGCGACTTCTTGATGAACGCCCAGGAGCTCGCAACGGCCGTGCAATATGGCGCAAAAACCATCATCGTTCTCTTGAACAACGGCATGTT
>JAVHQY010000209.1:0-3644 GCA_036171375.1 Rhodoferax sp. | reverse complement strand
CTGCGACACGCAAAGCAATCCTTGACTCTGGACTGCATGGATCGCCAGCTCGCGCCTGCTCACGATGACGAGTTGGTATGGTTTGTATTTCCGCATCCCTTAACCGGTCAAGCAGCGTCCAGGTTTTGGAGTTCCTGGTACAGCGGTTGCAGTTGACGGTACATGCGCTGATAGACCCGGCGATACAACTGGTCATAGGTCTTGACCTGCTGCGGCTGGGGCTGAAACACCTGGCCAACGCGCGTCATGGCGTGCACGGCGGTGGCGAAATCTGGGTAAAGTCCGGTGCCGACCGCAGCCAGGATGGCAGCACCCAGCCCACTGCTTTCAAACAATTGCGGCCGCTCGCACGGTAGGTTAAAGACGTTGGCCGCGATCTGTAGTGCTGCATCGCTTTGCGTGCCGCAATCGATTGCCAGCAGATGCGTGGCCGTCACGGCCATGACTCCATACAATCCGCTGCTGGTATCGTCAATGCGTGCGCAAGCTCTAGCTCTAGCTCAAGCAGATCAGATCACCTTGGCAATCGAGGCGCAGACGTATTCGATGTTTTGGTCGTTCAGTGCGGCCACGCACATGCGGCCAGTGTCGGTGCCATAAACACCAAACTCATTGCGCAGCCGCACCATCTGGTCTTTGCTCAGGCCCGAGTAGCTGAACATGCCGACTTGCTGGGTAATGAAACTCATATCCTGCTTGATTCCCGCTGCCTTGAGTCCATTGACCAGTTTCTGACGCATGGTCTTGATGCGAACGCGCATGGCCGCGAGTTCCTGCTCCCACTGTGCCCGCAATCTGGCATCGGCCAGCACGGTGCTGACAATCGCTCCGCCGTGGGTCGGCGGATTGCTGTAGTTGGTGCGAATCACGATTTTGAGCTGGCTCAACACCCGCGCCGCTTCCTCCTTGTCGTGGCACAGCACGCTGAGCGCGCCGACGCGTTCGCCATAAAGGCTGAAACTCTTGCTGAAGCTAGTGGAAACAAAAAACATCAGGCCAGCGCTGACAAACTTGCCAATCACCACGCTGTCTTCCTGCAGACCCTGACCAAAACCCTGGTATGCCATGTCAATGAACGGCACCAAGCCTCTGGTTTTGACACTGACGACCACCTGGTCCCACTGTGCCGGCGTGATGTCGTAGCCGGTCGGGTTGTGGCAGCAGGCGTGCAACACGACCACGGTTCCTGATGCCGCAGCGTTCAAGTCTGCCAGCATGCCGGCAAAATTCAGGCTGCGGGTGCTGGCATCGTAATAGCGGTAAGTCTCCACCGTAAAACCGGCGTTGCTGAACAGGGCGCGGTGGTTTTCCCAACTGGGGTCGCTGATCAGCACTTTGGCTGCGGGGTTGAGTCTTCTCAGGAAATCAGCGCCAATTTTCAGCGCGCCAGTGCCACCCAGCCCCTGGATGGTGGCCACGCGCCCAGCTTTCACCGGTTCCGAGTCGGTACCGAAAACCAGTGCCTTCACCGCCGCGTCATAGGCCGCGATACCGTCGATGGGAAGGTAGCCGCGTGCCTTGGGCGCTTGCAGCATCGCGCTTTCAGCCGCGCGCACACAGTCGAGCAGCGGCAGTTTGCCATTGGCATCAAAGTACACCCCCACGCCGAGGTTGACTTTGGCCGGGTTGGGGTCGGCGTTGAATTGCTCGTTCAGACCCAATATCGGATCGCGTGGTGCCATTTGAACAGCAGACAAGAGAGACATGAGATAGTCCTGTTAAGAGTGGATGAAAGGGGAAAAGTGGATGGCGGAAATCAACCTGGTCGTCATTCTACTGATCCGCATCGAGGGCAAAAAACTTCGACACTGGTACAGTGCGGTTTCCTGGAGGTGCTATGAAACAAGTGTGGGTTGGCTTTTTGTGCGCTTTGGCGCTTGCTTCGCAGGCTCAAAATGTGCCGATCAAAATTGGTGAAATCAACAGTTATTCGAGTATGCCTCAGTTCACCACGCCCTATCGCCAGGGCTGGCAATTGGCAGTCGATGAGATCAACGCTGCCGGTGGTCTGCTGGGTCGCAAGGTGGAAGTGATTGCGCGCGACGACGCTGGCAAACCGGAAGAAGCCCTGCGTCATGCGGTTGAACTTACCAGCCACGAAAAAGTTGACGTGCTGGCGGGCGGTTTTCTGTCCAATGTCGGTTTGGCGCTGGCTGACCACGCAAACAAGAACAAACGTCTGTTTGTGGCCAGTGAACCGCTGACCGATGCCATCGTTTGGGACAAGGGCAACCGCTACACCTTTCGCTTGCGTCCGAGCACCTACATGCAAGCTGCCATGTTGGTGGAAGAGGCGGCCAAATTGCCGGCCAAGCGCTGGGCCACGATTGCACCGAACTACGAGTATGGACAAAGCGCGGTGAGCAGTTTCAAGGCACTGCTTAAGGCCAAACGACCGGATGTGGAATTTGTCGCTGAGCAGTGGCCGGTGCTGGGCAAACTCGATGCCGGCGCAACCTTGCAGGCCTTGATGCAAGCCCGGCCCGATGCCATTTTCAACGTCACTTTTGGTGCTGATCTGGCTAAGCTGGTGCGCGAGGGCAACCAGCGCCAGGTGTTTCCCAAAACGCCCGTCGTTTCGATGCTCTCGGGCGAACCCGAATACCTCGATGTGCTCAAGGATGAAGCACCCGTCGGCTGGATCGTGACCGGTTATCCGTGGGGTCAGATTGACAGCCGTGAACACCTGGCCTTCGCCAAGGCTTACCAGCAAAAATTCAAGGAGCACCCCAAGATGGGATCGGTGGTTGGCTATGTCACCATGCAGGCCATTTTTGCCGCCATCAAAAAAGCCAACAGCATTGACAATGAAAAATTGGTGGCCGCCATGCGCGGACTCAAGTTCAATACGCCGTTTGGTGTGGTTGAATTCCGCTCACTGGATCAACAGTCAACCATGGGAACTTATATTGGCAAGCTCGATCAACAGGGTGGCAAAGGGGTGATGGTGCAGTGGCGCTATGCCGACGGCCGGGCTTACCTGCCCAGCGATGCCTACGTGAAGGCACACCGGCCAGTCAGCGCCATGAATTGACAAGCACTACGATTTTGTCGAACTGCCGGGTGCAACATAGCCCGTCGCCACGTCGGCACCAGCGCCAAAGAAATGATTTTCCAGTTGGCGTGCCAGGTACTGGCGGGCCCGGACATCGGCCAGGTTGAGCCGGTTTTCATTGACCAGCATGGTCTGATGCTGCAACCACTCGGCCCATGCCTGTTTGCTCACGTTTTCCCAGATGCGCTTGCCCAGCGCGCCCGGGTAAGGCGGAAAATCAAGCCCTTCGGCCTCGGTGCCGAGTTTGATGCATTTGACGGTACGTGCCATGGATGACCTTGTAATTGAAGACTGGTAGAAGGCGTAACTGTAGCAAGCTTTGAAATTCCATCGGCGACTGCGGTAAAATGCGGCCCATGGCAAAAGCAGACACAAAAACCAAAATGCTGGCCGATGGCCTGCGTTACAAATCCAAAGTATCGGGTTCCCCGTTCATGGCGGCAACCTCATTTGGCGCGGCGACGATGTCGTGCTTTTTGTGTGGCAAACATCGCGCTCGATCGCAGATGGTGACACGCAAGATTCTGGGCAAGTCGCAAGCCGTCTGTTCACCCTCTTGCAAGGCTGCTGACGAAGCTTCCCGCTAAGG
>JAVHQY010000208.1:0-8173 GCA_036171375.1 Rhodoferax sp. | reverse complement strand
TGGCGCTTGCCTTGGCCGAGGTGCATGCCGAGCTGATCCTGGTTCATCCATTTCGCGAAGGCAATGGTCGGCTGGCGCGCTTGCTGGCCCTGCTGATGGCCTTGCAGGCGGGTCTGCCGCCGCTGGACTTCAGCCCCATGCTGGGGCGCGGGCGGCGCATCTATATTGGTGCCATCCATGCTGCGATGGGGCGGGACTATATGCCCTCGGCGGCAGTGTTTGAAAAAATTATCGCGCGCTCAAAGCAGCGCGCTGCTGCCAATACGCGGTGCAGGTTTCCCTACTGGCAGGGGCCTTGGCTAGTAGGCTGTCGGCAAACGGGGCGCGAATGCCTTCCACCGCAGATGACGTTTTCGCAGAAATCCGAAGCGCGGTCTTGCGGCTGGCCTCAGTGCGGCTGCGCAGATACGGGTTGGATTCTTTGAGCGTCATGGTGCGATGGTACTACGCCCAAATCAAGATAGGTACCATTGAGGTCTCGCAGTAATTTTAGCCAACCGCATCACATCGGTGGATGCCGCGCGCTATCTGGATTTGAAGTTTCAGCACTTTGACCAGTTGAAAAATATCGTGAATGGCCCAGCCCAAACCGGCCAATCGCCCGATCGGGTTGACGGCGCATATTCCACGATGGCTATGGCGCTATTTCGTCCCCAGGACTTGCTGCGCCCATTGCGGCAAAGGCTGCACCAGCTCCTTCGTCCACGTCCCTTTGCACATTGCCACGGCAGTGTGCGTGCCCGGCGTGACGTCTTGCGAGTCATACAAGACTGCGGCATCTGCCAGACGCACAGCTTGGGTCAGGTTGAGCAGTGTGCGCGGGTAGCGCGCCAGGATGCGATCGGCTGGCACCGGGTGTCCGCCTTCCGCCACGCGCTGGGCTACGCGCGTGAGCAGGCGTTCGGGCTGGTCCAGCGCCACGATCAGCAGCATGACGAAAAAACCCTGCGCCTGGGCTTCTTCAATGAGCGCCAGTTTGGAGGCGTGCGAGAACACGGTTTCGCTGACAAACGATTGCCCTGCGTTCAGCAACTCGGCGCGGCGGGCATCGGCCCACACGCGTGCCTGTTCTGAGCGGGCTTGGGCATCTGGGAGGTGTTGCAGGTGCTGCGCCTCATACAGATCGGCATTCACGAACTCGACAGAAGCGGGGACGGTGCCTGCCAGTACCAAGGCTCGGTACAAGGTGGATTTGCCTGCGCCATTGGGTCCGGCCAGCAGGTAGAAGACGGGTTTGTTCAGAGGTTGGCCTTGCTGCGGTTGGCGGCTACGACCTCGCGCACGCGCTGAGCCAGGCTACCGTCGAGTTCGGCTGTCATGAATTGGGCGAGCAGGGTGTCTGCCTGTGATGCGGGTTCGGCAGGGCGCGCGCGGCGAGCGGCGGCCTCGTAGTTGGCGATGGCAGTTTGGGCTTCTTGCGCGGTCAGCCCGCTATGCTCGACGATGCGGCCCAACGTGGCCCAGTATTCCACCTGGCCTGCCACTGAGCGGCGCATGGGCTGCGCGGCATCGCGGGCCTGCGCTACCAAGGCAGAAGGAAGTTTGACGGAGGCAAATGCTGCGCTGGATTGAGACATAATGTTATTCCTGTATGGCGCATTTTGCGCCATTGTGGCTATTTAGGCAAGCGGATGAAGCATGTGACAGTGGCCTTGGACCCGCAACCTGGCCGAGTTTGCGGTGCATGGTGCCAAATACGCGTTTCCAGCCGAACGCCTGCCTGTGTCGGTGGGCGTGCCTACCAGCCATAGCGCGCCAGCCTTTGCTGGGGCGTTTGCGCCGGGGTCTGACGACTGGGTGTGGCCACACCCCAACGGCACAGCGCGTGGGCAGGGGCTGGAGCCACTGCACCCTGGTGTGCCATTTGCAGCCATGCAAGATGCCAAGCTGTACGAAATGTTGGCCCTGTTTGATGCGCTGCTGGTGGGCCGCGCCCTTGAGCGCAACATGGCGCTGGAGCGCTTGCCACTGTTGATTTACCCCGAAGCACCACGGCCAGAAGCGAGACCGCAATATGGCTAACCCGAACCTGGAACTGCTAATTGCCATAACCAATGCCATGGGGCCCTTGCGTGAACAGGTGGTTTTTGTGGGTGGCTGCGCCACCGGGTTGCTCATCACACAGCCGCTGGTGGCCGATGTGCGAGCCACAGACGATGTGGACGCTATTCGAAAAAGCTGTGTATTTACGACTTGCGCACCAACCAGTATTTCACGCTCAAGACCAACCCACTGCGGCGCGAACACCTGGAAGAATTCGTCAAGCTCTACAACCCGGCGAATCGGAATGAACGCAAAGCCACGTGGAGCGCTGAGAATCCCGGATGGCCGCTGGCGTGTGTACGACTATGCCGAGCTGATCGCGCGCGACAAAGCCAGTCTTGACATCTTCTGGCTCAAAGACGATTCACTGCTTGAGAGCGACAACCTGCCACCGCCCGATGTGATTGCACAGGAGATCGTGGATGACTTGGAAGCGGCGCTTGAGCAGTTCCGGCTGATTGCCGGGGACTTGGGGAGCGACACGGGTGCTGCGGCGGAAACCTGATGTGCTTGGTTTTATAGAGCAACGTCATGAGTATTGGCGTGGGCCGGTATGGAGCGATGGGCCTGTGTCCGGCTTGGGTAAGCTTTGAAGCAGCGCCAGTTTGGGTAGCGCTTGCAGGCAATTTTGCGTCGTGGTTTGGGCCAGCTCGCCGCTGGTGATGGCGCGCAAAGCCGCCAGCTTGGCTGCAATGGTGGGCAGCTCGCCGGGCTCGTTGCGGCCTTGCGCCATTCCCTGTTGGCGCTGCGCAGCGCTGCGGTACAGCCACTGCGGCAGCATGTCCGGGGAATCGGTTTCAAGCACCATGGCATCGATTGGCAGGCTGGTGGCCAGACGCTGCAAACGCAGCGCGCGCGGGTAGGTCAGGGCGCCGCCGAAACCGAGTTTGAGTCCGAGCGCGAGCAGCGCCTGCGCCTGACTGGCGCTACCGCTGAAAGCGTGCGCGATGCCATGCCAGCGTTGGCCCTGGCCGATTTGTCGCAACCCATTGATGACGGCATCGACCGCGTGGCGACTGTGCAGCAACACCGGCAACTCGTATTTGCGCGCCAGTTTGAGTTGTTCCAGATAAAAATGGCGTTGGCGCTCCAGAGCCGGAGCCTGCATCAATTCCGGAACAAAATAATCAAGCCCGATTTCACCGATCGCAACCAGACGTGGATCATCGCGTTGGCGCAGCAGTTCGGCATCCAGGCGCGCCAGATCGCCGTCTTGCGTCTGCGGCGTGAACAGCGGGTGAATGCCCAGCGCATAACTGTCGCCGGTGCGGTGGGCCAACTTGCGAACCGCCTCAAAATTGGCCACTGCAACTGCTGGCAAGACGCAATGGGCCACACCACGAGCTGCCGCCCGCGAGCGAACCGCCAGTGCGTCTGCCGAAAACTCAGCCGCATCAAGGTGGCAATGGCTGTCGATCCACTGCATCACGCTTGCAACTTGCCCTGCACCAGGTGCAACTGCCGATCACAGCGCGCGGCCAGCGTCTCATCGTGGGTGACGACGACAAATGCCGTGCCTTGGGTGCGCGCCAGCTCCAACATCAAGGCAAACACTTCGTCGGCGCTGGAGCGGTCGAGGTTGCCGGTGGGCTCGTCGGCCAGCACGCAAGCCGGTTGTGTCACCAGCGCGCGCGCCAGCGCCACGCGCTGGCGTTCACCGCCGGAGAGTTCGGACGGCCGGTGCGCCAGCCGCTGTGACAGACCCACGGCACAGAGCATCTGACGCGCTGCCTGCGCGCTGGCAGCAGCGTCCTGACGGCGAATCCATAGCGGCATGGCCACGTTGTCCTGGGCGCTGAATTCGGGCAGCAGGTGGTGGAACTGGTAAACGAAACCCAGGTAGCGGTTGCGCAGACGGCCCTGCTCGGCACCGTCGCAGCGGGCCAGATGGTGGCCATTGAGCAGCACTTCTCCGGCCACCGGCCGGTCCAACCCGCCGAGCAAATGCAGCAGCGTGCTTTTGCCCGAACCCGAAGCACCGACGATGGCCAGCGTTTCACCGGCGCGCACCTCCAGATCCACGCCGCGCAGCACGGTCACGTCCAGCGGTCCTTCGCTAAAGCGCTGCTGCAAGTGGCGCGCACTGAGAACGATTTCATTCATAACGCAGCGCCTGCGCCGGGTTGACCCTGGATGCGCTCCAGCTTGGGTACAGCGTGGCCAGCAAAGCCAGCAGCAGGGAAATCAGGGCGATCGGCCAGATGTCACCGGCCTGAGGATCGCTTGGCATGCGGCTGATCAGGTAGATGTCCTTAGGCAAAAAGTGGGCCTGGAACAGTTGCTCAAGCAGGGGAACGAGCGTGTCGATGTTGAAGGCCACCGCCAGCCCCAGCGCCAGGCCGGCAAAAGTGCCGATCACGCCGACGAAAGCGCCCTGCACGACAAAAATTCCCATGATCGAAGCCGGACTGGCACCGAGCGTGCGCAGAATGGCAATGTCGGCGCGCTTGTCGGTCACGCTCATCACCAGGCTGGAGACGAGGTTGAAAGCGGCGACCGCAATGATCAAGGTGAGGATGATGAACATCATGCGTTTTTCAATCTGCACGGCGGCAAACCAGGAGCGGTTCTGGCGCGTCCAGTCGCTCACCAGCAGATCGCCATCGAGGTGCTTGGCAAGATCGGCTGCCACTTCGCGCGCTTGCCCCAAATCGCGCAGTTTGACGCGCACGCCGCTGGGGCCGTCCAGGCGAAAAAGCTTTGCTGCGTCGTCCAGGTGCATGAGCAGCAGCGTCGAGTCGTACTCAAAGTGGCCGGAATCAAAAACGCCAACCAGCGTGACCTGTTTCAGACGCGGCACCACACCGGCCGGTGTCAACTGCCCACCGGGTGCCACCAGCGTCAACCGGTCGCCGCTGACAACGCCCATGCTGCGCGCCAGTTCGCTGCCCAGGATCACGCCAAACTGGCCCGCCACCAGGCGCGCCAGCGCGGCTTTGTCCAAGCCTGCTGCCAGCGCGGTGACTTCGGCTTCGTGCGCCGGGTCGATGCCGCGTACCAGCGTGCCTTTCATGTCTTCGCCGCGCGCCAGCAGCGCCTGGGCAGCGATGAACGGCGCTGCGCCGACCACTTGCGCATGGGCGCGAACCTGTGCCAGCGTGTGTGCCAGATCGGGCAGGGCAGCGTTATTGGAGGCGGAAATCTCGATGTGCGACACCACCGACAGCATGCGGTCGCGTACTTCTTTCTGAAAACCGTTCATCACCGACAAAACGATGATCAGCGCTGCCACGCCAAGCGCGATGCCCAGCATGGAGACGGCTGAAATGAACGAGATAAAGCCGTTGCGCCGCGTGGCGCGCCCGGCGCGCGTGTAGCGCCAGCCAAGAGTGAGTTCAAAAGGAAGCTGCATGCGTGTGTCTTTTCAGCCTCCATTGTGGCATCGCGCACAATTGAGTCATGCGGCTATTGATTTCCTTTGCTTTTTGCAGCGACCCGGCTTGTGCTGGCGCGTTGGCGGGCATGCACCTGCCCAATTTGCAGCGGCTGTTGCGCCGCTTGTCGGCCGGCACCATCGACAGCGGCGTTACCAGCAGTCTGTCGCCACCGCATGAGCGCGCGCTGGCGCGGGCGCTGAATTTGCCGCTCGACGATGGACGCATCCCTTGGGCGGCTTACCACGCGCACCGGCAGGGTCTGGTGAGTGATGCCGGTTGGGCTTTTATCAGCCCTTGTCGTTGGCACAGCGGCAGTCGCGCGCTGGCAATGAGCAGTGATCCGCTCGATGATCTCGACGAGCTGCAGTCGCGCGCTCTGCTGGCCGCGATGCAACCGTTTTTTACCACCGACAGTCTCACGCTGCACTACGACCAGCCCACGCGCTGGCTGGTCCAAGGCGAAGCACTGCGCAGCTTGAAGTGCGCCTCGCTCGATCGGGTGCGCGGCTGCGCGGTGGCCGACTGGTTGCCCAGCGGCGACAGCGCGATTGCCTGGCAGCGGCTGCAAAGTGAAATGCAGATGCTGCTGCATGAGCACGCCGTCAATGCCGGGCGCGTAGCGCGCGGCGGTACCAGCGTCAACTCGTTGTGGATCAGCGGCAGTGGTGCTTTGCCGCCAGGCTGGGTTGCGCCCGCAGACGATCAGCTGCCACAGCGCGTGCACGCCTTGCGCGCGCCCGCACTACGCCAGGACTGGTCGATCTGGTGCCAGACCTGGCAACAGATCGACCGCAGCGAGTGCGCTGCCATGCTGGCGGCGTTGCAGCGCGGCGCGAACTGCCAGCTCACCTTGTGTGGCGAGCGTAGCGCGCAGACTTTTTCCACGCTGGAGCGAGCCGGTGCTGGCAGCGCTGCAATGCACCGGGTTCGGCAATGGCTGCGCCCTGACACGGTTCAAGGCGTGTTGTCAAGCCTATGAAAATCACCACCCGCGCCGTGCCACCGCGCGTCCAGTGGCGACTGGAGCAGGCTGGCATCCATCCTCTGCTGGCGCAACTGTACGCCGCACGCGGCGTGCAAAGCGTGCAGGAGCTCGATGCTGCTCTGGCGCATCTGCTCGCGCCCACCCAGATGTTGGGTCTGGACGGTGCCGCCAGATTGCTGGCCGATGCCATTGCCGCGCAGCGGCAAATTTGTGTGGTTGCTGATTACGATTGTGACGGCGCGACCGCGTGCAGCGTGGCCTTGCGCGGGCTGCGGCTGCTGGGTGCGCAGCGGGTGGGTTACCAGGTGCCCGACCGCGTGGTTGATGGCTACGGGCTGACCGCGCCAATTGCTGAGCGGGTCAAGGCCAGCGGTGCCGATGTGCTGCTCACCGTGGACAACGGCATTGCCAGTTTTGAGGGCGTGGCACGGGCGAAAGAATTGGGTCTGCAAGTGCTGGTGACCGACCACCACCTGCCTGCCCTGCGCGAGGGTGCCATTGAATTGCCGTCAGCCGACGTGATCGTCAACCCGAATCAGCCTGGCTGTAGCTTCCCAAGCAAATCGATGGCCGGTGTCGGTGTCATGTTTTATGTGTTGCTGGCGCTGCGCGCCGAGCTGCGCGCGCGTGGCGCTTTTGCCGCCGCAGGCGAGCCCCGGCTCGATCGATTGCTGCCGCTGGTGGCGCTGGGGACAGTGGCCGACGTGGTCAAGCTCGATGCCAACAACCGGCGCCTGGTGGCGCAGGGCCTCAAGCGCATCCGTGCTGGTTCGATGCCGCCTGGAATGGCCGCGCTGTTTGCCGTTGCCGCGCGCGATGCCGCCGTGGCCAGCACTTTCGATTTGGGTTTTGCACTGGCACCGCGTCTCAACGCTGCGGGTCGGCTGGCCGACATGACGCTGGGAATTGAATGCCTGCTCACTGACGATGCGGCGCGCGCCCAGCAGTTGGCACGCGAGCTCGATGGCATCAACCGCGAGCGGCGCGAAATCGAGGACGGCATGCGCACGCAGGCACTGCAGGTGGCGCAACAACTGTTCGAGCAAACCACGGCCAGCCAGACATCGCCACCGGCGGCCATTTGTATTTTTGACGCTGACTTTCATGAAGGCGTGGTCGGCATCGTGGCGGCCCGCGTGAAGGATTTGCTGCACCGGCCCACTTTCGTTTTTGCGCGCAGCAAAGCGCCCGGCCACGAGGCTGAACTCAAAGGATCGGGGCGTTCGATTGCCGGTTTTCACCTGCGCGATGCCCTCGATCTGGTGGCCAAGCGCGAGCCGGGCGTGCTGCTGCGCTTCGGCGGCCATGCGATGGCGGCGGGATGCAGCATTGCAGAAAAAGATTTTGCGCTTTTTGAGAAGACCTTGCGTGAGGTCGCTGTGCAGTGGCTGGATGCGACCATTTTGCAGCGCCGCCTGGAGACCGACGGGGCGCTCAAGCCCGACTACCGGCGGGTCGAACTGGTGGATGCCTTGCAGCACGAAGTCTGGGGGCAGGGATTTGCACCGCCGGTGTTCAGTGAAGAAGTTGAGGTGGTGTCGCAGCGCCTGGTCGGTGAAAAACATTTGGCGCTCAAACTCAAGCACCAGGGTCAGCCAGTGGACGGCATTTGGTTTGGCCACACCGAGCCGCTGCCAGCGCGCATCAGGCTGGCGTTCCGGCTCGATGCCGATGCCTGGAATGGTGTGCGCCGCGTGCGCTTTTTGGTTGAAGCGGCCGAAGGGTTTTGAAACCCCTTGCTCGCCCGCGGCTGTGGCATCGAACTGCG
>JAVHQY010000207.1:0-8263 GCA_036171375.1 Rhodoferax sp. | reverse complement strand
GGGCCTTCCATCGAATCGGGCAGCCAGACGTGCAGCGGAAACTGCGCCGACTTGGCCATCGCGCCGATAAACAGGCAGATGCAGGTGACGCTGATCAGCAGCCACTGGGTGCCCGGGAAGAAGCGCTTGGCGAGCTCCATCTTGTGGGCAAAAATGCCGCTGTAATCGAGCGTGCCGGTGTAAGCCACGATCAGTGCTATACCCAGGATGAAACCAAAGTCGCCGACCCGGTTTACCACAAACGCTTTCATGTTGGCAAACACCGCCGTCGGTTTGTTGAACCAGAAACCGATCAACAGGTACGACATCAGGCCGACACCTTCCCAGCCGAAGAACAACTGCAGCACATTGTTGCTCATCACCAGCATCAGCATGGAGAAGGTGAACAGCGAAATGTAGGAAAAGAAGCGGTTGTAGCCGTCGTCGTCTTCCATGTAACCGATGGTGTAGATGTGCACCATCAGTGACACGAAGCTGACCACCGCCATCATCATCGCGCTCAGACCGTCGATCTGAAAGCCGATCGCCATTTTGAGATTACCCACCACCATCCAGGTGTAGAGATCCTCATTGAACCGGGCACCGTCGATGGCCACACTTTTCAGCACCGAAGCCGAGACGATGAAAGCGATCAGTACACCCAGGATGGTGAGCGAATGCGACATGCGCCGCCCGATCCAGTTGCCACCCAACTTGGTGCCAAAAATGCCGGCCAGCACAGAGCCCACCAGTGGTGCCATCGGTACCACCAGCAGGGTTGAAGCGGAAAGGGTTTGACTCATCTTGTTAACCCTTTAGCGTGTTGAGTTCGTCCACATCGATGCTGGACTTGTTGCGGAACAGCAGCAGCAAAATAGCCAAACCGATCGCCGATTCAGCCGCCGCCACTGTGAGGATGAAGAAAACAAAAATCTGGCCATGCATGTCGCCCAGATAATGGGAAAAAGCAATGAAGTTGGTGTTCACCGCCAGCAGCATGAGCTCGATCGCCATCAGCAGCACGATCAGATTCTTGCGATTGAGAAAAATGCCGATCACCGACAGCGCAAACAGCACCGCCCCGACCGAAAGAAAATGCCCAAGTGTCAGGTTCATGCTTTTGTCTCCAGCGCTGCCGCGTTCACCGGCGCGCTCGGCGCCATGGTGGTTGCCGCCATCTTGACCACCGTCAACCGGTCCTGCGCTTTAACCTTGATTTGGTCGGCCGCGTTGATCGCTTTATTGTCCTTGCGCCGACGCAGCGTGAGCGCAATGGCGGCAATCATTGCCACCAGCAAGATGGCGGCTGCGATCTGTAGCGGATAGAGGTACTGGCTGTAGAGCACCTTGCCGAGTTCACGCGTGTTGGACAGCTCGGCCGGCACCTGCCCCAGCACGCTGGCTGCCGGCAGCGCTTCGGTGCCGCGAAAACCGCCCAGCAACACCGCCGCCATTTCCAGCGCAATGAAGACACCGACCAACGCCGCCAGCGGAAAGTGCTTCCAGAAGCCGGCGCGCAGGCTGTCGAGGCGAACGTCGAGCATCATGACGACGAACAAGAACAACACCATCACGGCACCGACATACACCAACACCAGCGTGATGGCCAGAAACTCAGCTTTGAGCAGCAACCACAGCCCGGCGGCCTGGAAAAAAGCCAACACCAGATACAGCACCGCATAGACGGGATTGCGCGCGGTGATGACCCGAAAGGCGGCCAACAGCAGCACGATCGAGAAGAAGTAAAAGAAACCGGTCTTGACATCCATGGAGCGTTACTTTATTCGGTAGTCGGTAAGTTGAATCGGCGCAGACATCAGCGGTACTTGGCATCAGCTGCGCGCGCCGCGGCGATGTCGGCCTCATAGCGGTCGCCCACCGCCAACAACATCTCTTTGGTGAAATACAGGTCGCCCGGTGCCTCGCCGTGGTACTCGAAAACGGCGGTCTCGACGATGGAATCGACCGGGCAGCTTTCTTCACAGAAACCGCAGTAAATGCACTTGTTGTAATCGATGTCGTAGCGTGTGGTGCGGCGTGAGCCGTCGGCGCGGACGGCAGACTCGATGGTGATGGCCATCGCTGGGCAAACCGCTTCACACAGTTTGCAAGCGATGCAGCGCTCTTCGCCGTTGGCGTAGCGACGCAGGGCGTGCAGGCCGCGAAATCTGGGCGAGAGCGGTGTCTTTTCTTCCGGGTACTCGATCGTGATCTTGCTGCGAAAAGCGTACTTTCCGGTCAACGCCATCCCTTTGAAAAACTCGCGCAGCATGAAACTGGACAAAAAGTCCTTGAGCGAGAAGGAACATTTGTTCGATGTCTCAACGGCGGTGGAGGTTGCAATAGTCATAGACAACTCGAATTACTTCCAAATATTCCAGGGGGTCTGCATCCAGCCACCGACCAGCACCAGCCAGACCAGCGTGACGGGAATGAAGATTTTCCAGCCCAGACGCATGATCTGGTCGTAGCGAAAGCGCGGAAACGTGACCCGCACCCAGACAAACAGCGTGACTATGGCAAAGGATTTGAGCCCGAGCCAGATCCAGCCCGGAATGGCGTTGAACAGCGGGCTGTCAATCGGCGACAGCCAGCCACCCAGGAACATGATGGTGGACAAGACCGACACCAGCCAGATATTGGCGTATTCGGCCATCTGGAACATGGCCCAGGACATGCCCGAGTATTCCACCATGTGACCGGCAACGATTTCCGACTCGCCTTCGACCACGTCAAACGGCAGCCGGTTGGTTTCAGCCAGGCCGGAGACGAAATAGACGACAAAAATGGGCAGCAGCGACAGCCAGTTCCAGGACAGGAAGCCCAGCCCCATCTGGGCAAACTGGCCCTTGCCCTGGCCGGCGACGATGTCGCTCAGGTTCAGACTGGCCGAGACCATCAGCACCACCACCATGCAAAAGCCCATCGCGATTTCGTAGCTCACCATTTGCGACGAAGCCCGCAGCGCGCCCAGGAACGGGTATTTGGAATTGGACGACCAGCCGGAAATGATCACGCCATAAACTTCCATCGACGTGATGGCCATCAAAAACAGCAGCCCGGCGTTGAGGTTGGCCACCGCGATTTCGGGGCCGAACGGTACCACCGCCCAGGCCACCATGGCCGGCATCACGGTCATCACTGGGCCCATGTAAAAAAGCCACTTCTCGGCACCGGCCGGACGCAGCACTTCTTTCGTCATCAACTTCATCGCGTCTGCGATCGGCTGCAACAGACCCCAGGGACCGACGCGGTTCGGGCCGATGCGAATCTGCACCCAACCCAGCAGCTTGCGCTCATACAACGTGGTGTAGGTAACGGCTCCCATCACCAGCAACAAAACCGCAGTAATCTTCACCAGCGCCCAAATTAGGGGCCAGGCCAGGCCCGACCACCAGGGTGCGTCCAACAGACCCTGGCCCAGAGCAAAAACCGTATCAATCATGCTGCCACCTTGTGCGCGTGAAGCCGGGCATCGGCCGTGAGTTGCAGGCTGCTGGCGCGGCGCACCAAAGCGTCCAGCGCATAAATCGAAGCCACCACCGGCTCAGTCGTCGCCGCGCTGAGATCAATCGGCATCGCCGTGGCGTTGCTCAGCGCGGCTGGCGGCAACAGGTCGCCGCTGGTCACCTTCGTGATCTGCTTGAGAACGTCTTCGGAAGATTCAAAATCAAATCCCGACAGCGCGAGCATGTTGCCCAGCACGCGCAGCACTTTCCAGGCTGGACGCGTTTCGCCCAGCGCCTTGACGACGGCGTGAAAGCTCTGCACGCGGCCTTCGGCGTTGACGAAGGTGCCCGAGGTTTCGGTAAAAGGCGCAATTGGCAGCAGCACGTCGCTAAACGCCAAGTTGGTTTTGAACGGGCTCAAAGTCACCACCATTTCAGCGGATTCCAGGGCTGCTGCACTGCCCGCAGCGCTATCAAATTCTGGCTCAGTGTTGAGCAGCAACACCGCTTTGAGTTTGCCGCCGCTGAGCATCTGCGCGGCGTTCAAGCCGCCCGCACCCGGCACAGCGCTGACCAGCTGGGCTCCCACGGTGTTGGCCGCTTCAGTCAAATAACCTACGCTGGCACCGGTTTGCGCGCCAATCCAGTTGGCCAGCGCCAGCAAGCTCGAAGCCTTGGCGTGATGCGCGGCAGCGTTGCCGAGCAAAATCGCTTTGCGCTCGCCACCGAGCAGCGAAGCCGCAATGGCTTTGGCTGCTGCGCTGGCCTGGCCTACTGCCGGAGCGGCAACGCCTTTGACCGCTGCAACGGCAGCCGCTACATCGGCCAGCGCTTGCGCCCAGTTGGCGCTCGGCGCAAACAGGCTGTTGGCAATCGGCATGGCCCAGTCTTGCGCCACTTCATTGATGACATTGACGCGACCACCTTTGCGCACTGCCTGGCGGATGCGCTGGGCAAACAGCGGATGGTCCTTGCGCAGGTTGGAGCCCAGCACCAAAACGCTTTGCAACTCGGACAACGCGGCAATCGAACAGCCCAGCGTGCGCACGCCTTCAACCGGTGGGAACTCGGCGTTGCGCAGGCGGTAGTCGATATTCTGGCTGCCCAAACCGCGCAGCAAGGAGCCGGCCAGAAAGAGTTCTTCCAGCGTGCTGTGCGGGCTGACCAGCGCACCCAGGCTGGCCGCACCGTGGTCGGCCTTGATGTGGGTGAGACCCTTGATGACGTATTCCAGCGCCGTTGCCCAATCGACTTCGATCCACTTGCCGCCTTGCTTGAGCATCGGCGTGGTCAAGCGCTCATCGCTGTTCAAGGCCTCATAGGAGAAACGGTCGCGGTCGGCGATCCAGCACTCGTTGACGGCTTCATTTTCCAGCGGCACCACCCGCATGACGCGGTTGTTTTTGACCTGCACGATCAGGTTGGCACCGGTCGAGTCGTGCGGGCTGACCGACTTGCGCCGTGACAGCTCCCAGGTGCGGGCGCTGTAGCGAAACGGCTTGCTGGTGATGGCACCCACCGGACAGATGTCGATCATGTTGCCGGAGAGTTCAGAATCGACCGAATGCCCGATAAAAGTTTCAATGGCTGCATGTTCACCACGATTGGACATGCCCAGCTCCATGGCACCGGCGATTTCCTGGCCAAAGCGCACACAGCGCGTGCACTGGATGCAGCGGCTCATCTCCTGCATGGAAATCAGCGGCCCGACTTCCTTGGCTGAGACCACGCGCTTTTCTTCCTGATAACGCGATGCGGAACCGCCGTAACCGACCGCCAGGTCCTGCAACTGGCACTCGCCGCCCTGGTCGCAAATCGGGCAATCCAGCGGATGGTTGATGAGCAGGAATTCCATCACCGATTGCTGCGCCTTGATGGCTTTTTCGCTGCGGCTGCGAACGATCATGCCGGGAGCCACCGTGGTGGCGCAAGCGGGCATCGGTTTTGGCATTTTTTCCACGTCCACCAGGCACATGCGGCAACTCGCCGCGATGCTGAGCTTCTTGTGGTAGCAGAAATGCGGAATGTAGGTGCCCGCCTTGTTGGCGGCATGCATGATCATGCTGCCTTTGGCGATCGCTACCTTGTTGCCGTCGAGTTCAATTTCAATCATTGTGGGACTCGCTCAGACGTAGGCCGGGACCATGCAGGTCTTGTGCGCCACGTGGTATTCAAATTCAGGGCGGAAGTGTTTAAGCATGGCCCGCACCGGCATGGCAGCGGCATCGCCCAGGGCGCAAATGGTGCGCCCCATGATGTTCTCGGCCACGTTGTCGAGCAAGTCCATGTCCGCAGGGCGACCCTGACCGTTTTCAATGCGCTCGACGATGCGCCACAGCCAGCCGGTGCCCTCGCGGCACGGCGTGCATTGGCCGCAGGATTCGTGCATGTAAAAGTAACTCAGGCGTTGCAGGCTCTTGACCATGCAGCGGCTGTCGTCAATGACGATCACGGCACCCGAACCGAGCATCGAGCCAGCCTTGGCCACCGAGTCGTAATCCATGGTGCATTCCATCATGATGGATGCTGGCAACACCGGCGACGAGGAGCCGCCCGGAATCACCGCTTTGAGCTGATGCCCGCGGCGCACGCCACCGGCAAGTTCGAGCAACGTGGCAAACGGCGTTCCCATCGGGACTTCATAATTGCCCGGCAACTCCACATCGCCGCTGACGGAATAAATCTTGCTGCCGCCGTTGTTGGGTTTGCCGTAGGCCAGATAGGCGGCAGCCCCGTTGCGGATGATCCACGGCACGGCGGCAAAGGTCTCGGTGTTATTGATGGTGGTGGGCTTGCCATACAGACCAAAGCTGGCCGGGAACGGCGGCTTGTAGCGCGGTTGACCCTTTTTGCCTTCAAGCGACTCCAGCAGACCGGTTTCTTCGCCACAGACGTAGGCACCGTAGCCGTGCGCCGCGTGCAACTGGAAGCTGAACGTGCTGCCCATGATGCGATCGCCCAGGAAACCGGCAGCGCGCGCTTCTTCCAGCGCTGCTTCAAAACGCTGGTAGGTCTGAAAAATCTCGCCGTGAATGTAGTTGTAGCCGACCGCAATGCCCATCGCGTAAGCGGCGATGATCATGCCCTCGATCACCATGTGCGGGTTGAATTGCAGAATTTCGCGGTCCTTGCAGGTGCCGGGCTCGCCTTCGTCGGAATTGCACACCAGGTACTTGGGCCCGTTGTACTGGCGCGGCATGAAGCTCCACTTCAGTCCGGTCGGAAAACCGGCACCGCCGCGGCCGCGCAAACTCGATTCCTTGACGATCGCCGTGACCTGCTCGGGTGTCAGTCCAACACTGCCGTCGGCGGCCGGGACTGCGCCATCCTGGCCCAGAATCTTGCGCAGCGCCTGGTAGCCGCCGCGTGCCTGGTAATCTTTCAAGTGCCAGTTGGCACCATTCAAATCGGCCAGGATGATGGGTTTGATGTGGCGACCATGAAAACAGGTCTGCACACCATCCGAGGCGAACCGGGCCAGCACGTCTTGCGCGTTCATGATTGAGCCTCGGCGCTGCGCAGACCATCGACCAGTTGGCCAAGCTTGTCATTGCTCATGAAGCTGCACATGATCTGGTCGTTGACCAGCATCACCGGCGAATCGGCGCAGGCACCCAGACACTCGGACTGCTGCAAAGTAAACAGCCCGTCGGCCGTGGTACCGCCCAGGTGAACACCGAGTTTGTGTTGCAGATATTCCAGCGCCCGGTTGCCGTCGCGCAACTGGCACGGCAAATTGGTGCAAACGTTGAGCTTGTACTTGCCCACTGGCTGCTGGTTGTACATGTTGTAAAAAGTGGTGACCTCGTGCACTGCCATGACCGGCATGGCAAGATAATCGGCCACCATTTGTTCACTCTCGGCGCTAACAAAACCGCGCTCTTTTTGCACCAGCGCCAGACACGCCATCACCGCCGACTGCTTTTGGTCGGCCGGGTACTTGGCAACTTCTTTGGCGAAGCGCGTTTTGTATTCTTCGACAGTCATCGGTCAACTTCCCCAAACACGATATCCAATGAGCCAATGATGGCCACCGCGTCGCCAATCATGTGGCCGCGCCCCATTTCACCCAGCGCCGACAGATGGACAAAAGCCGGTGGACGAATCTTCATGCGGTAGGGCTTGTTGGCCCCGTCGCTGATCATGTAAATGCCGAATTCCCCTTTGGGATGCTCGATCGCTGCGTAAGCTTCGCCAGCGGGAACCTGAAAGCCTTCGCTGAAGAGCTTGAAGTGGTGAATCAGCTCTTCCATGCTGGTCTTCATCTCTTCGCGTTTAGGTGGCGCAATTTTGTGGTTGTCGGTAATCACCGGCCCCGGATTGGCGCGCAGCCAGTCAACGCACTGCTTAATGATGCGGTTGGACTGCTTCATCTCTTCCATGCGCACCAGGTAGCGGTCGTAGCAGTCGCCGGTCTTGCCGATGGCGATATCAAAGTCAAGCCGGTCATAGACTTCATACGGCTGCTTCTTGCGCAGGTCCCAGGCCACACCAGAGCCACGCAGCATCGGGCCGCTGAAGCCGAGTTCAATCGCGCGCTCGGGCGAGACGACACCGATGCCGACCGTGCGCTGTTTCCAGATGCGGTTGTCGGTCAGCAGTGTGTGGTACTCGCCCAGGTAGGTTGGGAATTTCTGCGTGAAATCGTCGATGAAGTCGAGCAGGCTGCCGTCGCGATTGTGGTTGCGTTGCAGCGTCGATTGCGCACTGCGGACCTTGCTCGGCTGGTAGCGCGCCATGGTTTCGGGCAGGTCACGGTAAACACCGCCGGGGCGGAAGTAGGCCGCGTGCATGCGCGCGCCGCTGACCGCTTCGTACATGTCAAACAGGCTTTC
>JAVHQY010000206.1:0-1716 GCA_036171375.1 Rhodoferax sp. | reverse complement strand
TTCATGATCACCTCCCGCCACCGGCGCGACGCGGTGCAGCCTTCTGGGTAGGGGCAAACACCTCCAGATACAACTTCTCATCGAGCAGTGGCAAATCCTTCTGGGCTGCTGCTGAGAGCAACTCTGCGGCCATCGTCGTCAAAATCCGGTAATTGCCTGCGGCGTGATCACACAGCGTCTGACGCAGAGGTAATGTCATCAAACTGGCATTACCCGCACCGGCCAACAAATGCTCCAGGCAAGAGAGCAACTCATCGCGACTGGCAAACTCGGTGGCCAGTCGGGTGCGAATACGGCTATGGTGCTCTGTGTTGTGCCCATGCGCTGCGCCACGTCCAACTGTGTCAGCCCGGCACGGCTACGGGCGGCTATCAGTTCGCGTGCCATGCCATATTCACCAGCCATAGCGTCGTAATGGGCGCGGGTGTTGGTATCGGCCAGCAGTTCGGCTTTGAAGGTGCGAAGTGTTTTCATGCGGTCAATCGCTCCAACATCAGGCAGTCACAGGCTCCCGGCTCACGTCAAGGTGCAGGCCAGCACCACGCACTACGGCCAAAAATGTTTTGATGGTCGGGTTTCCTTTTGACCCCAATGCACGGTAAAGGCTTTCGCGGGGTATGCCAGCCCGCGCGGCAACGGCGCTCATGCCTTGCGCCTCTGCAATATGGCGTAATGCTTGCAACAGTGCGGCCTCGCCGCCAGGCAGCGCGGCTTCATCCAGTGCAGCGGCCAGATACTCATTCGCAAAATCCGGGTCAGCCTTGAGCATGGCCACCAAAGTGTCGTCATGGCTCACGTCGCGCGGTGTTTTCATGGTTTACCCCTTTGTTTCCAGTCGGTCAGATACTCAATTGCACGCTCAATATCGCGTTTTTGCTCGCTCTTGTCGCCACCACACAGCAGCAGCACCAGAACAGGTCCCTGCCTGCTCAGATACACCCTATAGCCCGGCCCAATGTCTATGCGCAACTCTTGCACGCCATCACGTAGCGGCTTGCAGTCCCCGAAGTTGCCAGCGGCCATACGGTTGACACGAACCACTATCCGGGCTTTTGCCTTGTTGTCTGTCAAGCCAGCCAGCCATTCGGCATAGGGAATGTGCCCGGCGTTGTCTTGGTAGGCTCTCACTTCAATCATGGTGGCGTGCATTATGCGTTACAAACCCTAAACCTTCAACCAGTCACCACGCGCAGCTTACCCGGCTCCACGGTGGCATCGAACTGCACCCCGGCCTGTTCCAAAATCCACGCCTCTATCTTTTCATGATGCACGCGCAGCAAGTCCAGCGGGCGCACGGTGTAATGCTTTTCAGCCGTGGCGCTTGGCTTGTGCCCCATCAGTTGCGCCACCACGCCAGCGGAATCTCCGCCTGACGCCCGCGTCTTGCAAGATGCATCTGATCCAAAAGCGTGGGTACTGGCACAGCAGGTTTACGTCAGGGCTCGCTTGCGCATGCATGACTCCTGCAAGCTGCCCTAAAAAATCTCAACGCTGTCGAAAATTTAGACGGCACTGCTTAACGTGATGCTTGCGAAGCGACCTTCTGCAAGCGATTTGAGGACTCTGTGGTCTGCGCAAGAAGTTGTTCCCAGTCGTCTGGCGGATGGCCGCTTTCCAGCATCTTGCGAAATACGCGATAGGCATCGTCGCCACTTTCATAAGCACGCTTGGTGTCCTCGTCGTTCACCCATGCGAAGACGATCACCTTGCTTTTTG
>JAVHQY010000205.1:0-1726 GCA_036171375.1 Rhodoferax sp. | reverse complement strand
AAATAACCCTTGAAATTCATGCCATAGACGCTGGCGATCAGCGTCGGCGGCAGCAGCGCCACGCTGGCGACGGAAAAAATCTTGATGATCTTGTTCTGGTTGATGTTGATGAAACCGACCGTGGCATCCATCAAAAAGTTGATCTTGTCAAACAGGAATGCGGTGTGTGAATCAAGCGAATCGATGTCGCGCAGAATCTGGCGCGCGTCTTCAAACTGCTCGCTGTTGAGCATTTTGCTGCGCATCATGAAGCTCACCGCGCGGCGCGTGTCCATGGCGTTGCGCCGGATGCGCCCGCTCATGTCTTCGTGGCGCGCAATCGCCGCCAGCACTTCACCGGCCATCACGTCGGTGACATCGCCCGAGAGCACTTTTCGGCTGACGTTTTCAACGTCATCGTAAATGCCTTCCAGGGTGTCGGCCGAGTATTCAGCATCGGCATCAAAGAGTTTGAGCAGCACCTCCTTGGCATCTTCGATCAGGCCGGGCGCGCGCCGGGCGCGCATGCGCAGCAGGCGAAACACCGGCACGTCTTCATCGTGGATGGAAAACAGCACACCTTTGCTCTTGAGCGCATCATTTTCCAGGTTCAAAATGAAAGCCACCCGCACCGTGCGCGGCTGCTCGTCGTCGGCAATCAGGAAGTCGCTGCGAATGTGCAGCTCGCCGTTGTCTTCGCGGTAAAAACGGGCCGACTCCTCGATATCCTCGTCCATCGCATCCTCGGGAATCGACAGTCCGAAATACTGTTTGATCCAGCGTTTTTCTTCGCCGCTGGGCGATTCCAGATCGACCCAGATGGGCTGGAATTTGGAGAGTTCTTCGAGTGACTCGATTTCTTCCTGGAAGAGGCGGCCACTGGCCAGGGTAAAAATGTTGAGCATGACTTCTCCCGAATGGTGGTTCTGCTTCAGGCCGCGCCGTTGGGAAATTATCGCACCGGCAATCTCGGTTCAACCCGTGTTCTACTGGCTAAATTGGCGGCATTTGTAAGCAAATCTTGTCGCCGATCTTGCCGCTGTATGCCGGACTCCAGCGTGACAGCGACCGATCTCGATAAAATGCATCGAACCCAATTCCTTCCGGCGCTGTCCGGTGGACCATCATGAAAATCATTTCCGCTCTGCTGCTGATCGGCTTGACGCTGCTCAATCAGATGGCGCTGGCCGGCACGCCAGGTGAAGTCGAAGTTGGCGCAGTGCTGCGTGAAGCCCGGCTCGACAGCCTGACCGGCTCAGAGCGCAAACTGTCGCAGTACCGCGGCAAACCGCTGCTGATCAACGTCTGGGCCAGTTGGTGCGGCCCGTGTCGGGAAGAGATGCCTTCCATCGAGCGGCTGGCGCGCAGTCCGACCGGAAAACAGTTCAATGTGATCGGCGTTTCCACCGACGATTACCGTGACCGGGCGCAGGCGTTCTTGCGCCAATACAAAACCAGTTTCAGCCACTTCATCGATCATGATCTGGCGCTGGAAAACATGCTTGGTGCCGACCGGCTGCCGCTGACTTTGCTGGTCGATGCGCAGGGGCGCGTGTTGGCCAAATTTGCCGGTGCCAAGGAATGGGACAGCGCGCCTGCCGTGGCGCTGATCAACAAAACGTTTGCCCTGAAACGCTGACGTTCGGCCGTGCGCTGGCGGCCGGGCACACTGTCAGAAAGGCATTTTTGGCATGCCTTTCATGCCGCCCATGCGCTTCATCATTTTCATCATGCCGCCGCCCTTCAT
>JAVHQY010000204.1:0-1774 GCA_036171375.1 Rhodoferax sp. | reverse complement strand
AAAATTCACACGCAAGCCACACCCCGCATTGGGGGTCTGGCTGTTTTTCTGGGCTTGCTCACGGGCTGGGTTCTGGCATCCGGTCAGGCGCGCGTCATTCTTGGGCTGACACTGCTGGCCGCAATGCCGGCTTTTACTTTTGGTGTGCTGGAGGATTTCACCAAACGGGTGAGCGTTCGCACCCGGCTGCTGGCCACTTTGTTCAGCGGCGTACTGGCTTGGTATCTGACCGGTGTGGCGATGCAAAACACGGGTCTGGATGTGCTTGACTCATTGTTGCAGGTAGTTCCCCTGGCGGTCGTGTTTACCGCGTTCGCCGTGAGTGGTGTGACCAACGCCATCAACATCATTGACGGCTACAACGGCCTGGCGGCGGGCGCGGTCGCGATCATGCTGGCTGCCATTGGCCTGATAGCACTGCAGGTTGATGATGCTCCGCTGGCCAGTGTCTGCTTTTTGACGGCCACTTGTGCTTTGGGTTTTGGCATCGTCAATTGGCCATTGGGCAAGCTGTTTTTGGGCGATGGGGGTGCCTACCTGTTGGGCTTTGTGCTGGCCTGGATGTCGGTGTTGCTACCCATGCGGCATGTGGAGATCAACGCCTGGGCGACCCTATTGGTGTGCGCCTATCCGGTGCTGGAGGTTGCATTCTCGGTGCGTCGGCGCCATACCCGCGTAGGTCGCTCGCCCGGGCAACCAGACAAAATGCATTTGCATCACCTGTTGCACCGAAGAATTGTTCGACATGTTTTTCCCAACACCGATTCCACTTTGCAAAATAGTCTGGCCAGCCCGCTGGGCTGGCTGTGTGCGGCGATACCGGCGTTGATGGCCGTCGTCTTTGCACAAAACACTCTTCTGTTGGCGCTTGCCTTTGGCGCTGTCACGCTGGTCTATGCAGCGGTTTATACACGCCTGACGCAGTTCCGGTGGTGTTTTGGTTCAGCCACTTTGCACCCTCGAACAACGGCAGTTTTAAAATAGCTGTGAGGTTCATTTGACTGCACTGGCATGGCTGGCACACTGAAACCGGGACACTTTGTCACGCCAAACACTAGCACACTGACCATTGCGCCAGAGGTTACGGTGCAAACAGCATCCGGCGGTGGCACCAATGCGTGGTACCTGATTCATACCAAGCCCAGGCTGGAAGATTTGGCGCTGGTCAATCTTGAGCGGCAGGGCTTCAATTGTTACCTGCCGCGACTAAGCATTGAAAAAATTCGTCGCCGCAAGGCTGAGATCATCAGTGAGCCGATGTTTCCACGCTATTTGTTCATTCGACTCGATAGCGGCCAGCACGGTAGAAGCTGGATACCCATTCGCTCTACTGTTGGGGTCAGTCGGTTGGTTCATTTCGGCAATTGCCCGGCCAAGGTCGATGATCAACTGGTGGATTTGCTGCGTAACCGCGAACAGGCACATCCCATGCAATCGCTGTTTCACAGTGGCGACACGGTTGTGATTACGGACGGTCCATTTGCTGGTATTGAAGCGATCTATCAGACCTCTGATGCAGAACGGCGCTCGATGATCTTGCTGGAGATTTTGAGCAAACCGGTGACCATGCACATCGACACTAGCTGGCTGCGGCGCATCGACTGAGCCTAAATCCGGCAGTTGACCGCTGGAGGCCCTTTAAACTCTGAACGACCTGAATACGCCAGGTGGCGCACCCGGTGATATCGCAGAGAATCGGCGCATGCGCATCTTGCTTCTCACCCATGCCTACAACAGCCTGACACAGCGCATCGATGCCGAGCTGCGTGCACGC
>JAVHQY010000203.1:0-1812 GCA_036171375.1 Rhodoferax sp. | reverse complement strand
GGCGACCAGCGGCGAATGCACGATGAATTCGACGATGCCGTCGGCCAGATCGATCTTTTGCAGAATGGTTTGCGGCGCGCCAGCCTGCTCGGTGTAGCGCCCGGCGGCGCTGACCAGAGCGCGAATTTGCTCTGCTGTGAGGTCGATGGTGCCAACAATTTCGCGCGCCGCGGCCTGACCGTCACCGGCGGCGCGAATGGCAGTGGAGCCGCCCCGCGCCGCATCGCCGCCCGAATAAACCCCGGCCAGCGAGGTTTGTTGTGACCCGGATGCCACGTCGATGGTGCCCCACTTGGTGGTCTTGAGGCTGGGCTCGGAGTCTTTGATAATCGGATTGGGCGTGTTGCCCAGTGCCATGATGACCAGGTCCACCGCCATGGTTTCAGATTTGCCGGTGCTCATGGGGCTGCGCCGACCAGAAGCATCGGGTGCGCCCAATTCAATCACATCGAGCAGGGTGTGGGTGACGAAATGGGTTTTGTCGTCGCCGATGAATTCACGCGGTGTGCGCAGCTCCTTGAGCTCGATGCCCTCCTCGAAGGCGTGGTGCAGCTCTTCCACCCGCACCGGCATCTCGGCCTGCGTGCGCCGATAGACGATGGTCACCAGGCCGCCCAGGCGCCGCGCCGTGCGCGCCGCGTCCATGGCGGTATTGCCGCCGCCGATGACGATGACGCGCTTGCCTTTTGTCGCCGGCAGCGGTGTCTCAAAATCCGCGTGCAGGCCCTGCATCAGGTTCACGCGCGTCAGGAACTCGTTGGCCGACATGACGTTGAGCAGGTGCTCGCCGGGCACGTTCATGAAGCGCGGCAAGCCGGCACCAGTGCCGACGAAGATTTTCCAGAATCCGGCTTGTTTGAGGTCTTCCAGTGTTGCGGTTTTGCCGACCACAAAGTTGGCAACGAACTTGCCGCCGAGCAGTTTGATCTTGCCGACCACGTCGTCGATCAAGTCGTTGGGTAGCCGGAACTCGGGGATGCCGTAGCGCAGCACGCCGCCCAGGGCGTGGAAGGCCTCGAACACCGTCACCGGAAAACCCTCCGAGGCCAGCAGGTAAGCGTTGATCAGACCGGCCGGTCCCGAGCCGACCACGGCGACCGGCGGTTTCTCGGCCCTGGCCCAGGGGTCGGGGAGATTGGCAAAGCGCGCGGCAATGCCATCGGCATTGACCAGCTTTTCGCGCTGTGGCAGGTACCACTCGATCTGGCCGATCTCGATCGGCTGCTTGTTGTGCGTGCAAACGCCCTGGCACTGCAATTCCTGTGGGCAAACCCGGCCCGTGACATTGGGCAGCGGGTTGCAGTTTTCGATCAGCTCCATGGCTTCGCGAAAGCGCCCGGTGCCCAGCAGTTCGAGCATTTGCGGGATGTGTATCTTGACCGGGCAGCCGCCCTTGGGTTCGGCTTTGCCCGCCACGTGCAGGCCGATTTCGCATGGTTTGTCTTCGCACTGCTTGTCGCGCAGCGCCTCTAACCAGACAAACATTTCGACCTCGCGTGCGCTGTAGCCCTGGCTCATGTAGCCGAGGTAGCCCTGGTTGACCAGACCGAAGTCTTGGGAGCGTTCCACCGCGTCACGCATAAACGGTGCAATGGCATTTTCGGCTGGCCAGTTTTGCGACAGACCCTTGAACATCGGGTAACGCTCTGAGAGGTGTGTGTCGATGGCGCGCACGAACTTGCGTTTGAGCTTGAGTGGCACGTTCCAGACAAAGCGCATCAGCACCTTGCTGGCATCGTCGTCGCGCAGCAGCAAGCCCCACAGGGTGCGAGTGAATTCAGCGCTGAGGTCTTCTTGCTGGAACTCCCAGAC
>JAVHQY010000202.1:0-8930 GCA_036171375.1 Rhodoferax sp. | reverse complement strand
CCGCCCGAGCCCGCGCTAGCACACGTCGTGAGGAGTTATGCAGAGCATCCTTAGGGGCTCGTTACGAATAGAGGTTGACGAGCCTTGACCCCGGCACTGGCTCTACGGTTAGGGCTGCTTGGTTCCCCACCTGACCCGGTTGGCCGCTTCACCATGCGGGAAGGCCCGTCGCCGAGGATTGTAGGCGAAGGGGCCGTTGACGCAGTGGCTCACCCTTAGAATCAAACCATGTCCTACCTCGTTCTCGCGCGCAAGTACCGGCCCCGCAATTTTGCTGAACTGGTCGGACAGAACCACGTGGTGCAGGCGCTGACCAACGCGCTGACGACGCAACGATTGCACCACGCTTACCTGTTTACCGGCACGCGCGGGGTAGGTAAAACCACCATCTCGCGCATTCTGGCCAAATCGCTCAATTGCCAGGGTCCCGATGGCAACGGCACCATCACCGCCGCGCCGTGCGGAGTGTGTTCGGCCTGCCGTGACATCGACGCAGGTCGGTTTGTCGATTACACCGAGCTCGATGCCGCTTCCAACCGCAGCGTCGATGAAGTGCAGGCGCTGCTCGAGCAGGCGGTCTACAAGCCGGTGCAGGGACGCTTCAAGGTGTTCATGATCGACGAAGTCCATATGCTCACCGGCCACGCTTTCAACGCCATGCTCAAAACGCTGGAAGAGCCGCCGGCGTACCTGAAATTTGTGCTCGCCACCACCGACCCGCAAAAAGTGCCGGTCACCGTGCTGTCGCGCTGCCTGCAATTCAATTTGCGCCCGATGGCGCCGGAGACGATTTGCGAGCAGTTGCAAAAAGTGCTGCAACTTGAAGCCGTGCCCGCCGACGCTGCTTCGCTGCAATTGCTGGCGCGCGCTGCCCGAGGCTCCATGCGCGATGCCCTGAGTTTGACCGACCAGGCGATTTCATTCGGTGCCGGACAACTGCAACAGGCCAGTGTGCGTCAGATGTTGGGCAGCGTCGATGGAAGTTACGTGTTTGGTTTGCTCGAAGCGTTGGCGCAGGGCAATGGCAAAGCGGTGGTGGAAACCTGCGAAGCCCTGCGTTTGCAGGGTTTGAGCGCGGTCACCGCGCTGGAGGAGATGAGCCGGATTTTGCAGCGCATGGCCGTGCTACAGGCGCTGGCGCAGGCCGCACCGGCGGCGCTCGATTCCGACCCCGAGCTGGCAGCCGTGCAGCGGCTGGCGGCGTTGCTGCCGGCCGATGAAACCCAGTTGCTGTACAGCATTTGTTTGCATGGCCTGAGCGAGCTCGGCTTGGCACCGGACGAATACGCCGGTTTGACCATGGTGTTGTTGCGATTGCTGGCGTTCAAACCGCCAGTGCGTCTGATGGTGGAAAAAAAAACTCTGCCTGACGCGCTAACGCCGCCTGCACCGATCGCAGCGGCAGCGCCAACCCGTGCGGTGGTTGCACCAGCCCCATCAGCAACGCTGCCGCTGCACAGCGGTCAGCGGCTCAATGTGGTCGATGGCAGCGCTGTCAGGGCCACCGCCAGTGCGCTGCGCCAGCCAGCGAGCGTTGCGCCGATGCTGCCGGTGCCGGTGTCAGCCAGCGATGAAATGATCGCCATGCCCGTCAGGCAGCAGTCGCAACCGCTGACCGAGCGGTCAAGCGGTCGCTCGCCACCCGTGCTGATTCCCAGCGAGGATGGGGAGTTTTGGCAGCGCACGGTGCAGCAGTTGATCGATGCCGAGGCCGTCAGCGCGATGGTGCGCGAGCTGGCGTTGCAGTCGCAGCTGGTGGGCCGCGATGAGGATCAATGGCTGTTGCGTGTCGAGTCCGAGTCACTCAACCATGGCGGGCATGGTGAAAAACTGGCTGCGGCGTTGCGCGCCAACGGCTGCGATGTGCGTATTGCGGTGGAAGTAGGTCGCGTCACCGACAGCCCGGCGCTGCGCAACGCGGCACAAGCCGCGCAGCGCCAGTTGCTGGGAGAAAAGGTGATTTTTGAGCATCCGGTGGTGCAGCATCTGATGCACGATTTTGCGGCGAAAATCATCCCCGGCAGCATCAAATTCGAAAACCGGCGCTAAACATCTGGGCCGTGTGCCTGATCGAGTCTGGTATCCTTTTCTTCCAATTTTTTACCTAGCAAGGAATCCACCATGTTCAACAAAGGGCAACTGGCCGGCTTGATGAAGCAGGCGCAAGCGATGCAGGACAACATGAAAAAAGTCCAGGAGGAGCTTGGCAGCATTGAAGTCAGCGCCGAGTCTGGTGCCGGTTTGGTCAAGGTTTTGATGACTTGCAAGCACGATGTGCGTCGGGTCAGCATCGACCCCAGCCTGCTGGCCGAAGACAAGGACATGCTTGAAGACCTGGTGGCGGCGGCTTTCAACGCCGCAGTGCACAAAGCCGAAGACACTGCTTCCGAGAGGATGGCCAAGGTCACGGCCGGAATGCCGGCGCTGCCAGGCGGCATGAAATTCCCTTTCTGATGTAGGCTACTACGCGGCTGTGATGCGTCGTTGGGCGGTGCTCGCAATCCTCACCTACCAAAAAGTAGGTTCCGGTTGCTGCGCTCCGGCCGCCTAGCCTGACAGCCGCTCGCTACGCCCGAGACGATTGTGGCCAACCATGCCTCAACGCAGTTGATCCTTTTTTGAGCACCTGATCAATCTATGTCAAACACCAACGCACTTGAGGCACTGATTCAGTCGCTGCGGCGCTTGCCGGGCGTGGGGGTGAAGTCGGCCTCACGCATGGCGTTTCACCTGCTACAGCACGATCGCGCCGGGGCGCAGGCGTTGGCGCGGGCGCTACAGCAAGCGTGCGAGAGCGTGCGCCACTGTGAGCGCTGTCACACCTTCACGCAGGCGGTGGTGTGCGCCACCTGTCTTGATCCGCGCCGTGATGCGAGCCAGTTGTGCGTGGTTGAAACGCCGGCTGACCAGGCGGCGCTGGAGCGCACGCTGGCTTACCGCGGCCTGTATTTCGTGTTGATGGGAAAAATAAGCCCGCTCGACGGCATTGGCCCCGGAGACATCGGTTTGAAAGACCTGTTTGAGCGTGCCTGCAACGGTGAGGTACAGGAAGTCATTGTGGCCACCAACTTTACCGCCGAGGGCGAAGCCACCGCCCACGTCATCAGCGAAGGACTCAAGGACAAGGGTCTGCGCCTGACCCGGCTGGCGCGCGGCGTGCCGGTGGGCAGCGAACTGGAATACGTTGATCTTGGAACCATCGCCCACGCGCTGGTGGATCGCCGCTAGGTATAAACCCGCTCGGGATTTTTACCGATGCGCCCGGCCGGGCTTGCGGCTACGCTTGGGCTCGATCTGATCGACCTTGATTTGGCCCACCGAGCATGAACCTCCCTTGCGTGAATCGTCGCACTTTTGCCGGCGCTGTAGCCTGCTTGAGCGTGTGCGGGTGGGCGCAGCCACTTTTGCACAAAGTCAGAGTCATCGCCGTTGACAGCGCCGATTTGTATCACTTGCCTCTGACGTTGGCCTTGCAGCTTGGCTATTTTGAGGCCGAAGGGCTGGCGGTTGAAATCGTTGATGTTGTGGGTGATGCGCGCACGCTGCAAACCGGCCCGGCTGGTATCGATGTGGTCTCAGGAGCGTATGAAAACACGCTCGAGTTGCAAGCCATGAGTCAGCCATTTCAGGCTTTTGTGTTGCAGAGTCGAACGCCGGCGATCGCGCTCGCAGTCTCGACCCGGGCGTTGCCCAATTTCAAGTCAGTGATTGACCTACGGGGGAAAAAAATCGGCGTGACCGCGCTGGGATCGTGCAGCCACCGGCTGGCCATGCTGTTGTTGGCGCGTGCTGGACTGCCAGCAGACAGCGTCGATTTTGTGGTGCTGGGAAGCTCGGCGCAGGCGCCGCAGGCGTTGCGCAGCGGGCAAATCGACGCTCTCAGCGGTGTCGATCCGGTGCTGACCCTGCTGGAGCAAAAAGGCGAGATTCGCATCCTTGCCGATACCCGCACACCGCAAGCAACGGTGGCGGTATTTGGCAGCTTGATGCCCGCCGCCTGCCTGTATGCAAGTTCTGGTTTTTTGCAAAAGAATCGCGCCACTGTGCAAGCTCTGACCAATGCCGTGGTACGCGCTTTGAAGTGGCTGCAAACCGCTGGCCCAAGGGATCTCCTCAAAGCCGTTCCGGAAGCCTACCTGCTGGGGGATCGCGCCTTGTACCTGGCGGCATTCAACAATTTGCGCCTGTCGCTGTCAACCGATGGCCTGTTTCCGGACGACGGCTGTCGCAATGTGGCACGCGCACTGGCGCGCTTTGATGCGAATCATCGCTTTGACAAGAGTGATGTGACAAAAACCTATACCAACGAGTTTGTCAAAAAAGCCAAGGCACGCTTCAAAGTGTGATGCGTCGGCAAGGCCGTGCTTGGTTTATTTTTTTGCCAACTGCGTTGCTTTGCCGGTTTTCTTCGATGCGCGTCGCTTGGCTGGCGGTGTCTTGGCCTTGGCGATGCGGGTCGTTGGCTGTGCCTTGTTGCCAGTCACGCCACGTGTCGGGCGGCGCGTTTTTTTCTTTGCCACAACTTCAGGAGCGAGCGTCAACTGGCCGTTGTCAGCCAGATGGATGCCAACATCGCTGGCCAAGTGCGCCGAGCGCGGCACCAGCAGACTTGAGCCAGCCTTGATCAACATCCGCGCTGGAATCTTGTTGATTCGGCGCAGCTCGGTTTCCGTCATTCCAATGCGCTTGGCAGCCAGTGCCGGTTTCATCGTACTGGGGGCTTGCCAAACCGTCCAGCTCGCCAGCGGGCCGGCGCTGTAATTTTGCAAATTGGTTTGAAAAATGACGGCGTTGTCCCACGGCAGCAGAATCTGCGGTGTGCCAGCAGCCAGAATGACGGGGCGGTTGGCCGACGGGTTGAGCGCCTGGAAGTCTTCAAGTGACACTTCAGCGAGCTTGGCCGCAAGGGCCACGTCGATGTCGCGCTGAATATCGACGCTCTGAAAATAGGGGTGATTTTCAATCAGCGATAGACGTGCGCTAAACGCCTGCGGGTTGAGCACCATGTTTTTCACCGCTTGCAGTTTGGGAACGTAATAGCGGGTTTCCGTCGGCATCTTCAAATCGGTGTAGCTAATGCCCAACCCGGCGCGCTGATTCTTGGCGATGGCGCGCGCCACGCTGCCTTCGCCCCAGTTGTAGGCCGCCAGCGCGAGCTGCCAGTCGCCAAACATGTCGTGCAGCTTTTGCAGGTAATCCAGGGCGGCGCGGGTCGAGGCCAGCACATCGCGCCGGTCATCGCGAAAAGCGTTTTGTTTAAGCTCGAAAGTTTTGCCGGTGGCCGGCATGAATTGCCACATGCCGCTGGCTTTGGCGCTAGACAGCGCCTGCGGATTGAAAGCGCTTTCAATGAACGGCAACAGCGCCAGCTCAGTGGGCATGTTGCGTCGCTCCAGCTCCTCGACGATATAGAACAGGTATTTGCGCGAGCGCTCGGTCATGCGCAGCACGTAGTCGGGGCGTGTGTTGTACCACTGCTCACGCTCGTTCACCAGATCGCTTTCGAGGTTGGGCATGGCAAAGCCGCGCTGGATTCGCTCCCACAAATCGGCCGGTGCTGCCAATTGGGTGACGGCGCTGGAGCTGGCTTGGGCAGAGGTAATGGGCTTCAAGCTGCCGCTGGGAATATCGGGTGCCGCGAAGTCGGATGCGGCTGTGCTGTCGGTGGCGTTGAGCGTCACCATTGTCGATGTGTTTGCCTGCGCTGGAGCCATCGTGACAGCGGTGCTGGCGCAGCCGCCGAGCCACAGCGATGTGATCAGGCCCAGAGCAGCGAGTCGCGTTTTCACGACTGGTCTTTCCACCGGCGCAAGGCGGCAAAAACGCTGACATCGCTTTGGGCTGACGGGTCAAAGCGCTGAATGGCTTGCCGGACGGCGGGTTGGCGAGTGCGTAGAAACGGGTTCACTTGACGCTCGAGCAGCATCGTTGAGGGCAGCGTCGATTGCTGCTGTCTGCGCTGCGCTGTGGCCCGCATCTGGTAGTGGGTGATGGCTGCATTGCCAGGCTCTACCAAGGCGGCAAATTCCAGGCAGGTCAATGTGTACTCATGCGCACAACACACTTGCGTGTTGTCCGGCAGCGCCGACAGTGTATCTAGCGAAGCCAGCATTTGTGCCGGTGTGCCCTCAAACAGGCGGCCGCAACCGGCGCTGAAAATGGTGTCGCCGCAAAACAGCAGGGGTGCACCATTGAGATCGCTCGCATAGTAGGCGAGGTGGCCGGCCGTGTGGCCCGGAACGTCGATCACCGAAAATGTCATGCCCAACGCCGCCAGCTCGCTGCCGCCGTGGCACCGGGTGATGGGTTCCGGCATGGTCTCAAGCGCCGGGCCATAAACCCGTGCTGCGGTGGCCTGGCGCAACTCTGCAACGCCGCCGGTGTGGTCCGGGTGATGGTGGGTGACTAGAATGGCATCGAGTTGCAAAGCCATTTTTTGCAGGGCATCCAACACCGGTTGTGCGTCGCCCGGGTCAACTACCATGGCTCGCTGTCCGTCGTGCAACAGCCAGATATAGTTGTCAGAGAAAGCGGGTAGTGGAATTAACTGCATGAGCGATCAAATTATAGGTTTGCGTGACTGGTTTGCGACCCCCTCGGGGCGCTATCTGCTGGCTTGGGAGAAGTCTCAGATGGACAGGGCTGTGGCTGACATTTTTGGTTTTCATGCACTTCAGTTGGGTCTGCCGGAATTGACGGGTCTGGCCCTCAATCGCATGCCCCACCGCTGGTTGGCCAACGATGCTCCGACAGCGGGTGTTGACTTTATCACCGATTATTCCAGCCTGCCTTTTTCGGCCAACAGCCTTGACTTGCTGCTGCTGCCGCATTCACTTGAGTTGGCGTGCGACCCGCACGCGGCCTTGCGTGAGGTGGAACGGGTGCTGGTGGCAGAAGGGCGAGTGGTGATTTGCGGCTTCAATCGGACCTCGTTGTGGGCGCTGCGTCAATACCGTTCGCGTTTGTTCCAGCGCCTGGGATGGGGGCAGTCGTTTTTACCGACGGCTGGCGAGTTCATCGGCTACCGGCGTCTGCGTGACTGGCTTCGCTTGCTCGGGCTGGAGGTGGAAGCGGCCCATTTTGGTTGCTACCGACCGGCGTTGACCAATGAAGTTTTGCTACAGCGCCTGCGTTGGATGGACGCGCTGGGTGCGCGCTGGTGGTCGATACTTGGCGCGCTTTATTTCATCGTGGCAGTCAAACGCGTGCGTGGCATGACGCTGCTCAGCCCGGCCTGGAAACCGGCCAGGGTTGCGGTGGCAGCACCGGTGTCGGTTGCCAACAGCAACACTTTGACGCAAGCTGAACCCTAGGATTTTGGATTGAATTCAATTGATATTTACACCGATGGTGCCTGCAAAGGCAATCCGGGGCCGGGCGGCTGGGGCGTGTTGCTCAAATCGGCCAGCGCGCAAAAAGAGTTGTTTGGCGGCGAGTTGCTCACCACCAACAACCGCATGGAGTTGACCGCAGTGATCAAGGCGCTGTCGGCACTCAAGCGGCCCTGCCATGTGAGGTTGCATGTGGACAGTCAATACGTTCTTAAAGGCATGACCGAGTGGTTGCCCGGCTGGAAAGCGCGCGGCTGGAAGACGGCTGCCAAGGCACCGGTCAAAAATGTGGACTTGTGGCAGCAGCTTGACGCACTGGTCAACAACGCCACCCACCAGATTGACTGGCACTGGGTCAAAGGCCATAACGGGCACCCTGGCAATGAGCGTGCCGACGCGCTTGCCAACCTGGGTGTTGAGCAGGCCTTGCGGGCAGGTTGAGCCGCAGGCGATGGTGGCCATCGTCAACCGCAGCAAAAGGTGGTACGAGCGCTCCCAGCATTGATCCAAAAAACCGGCCAGCCGACAAGCAGGTCTGGGTAACAACCATGCCGTAACTTGTGTATTTTCTTGACTTTATTCAAGCATGTCATAACATGCAAACATTTTTGGCTCAGGAGAATCAAGATGAGTGTGCACACCTGTTCAAGTCGTGAGTTCACCCGAGATGTTGGTGCAGCCAAACGGGCGGCGGCGCAAGGCCCTGTTGTTATCACCGACAGGGGACAACCGGCGTTTGCCTTGCTCAGAATTCAAGACTATTACGAGCTCACGGGGAAGCGGGAGAAATCACTACTGGACGTTATGGATTCGATTCCAGGTGGCGATGGCATCGAATTTGAACCAGAAATGGTGCAGATACAGACAAACGCCATTGATTTGTTTTGAGATCCGCCCGTATGTACATATTGGACACGAATGTCATTTCAGAGTTGCGCCACGGAAAGCCGAGCCAGTCTGCACAAGTGCGTACATGGGCTTCGGACAAGCCGCTCAGCCATTTGTTTATCTCTGCCATCAGCATTCTGGAACTGGAAAAAGGCGTTTTGGCACTGGAACGCCGTACGCCGCCGCAAGGTCGTGCGATACGCGTCTGGCTGGATGCGGTCAAGGCAAACTTTGCGGATCGAATCTTGCCGTTCACAGGAAATACAGCCACGTTATGCGCGGCGCTGCATGTGCCCAATCCGAAGCCTGAACGTGATGCCATGATTGCGGCGACGGCCTTGGAGCACGGCATGACAGTTGTCACACGCAACACAGCAGACTTTGCGGGAACAGGCACGAAGTTGATCGATCCATTTGCGACCTAGCGCATCGATCCGATGCACCATGTGCTGCGTCTTCACCGGCATGAACACCGCCACCTTGTCCCTCAAATCCTGGCCGCAGCGCCAGCCCATGGTCACCTGATACCGAGCGCATGACCGCATGAACGCTACGGAGAACTAGACACCGTCCAGTGCAATGCGTGAGATGCAGACAATTCAAGGCGCGATTCGGTTTGGACCACCCATCTGCTGCCTTGCTGTCTCCAGAACTTAGGCCACCGACATTCAGGCGTTCAGACCAGCCCGATGGACCGCGCCGTGAGCGCCG
>JAVHQY010000201.1:0-8973 GCA_036171375.1 Rhodoferax sp. | reverse complement strand
CGCCATGGTGATCAAACAAACTGTTCAACATAACGCCAGCGCCTCCAGGCAACGCTTCTTATGCTCCTGACCCTGGTCGGGAGCAATTTCTGTCTGGCCCAGACGCAAACCATAGTGCAAGTCCCGCTGCTGCGCCAATAGCAGCCAGGCGCACAGCCTGGAGAGCTGCTGCTCGTGTGCCAGGGCACCGGTTTGCTGGCGATCGAGCCACAACTGGCGCGGTTGCTGTGATGGTTCCTCGCGACTGACCAACTGCCCTGATTTGGCAACCTTTTTCCAGACGATGAGTTTGGGCGGATCGCCGCGGCGGTACACCCGGATGCCGTCGTAGTCACCGCCACCAGGCTGGCTTGTCTGGCCGGCACCCACAGAGTTGCTCTGCACTGCCGGCAGCGGCGGTGGCTGGCTTTCAGGCTGTGGATAGACCAGGATGAGACTGGCGGGTCGCCACAGCGTCCAGACGCGAAAAATACCCAGCGGAAAGCGTGACTCCACTATCAGCGTTGGCAAACCATGGCGACCGCGTTGCCTGAAGCTGCAGGCCAGGGTGACACTGCTGCCAGCCTGCGCGGGTACGTCGCTCCAGCTCCAATGTTGCGAGTCCATGACCGCCAGCGCCAGACCAAGGCGTGGCCGGCGCAATGGATTGTGCAGTTGAACCAGCAACGCTGCGCTGCTACCGGCAAAGACCGGTTGGGGTGGAAGCAAACTCAGCTGTAGGCCACGCAGGTTGGCGTGACCCAGCAGCATGCTTGCCAGGGCGCTGCCGGTGAGCAAAAAAGTGATCAGGTAGCCCAGGTTGAGTTGGTAGTTGATAGAGGCCAGCAACAGCACCAGCAGCGTTGCTGCCAGCAGCCAGCCGGCGCGGGTTGGCAGAATAAAAACGTTGCGCTGGGTCAGTTCGGTGTGGTCGCACAAGGGCAGTCGCGCATTGAGCCAGCGCTGTAGGCGGTGCCGGAAAAATCCTTGCTTCACGGCAGCGGCACCGCCTCAAGCATGGCTTGTACCTGCTCCGTCGCGCTGCGTTCGGCGTGGCTTGCGCTCAACAGCCGGTGCGCCACGGTTGGAGCCAGAACCGCTTGCACGTCGTCGGGTGCAACGTAGTCGCGTCCCGACAAAAAAGCCTGGGCGCGGGCGCTGCGCAGCACGGCCATGCCAGCGCGTGGGCTCAAACCGTTGGCAAACCACGCGCCTGAGCGGGTCGCCGTCACCAGATCTTGCACATAGTCCAGCAACGGCTCACTGACGTAAACGTCCTGCGCCTGGCGCTGCAAGTTTTGCAGTTCGGCGCAGTCGAGCAAGCTGGGCAAGTGACTCAGCAGCTCATGGCGATCCTCGCCCAGCAGCAGCTTTCGCTCGGCAGCACGGTCCGGGTAGCCGAGCGAAATGCGCATCAGGAAACGGTCAAGTTGCGACTCAGGCAGGGCGTAGGTGCCAAGCTGGTCGTGCGGGTTTTGCGTGGCAATGACAAAAAATGGCGCGGGCAGGGCGCGTGTTTCGCCTTCGACGGTCACCTGCTTTTCTTCCATTGCTTCGAGCAGGGCGCTTTGGGTTTTGGGGCTGGCGCGGTTGATTTCATCCGCCAGCAACACCTGGGCAAAAATCGGCCCGGGATGAAAGACAAAACGCTCGCTCGTGCGCTCGTACACCGACACACCCAGCAGGTCGCTCGGCATCAGATCGGCGGTGAATTGCACACGCGAAAATTGCAGCCCCAGGCTTTTGGCCAGGGCGTGCGCCAGCGTGGTTTTGCCAACACCCGGCAAATCCTCGATCAACAGGTGGCCACCGGCGAGCAGGCAGACCAGACAATCCTGCGTTTGGCGCGGTTTGCCCACCAGCACCGCATTAAGCTGATCGAGCAAGGATTTAAATTTTTGACGTGTGTTCATGATCCAACGTTACCAAATTTACCCGGAGTTCAGCCTGACAACAACCGGCTATGGGTTGACCAGCCCTTGCTGCACACTGCGTTTAAGCAGCTCCTGTGTCATCTGCTGGGTCAGCGTGGCCGGGCGCAGTGAGCTGGTGGCCAGCGCCACTTTGGCGTGCAACTCCGGCTCGACGATGGTGCGCAACACGTAGCTGGCTGGGCGCAGCGAATTGCGCACTGCGTTGCGCGACAGCACGGCGCAACCCACGCCTTCGGCCACCAGATCGAGAATGGCTGATACCCCGTCAATTTCCAGCGCGATGTTCAACCGATGGCCAATGTTGGCTGCCTCGGATTCCAGTTGCATGCGAAATGCGTTCGGCCGGCTGGGGATGACCAACGCCAGCTTGGTCACTTCGGCCAGCGTGATCGGTGCAGGAGCTGGCTCTTGCAATGCGGCCTGCGGGCGGTGTTGCACCAGCACCAGGTCTTCTTCGTGCAGCACGGTGATGTCGAGCTCGGTACTGGGCTGGGCGTTGTAGAGCAGGGCAAGGTCGAGTCGACCGGCGATCAGCGCGTCGTGCAGCGCGGCCGACAAGCCTTCGGTGATGGAGATGGTGGCATCAGGCAACTCGCTGCGAAAGGCACGTGTCAGGGGCACGGTGAGTGCCCGCGCCAGGCTGGTGGGCAAGCCCACCGCCACGCGACCGGCGAGCGAGCCGCGCACTCGTCCCAACTCTTCACGTGCGCGCTCGACCTGGTGCAGGATGCCTCGTCCGTGCGCCAGCAGCAGCTTGCCGGCCTCAGTGGGCACAGCGCCACGGCCGTTGCGCGTGAGCAGCGTTTGGTGCAGTTCCACTTCGAGCAAGCGCACCTGACGGCTCAGGGCAGGTTGGGCAATACCCAGTGTTACGGCGGCGCGGGTAAAGCTGCCCAGCTCGGCCACGCGAACAAAATATTCCAGTTGTTTTAGATCCATGCTGGGCTTTCGATGTCGGTCATGGCAGTACTCGGGGTCAACCATAGCTCACTGCTGATTATGCCCGGTTGATATAACTGCTAGTGGCTGGAAAGGCTGTTGCAGACGGGCAAAACAGACCAGAATCCGCCCCATGCAAACTGCCATTCCTTGTTGTTTCATGCGCGGCGGCACTTCACGCGGACCATTTTTTCTGGCTTCGGATTTGCCTGCTGACGTGGCCACGCGCGACCGTGTGCTGCTGGCGGTGATGGGCTCGCCCGACCCGCGCCAGATCGACGGCCTGGGTGGCGCGCATCCGCTTACCAGCAAGGTTGGTATCGTCAGCGCCAGCGCCACACCGGGCGTGGCGCTGGATTTTTTGTTTGCCCAGTTGCAGCCCGACAAAGACACGGTCGATACCACACCGAATTGCGGCAACATGCTCGCTGCCGTGCTGCCGTTTGCCATAGAGCGCGGTCTGGTGGCAGTGCAGGGCGAGCGCACCACGGCGCGCGTGCTCACGCGCAACACCGGCATGCAGTGCGAGGTGAGCGTGGTCACCCGTGGCGGCAGCGTCAACTACAGCGGCAGCGCGCGCATTGACGGTGTGCCGGGCACGTCCAGCCCCATCAGCATCAATTTTCTCGACACCGCCGGGTCGGTCTGCCACAGCTTGTTGCCCACCGGACAGGTGCGTGACACGGTGACGGTCACGGGCGACGGCATCGAGCCTTTCACGCTCGATGTGACCTGCATCGACAACGGCATGCCGCTGGTGATTTTCATGGCCAGCGACGTGGGGTGCAGCGGCTACGAGAGCGTGGCCGACTTGAATGCCAACTCTGAGCTCAAGCGCCGCATTGAAGCCTTGCGCTTGCAAATTTCCCGCAGCATGGGCCTGGGCGATGTCAGCCAAAAAAACTATCCCAAGATGACGCTGATTGCGCCGCCGCGTGCCGGGGGCTCGATTGCCACACGCAGTTTCATTCCGCACGTCTGTCACGATGCCATTGGCGTGCTGGCGGCAGTGACGGTGGGAACGGCGTGCGTGCTCAAAGGCTCGGTGTGCGACGGCGTGGCGCAGTTACCGGACGGCTCCGATCCCACGGTGTCGGTGGAACACCCGACGGGCGAATTCAGCGTGACGCTGGGGCTCGATCCGGTCAAGCCGCAAAACGTGACCCAGGCAGCGCTGCTGCGCACGGCGCGCCTGATCATGCGCGGCGAGGTGATGGTGCCGCGCAGCGTCTGGGCCGGACACCCTAGCTGATTGGCCCATCGTTGTTGCTGTATTCTGTCCACGCTTTATCGGCCTGCCATGACCACTACACTTAAAACCCAAGTCGCCATCATTGGTGCCGGCCCCAGCGGGTTGCTGCTGGGCCAGTTGTTGCACCAAGCCGGCATTGATGCCGTCATTGTCGAGCGCGTCAGCGCCGAACATGTGCTCTCGCGCATCCGCGCGGGTGTGCTCGAGCAGGTCTGCGTCGATTTGCTTGACGAAGCCGGTGTCGGCGCGCGCATGCACCGCGAGGGCCTGGTGCACCACGGCTTTGACATGCTCTTTGCGGGCCAGCGCCACCGGGTGGACATGCACACGCTGACCGGCGGCAAAAGCGTCATGGTTTATGGTCAGACCGAAGTCACCCACGACCTGATGGACGCGCGCCGCGCCGCCGGTCTGACCAGCTACTTTGAGGCCAGTGCGGTGCAGGTGCACGACTACGACTGCACCCGGCCGCGCGTCACCTTGCGCCACGCCGGACAAGACCTTGAGTTGCAATGCGACTTTATCGCCGGCTGTGACGGCTTTCATGGCGTGTGTCGCGCCAGCGTGCCGCGCGCAGCGATTCAGGAGTTTGAAAAGGTTTACCCCTTTGGCTGGCTGGGACTGCTCTCGGACACGCCGCCAGTGCACGACGAGCTGATCTACGTGAACCACCCGCGCGGCTTTGCCCTGTGCAGCCAGCGCAGCAAAACGCGCAGCCGCTACTACCTGCAAGTGCCGCTGACCGATCGCATCGAAGACTGGACCGATGCGGCCTTCTGGCAAGAGCTGCGCCTGCGGCTCGACGCTGCGGCCAACGCCCGCCTCATCACCGGCGCGTCGATCGAGAAGAGCATCGCTCCGCTGCGCAGTTTTGTCACCGAGCCGATGCGCTTTGGCCGCTTGTTTCTGGCCGGCGATGCCGCCCACATCGTGCCGCCCACCGGGGCCAAGGGCCTGAACCTGGCCGCCACCGACGTCAAGTACCTGAGCCAGGCGCTGGTGGACTTTTACCAGCGGCATTCAGAGCGCGGCATCGACAGCTATTCCGAGCGCTGTCTGCGCCGCGTCTGGAAGGCCGAGCGCTTTTCCTGGTGGATGACCTCGCTGCTGCACCGCTTTCCCGAAGATGGCCCCATCACCGGCCGCTTTCAGCAAGCCGAGCTCGACTATCTGCTGCACTCGCACGCGGGCTCGCTGTCGATTGCCGAGAACTACGTCGGTCTGCCGCTGGACTTTGCCGAGCCAAATTGAAACTCTATTCCAGACACCCAAACGCTTATTTAATTTCAACCTTGACAGGAAATTCAACCATGATCATCGACTGCCACGGCCACTACACCACGGCTCCCAAAGCGTTGGAGACCTGGCGCGCCCAGCAAATCGCTGGCATCAAGGACCCCGCTGTCAAGCCCAAAGTGGCTGACCTGAAGATCAGCGACGACGAGCTGCGGGCAAGTATCGAAGCCAACCAGCTGCGGCTGATGAAGGAGCGAGGGCTGGATCTGACGCTGTTCTCGCCGCGCGCCAGCTTCATGGCACATCACATCGGCGACTTTGCGGTATCGAGCACCTGGGCGGCGATCTGCAATGAGTTGTGCTACCGGGTGAGCACACTGTTTCCCGAGCATTTTGTGCCGGTGGCCATGTTGCCGCAAAGCCCCGGCGTGGATCCTGCCAGCTGCATCCCGGAGCTGGAAAAATGCGTCAAGCAATACGGCGCAGTTGGCATCAACCTCAACCCCGACCCCAGCGGCGGCCACTGGACAGCACCACCCCTGTCTGACCGGCATTGGTACCCGATTTACGAGAAGATGGTGGAGTACGACCTGCCCGCCATGATTCACGTCTCCACCAGTTGCAACCCCTGCTTTCACACCACCGGCGCGCATTACCTCAACGCTGACACCACCGCTTTCATGCAGTGCCTGACCAGCGACCTGTTCCAGGACTTCCCCACGCTCAGGTTCCTGATTCCGCATGGGGGCGGTGCCGTGCCCTACCACTGGGGGCGTTTTCGGGGCCTGGCGCAAGAATTGAAGAAGCCGCTGCTGCAAGAACATTTGCTCAACAACATCTTCTTTGACACCTGCGTCTATCATCAGCCCGGCATTGACTTGCTCAGCACCGTCATCCCGGTGAAAAACGTGCTGTTTGCCTCCGAGATGATCGGTGCGGTGCGTGGCATCGACCCCGAAACCGGCCACTACTACGACGACACCAAACGCTACATCGAAGCCAGCAAAATCCTGAGCGACGCAGACCGGCAGCAAATCTACGAAGACAACGCCCGGCGCGTCTTCCCACGGCTGGACGCGCTGTTGAAAAGCCGGGCAACCCATTAATTGAACCGGAGCAGCACCATGAACCAACTCGGCATCGTCAAAAAAAACATCACCCGCGCCGACCGGGCAGCGGTCGAACAGCTCTCGCACTTTGGTGTCGCCACCATCCACGAGGCGATGGGCCGAGTCGGACTGATGAAGCCGTATCTGCGCCCGATCTACACCGAGGCCCGCCTGTGCGGCACGGTGGTCACCGTGCTGCTGCAGCCTGGCGACAACTGGATGATGCACGTGGCCGCCGAGCAACTGCAACCCGGCGATGTGGTCGTGGCCGCCTGCACCACGGACAATGACGACGGTTTTTTTGGCGACCTGCTGGCCACCTCGTTCAAGGCGCGCGGTGCCGTCGGCCTGGTGATTGACGGCGGCGTGCGCGACGTGAAAGACCTCACCGAGATGAATTTTCCGGTGTTCGCCAAAGCGATCCACGCCAAAGGCACGGTCAAGGTCACGTTGGGTTCGGTGAACGTCCCCGTGGTGTGCGCCGGGGTCCTGGTCAATCCCGGCGACGTGGTGGTGGCCGACATCGACGGCGTGGTGGTGGTGCCTGCCGGCATCGCGCAAAAAGTGGCCGACGCGGCTGGCGCGCGCGAAGCCAATGAAGCAGAAAAGCGCGACATATTGGCCTCGGGCGTGCTGGGTCTGGACTATTACAAGATGCGCGACGGTCTGGCCAGGGCGGGTTTGAAATACATTGATTGAGTACAGGCCGATTGAGAGTTGCGAACGTCATGACCACTTCCTGCTCCGTGCCTGTGGGGACCGCAGGCGGCGTTGTGGGTTGGCGCGTGTCGTGCACCCACCATGCCAGATGGCTCAGGCCGCTGGGGCACTCAACTCCGCGGCTGTCCCCCGGCCTTCGGCCTCCTCCTTTATGCCGCTGCGCTGAGCGCCCCGGCGGCCTGAGCCACCGATAGCTTGAACAGGTTTGGGTACTCCATCATTTCTGGAAAGATCAACAAGTGGACGACGGTATGAATTTCATCAAAACCCCCGGCTGGCTGGACTGGTACGCTGGCCCGAGCAAGCCGCATTTTCAGTTGCCTGCGGGCAGCGTGGACGCGCACTGCCACGTGTTTGGCCCGGGCGCTGAATTTCCCTATGCGCCCGAGCGCAAATACACGCCGTGCGATGCGTCCAAAGCGCAGCTGTTTGCGCTGCGCGACCACCTGGGATTTGCCAAAAACGTCATCGTGCAAGCCACTTGCCACGGCGCGGATAACCGCGCGCTGGTCGATGCGCTGATCGCCAGCAACGGCCGCGCGCGCGGGGTGGTCACGGTCAGGCGTTCGGTGACCGATGCCGAGCTGCAAGCCATGCACGCCGCCGGTGTGCGCGCTGTGCGCTTCAACTTTGTCAAGCGCCTGGTGGACTTCACACCCAAGGACGAGCTGCTGGAGATCGCCGCGCGCATTCAAGCTTTGGGCTGGCACGTGGTGATCTACTTTGAAGCGCTGGATCTGCCCGAGCTGTGGGACTTTTTCACCGCACTGCCGACCGCCGTGGTGGTGGACCACATGGGCCGCCCGGATGTGTCGCTGCCACCGGACGGGCCGCAGTTTGAACTGTTCAAAAAATTCATGCGAGAGCACTCCAATGTGTGGACCAAGGTGAGCTGCCCCGAGCGCCTGAGTCTGACCGGCCCTAAAGCGTTGCACGGTGAACAAAACGCTTACCGCGACGTGGTGCCGTTTGCCAGCTCGATCGTTGCCGAATTTCCGGATCGCGTGCTGTGGGGCACCGACTGGCCGCACCCCAACCTGAAAGACCACATGCCCGACGACGGCCTGCTGGTGGACTTCATCCCGCAGATTGCACCAACGGCCCAATTGCAGCGCAAGCTGCTGGTGGACAACCCCAATCGTCTTTACTGGAGTTAACCGATGGCACTCGACAAACCCTATAAAGACGTTCCCGGAACGCTGATTTTTGATGCCGAACAAAGCCGCAAGGGCTATCACCTGAACCAGTTTTGCGTCTCATTGATGCAGCCCGAAAACCGCACCCGCTTCAAGGTCAGCCAGCGTGCCTATCTCGACGAATGGCCGATGACCCAAGCGCAAAAGCAGGCCGTGATCGACCGCGACCTGAACCGCTGCATGGCCTTGGGTGGCAACATCTATTTTTTGGCGCGCATCGGGGCTACCGACGGCCTGAGCTACCAGCAAATGGCCGCCAGCATGACCGGCATGACCGAAATCGAGTACCGCGCCATGATGCTCGCCGGTGGGCGCAGCATTGAAGGCAACCGCACCCTGGGCGAGGACGGCAGCGCCCAGCCGCAACACCAACCCCAGGGCGCTGCGGCCCGCAAAGCACAGGCCTGAATCATGGCACGCATCACCGCATCGGTTTACACCTCTCACGTGCCGGCCATCGGCATCGCGCTTGACCAGGGCAAAACCAACGAGCCTTACTGGAAGAACGTTTTTGACGGCTACGAATACTCCAAGCAGTGGCTGAAAGACAACCCGCCGGACGTGATTTTTCTGGTTTACAACGACCACGCCACCGCGTTCAGCCTGGA
>JAVHQY010000200.1:0-1854 GCA_036171375.1 Rhodoferax sp. | reverse complement strand
TCAAAGGTGCCAAGCACGTCAGCGACATTCGCAACTTCGGGCTGGCCGCTGGCTTTACCATCGATTCACTGCCGGGCGAGCCGGCCAAGCGACCGTTCGAGATTGCCATGGCGCTGCTGAAAAAAGGCTTTTACGTGCGCTACGGCGGTGACACAATTCAACTCGCGCCGCCTTTCATCAGCACCCCGGCGCAACTCGACAGCCTGGTCAACGCGCTGGGCGAAACGCTCAACCAAACCGTTTGAGGCAGCCCATGAAAAAACTTCCCCAAATCAAACACCTGATCGATGGCCAACTGGTCGCTGGCGGCACGCGCTCGCAAGACGTGTTCAACCCGGCCAGCGGCAAAGCTGAAAAGCGCGTGTTGCTGGCTGACGTGGCTACGGTTGAACAGGCCATCGCTTCGGCCCAGGCCGCTTACCCGGCCTGGCGCGCCACGCCGCCGCTCAAGCGCGCCCGCGTCATGAGCAAACTCAAAGTCCTGCTGGAACAAAACGCCGAGCAACTCTGCGCGCTGCTCACGGCCGAGCACGGCAAGGTGCTTAGCGACTCGATGGGCGAGCTCCAGCGCGGCATTGAAAATATCGAGTACGCCTCGTACGCGCCCGAGCTGCTCAAAGGCGAGCACAGCAAGAACGTCGGCCCGTCCATCGATTCCTGGAGCGAGTTCCAGCCGATCGGCGTGGTGGCCGGCATCACGCCGTTTAATTTCCCCATCATGGTGCCGCTGTGGATGTGGCCACTGGCGGTGGTGTGCGGCAACACTTTTGTTCTCAAACCTTCCGAGCGCGACCCGAGCAGCGCGCTGCTGGTGGCCGAGCTGGCGTTGCAGGCCGGTTTGCCGCCGGGGGTGCTCAACGTGGTCAACGGCGACAAGGAAGCAGTCGATACGCTGCTCACCGATCCGCGCGTGCAAGCGATCAGCTTTGTTGGCTCGACTGCCATCGCTGAATACATCTATGCCAGCGGCTGCGCGCACGGCAAGCGCGTGCAGGCGCTCGGTGGCGCCAAAAACCACGCCGTCGTGATGCCCGATGCCGACATCGCCAACGCCGTCAACGCCTTGATGGGCGCAGCGTTTGGCTCCTGCGGCGAACGCTGCATGGCGATCCCGCTGGTGCTGGCGGTGGGTGATGCCACCGCCGATGCGGTGATTGCCGGGTTGAAAAAAGCCATCGCCAAAATGAACGTCGGCCCCGGCACTGACGCGGTCAACGACATGGGGCCGCTCGTCACGCAGCAACACCTGGACAAGGTCACAGGTTTTGTTGAGCAGGGCATCAAGGAAGGTGCCAAGCTGGTCGTGGACGGTCGCAAAATCAAGGTTAAGGGCCACGGCTTCTTCCTTGGCGCTTGCCTGTTTGACGCTGTCAAACCGGGAATGAAAATTTACCAGGAAGAAATTTTCGGCCCGGTGCTGGGCGTGATGCGCGTCAAAACCCTGCAAGAAGGCATGGATTTGATCAACGCCCACGAGTACGGCAACGGCACCTGCATTTTCACCCGTGACGGCGAAGCCGCGCGCTACTTCAGCGAGCACATCCTGGTCGGCATGGTCGGCATCAACGTGCCACTGCCGGTGCCGGTGGCGTACCACTCGTTTGGCGGCTGGAAGCGCAGCCTGTTTGGCGACCTGAGCGCCTACGGCCCGGACGGCGTGCGCTTTTACACCAAGCGCAAAACCATCACCCAGCGCTGGCCCTCAGCCGGCGTGCGCGAAGGCGCTGTGTACAGTTTTCCTAGCCATCACTGAAGCCGTGGCAATGGTGGGCATCAAAGGCTGAAGTCGTAGTCGATGCTCAGCGGCGCGTGGTCGGAGAATTTTTGCGCCTTGTAAATCGAGGCGGTTTTGGC
>JAVHQY010000199.1:0-1876 GCA_036171375.1 Rhodoferax sp. | reverse complement strand
AATTCCTTTGCTGAAAGGGGCCAGGTGCTGAAAGGGGCCAGGCCCCTTTTACTCAGGCGCTTTTCCAAAATATTGAGCGAAGAAAGAAAAAACGCCGGGATCAGCGACAAGGTCAAAAAACCGTGTGCAATCGTGCCGCCATAGGGGCCCGCCTTGGCTTTTTCGATGTCCACATGGATCCACTGGTGGTCGCCGGTAGCCTCAGCAAACTGATTCACCTGTTCTTGCGTGATGGTGACCCAGTCGCTCACCACGACTTCCTGACCAACCAGGGCTGAGAGTTCTGCGAAGTTTTGAAATGTTTACATGCCAGCACTATAACGAGTGCCGCCTGAGGCGCTAATACTCAGACACAGAGGTATCGGAACGAAATGAAAGTGATGGATTCGCGCTCAGGCCTAGGCATCGAGCCATTCACAGATCGTCTGCCACTGCGCCAAGTCTTTTTCGATTCGGCTCGGTGTCACGTCAAACAGCGTGAGACCGCGCGCCGCCAGATGAATGTAATTTTGCGTGTCGCGCAAGTAGCCCAGCACCGGCAAGCCCAGCGTCGCCACAAATTCATGCAATTTGTCAGCGGCAATGGTGCGCGCATCGACCCGCATGCCAATCAGGCCGATCTGCAATTTGTCGTGATGCTTGTACTGGAGCAACTGATCCAGAAACGAGCGCGTCGCAAAAATATCAAACACACTGGGTTGCAGCGGCACAATGATCTTGTCGGCCATTTTCATCACATCGTTGAAACGCCAGCCATGCAGGCCCGCAGGCGTATCGAGCACCACATGGCTGGTGCCCTTGGGTGCTTTGGCGATCAGGTCAGCGCTCACGTCCCAGGTGGCAATCGGGCGGGCAGCGGCCGGTCGCAGGCCCAGCCACAGACGCGAAGACTGCTGCCGATCAGCATCGCCCAGCATCACGGCGTGTCCTTGGGACGCAAAATAACCTGCAATATTGGTGGCCAGTGTGGACTTGCCGACACCGCCTTTTGGATTAGCAACCACAACCACTGGCATGAAGCTCTCCTCAAAATTGAATTTTGCGCTATCGTAGCGCCATGCAGCCGCAAAACAAACCCTACCCGATCAGTTTCCTGGCGCGAGCGGGCCTGATGCTGGGGCTGGCCGCCTGGAGCTGGATTCTGGTCGCCATGGACTATCGCAGCGGCGAGATCATGAACTCGTTTATCCACCGGCCCCTGCTGGTGTTTCATGAAGCCGGGCACGTCGTCTTCATGGCATTTGGCCAGTGGCTGGCAATTGCCGGCGGCACGCTCGGCCAGCTCCTGATGCCGTTGATCATGGCGCTCGCGCTGTTGCTCAAGAATCGCGACCCGTTTGGTGCCGCAGTGGGTTCGTGGTTCCTGGGCGTGTCGCTACTGGATGTGGCGCCCTATATGTATGACGCGCTGGAGCCGCAACTGATGCTGCTCTCAGGTCACACCGGCGCAGACGGTGGGCACGACTGGATTTATCTCTTGAACAGCGTTGGCTTGCTGCCCAGAGCGCACCTGATTGGCAACCTGACGCACAAGCTCGGCGCTCTGGTGCTGCTGCTGTCGCTGGGCTGGGCCGCCTGCTCGTTGCGACAGGAGTATCTGAACCTGGTCAACTCCGGCGGGCATGACGAGTAAAGTCATGCGTTGGGAAGACGGCCCTATCGAGTTGGTCAACTGCGCGCTGTGCTTCTGCCGAGTTCTTCCGCCAGACCAGTGCGACGGGGGTTGCGTCGAGACTCACCGGCACTGGAAGTATGGAAAAGTTTTTGTCGTCCTGCAACCCGGGGGAGTTGGCGCAGCACGTCAGCAAATCGGTGTGCGCCAGCAACGAAAGACCATATAAGTACGATGGAGCCTCCACTATCGGGATTGGTGGTG
>JAVHQY010000198.1:0-9101 GCA_036171375.1 Rhodoferax sp. | reverse complement strand
TAGCCACCCCCCTTGCCCATGGCGGCCTGGCCCATGCTCCAGAGCGGCATAAAGATGCCCAGCGCCAGCAGCAGCACCAGCACGGCGATGACGGCCAGCATGATCGGCTCAATCGCAACCGAGAGCCCCTTGATGGCATAGTCGGTCTCACGCTCGTACATGCCGGCAATTTCATAGAGCAGGTTATCCAGTTCGCCGGTTTCTTCTCCCACCGAAATCATCTGTAGCACCACCGGCGTGAAAACCCCGGTGGCGGCGGCGCAGCGTGAGATGCTCTCACCGCGCTCAATGCTGTCGCGCATTTGCTCGATGCGGCTGCCGATAAAAGTGTTGTCCACGGTCTGTGCCACCACGGTGAGCGCCTGCACCAGTGGCACGCCGCTCTGGCTCGACAGGGCAAAGCTGCGGGCAAATCGGGCCAACGTGGCTTTGAGGATGATTTCACCAACGATGGGTAGGCGTATCTTGGTCGCGTCCCAACTGTAACGCCCAGCGCTGGTGGCCAAGTAGCTGCGCACCAGCATCACCACGCCCATCAGGCCGATCAGCAGGGCCGGCCACCATGCCACCATCCACCCCGAAAACGCCAGCAAGCCCCGGGTGGTGATCGGCAGTTGGGCATGGAAACCGGCAAAAACCTTGGCAAAGGTCGGGATCACAAAAATATTCAAAATCGTGATCGCAATGGCCATGGCGATCAAAACAAAAGTCGGGTAGCGCAGGGCTTGCTTGATGCGTTCGCGCACGTCGCGCTCAAACTCCAGGTGTTCGTTCATGCGCAAAAACACTTCGGTCAGGCGGCCCGTCATCTCACCGACGCGAACCATCGAGATATAAAAAGGGCCAAAAATTTTTTGATACTTCGTCATGGCCACCGACAACTCGCGCCCCTGATCCAGGCTGGAGCGAATGTCTTGCAGCATCTCAACCATGGCAGGTTTGGTGGCCGAATCCTGCAAACCGGCCAAGGCACGCAGAATCGGCACACCGGCTTTGTTCAGGGTGTACATCTGGCGTGAGAACACCAAAATGTCTTCCACCACAATGGGCTTGCGGTTCAAACGCGAGAGCCAGCGGTCAAGGCCACTTGCCGCTTGGGCACCGGTGATGGCAATGTGTACCGGCGCCACACCCATGGCCTGAAGCTGCCCGGCCACACCATCTTCACTCAAGGCTTCAAGGTGGCCGTGAACCGCCTCCCCGCGCGGGTTGCGACCGCGCCACGCGTAGACTGCCATGGCAGCTTATTCCTTTTCGTCCACATCAAAACCAATACGCAGCGCTTCATCCAGCGAGGTTTTACCCTGGCGCACCAGCTCCAGTGCGTGATGCGCCAGCGTTTGCCCTTTCATGCGCTCACGTGCGAGATGCATGAAGGCCGCCGGGTCCGCGCGCGAGGCGGCTTGCGTCAGCACAGCGTCCATCTCAAGCCATTCATAGACCCCTTGCCGACCGGAATAACCGGTGTCATTGCAGGCCGAGCAGCCCATCCCGCGCTTCGCGGTGAGCGTCGTGCCGGGCTCGAGGATGCTGTTGAGCCACGCCTGTTGATGTGGGCTGGGTTGGTGTTCTTCAGCGCATTCAGTGCAATTGAGGCGCACCAAGCGCTGCGCAATAACCGCCTGCAAAGAGGTCGCTACCATGAACGCCGGCACCCCCATGTCAAGCAAACGAAACGGTGTGCTGATGGCATCGCGCGTGTGCAAGCTAGAAAGCACCAAGTGCCCAGTGATGGCAGCGCGCAAGCCAATTTCAGCAGTTTCGGCATCGCGCATTTCACCCACCAGTATCACGTCGGGGTCTTGCCGCAACGTGGAGCGCAGCACCCGGGCAAAAGTGAGCTCGATCTTGTCATTGATCTGCACCTGGATGATGCCGGGCAAACGGTATTCCACCGGGTCTTCGACCGTGATGACCTTGAGCTCAGCCGCATCGATCTCGGCCAGCGCCGCGTACAAAGTGGTGGTTTTGCCGGACCCGGTCGGCCCGGTGACCAGTACCAGCCCGGAGCTGCGCCCCAACACTTCGCGAAAGCGTTTGAGCATATCGGCGGGCATGCCAATATTGTCCAGCCGCTTCATACGGGTGCCCTGGATCAGCAGCCGCATCACGGCTGACTCGCCATAGGTGGAAGGCAAGGTTGACAAGCGCACATCAATGGTTTGATCTTTGAGCCGGACGCTAAAGCGTCCATCCTGCGGCAGACGTTTTTCGGAAATATCCAGGCCTGCCATCAGCTTGAGACGCTGCGCCAATGCGCTGCCAATGCGTTTGTCAGCCATGGTCTGAGTTTGCAAAACACCATCGACCCGCACCCGGATTTGCAACGCGGTCTCTTGCGGTTCAATATGTACGTCGGAGGCACCAATTTGAATCGCATCTTCAAACAGCGATTGCAGCAAGCGCACCACCGGCGCACTCTCAAGGCTGGCAGACGCGCTGAGCTCATCAATGTCAACCGCGTCGCCCATGTCTTTTTCGAGTGTCCGGGCCAGATCGCTGATTTCATCGGTGCGGCGATAAAGACGGTCAAACGCCAGCGACAACTGGCTTTCAGCAACTGAGGCAATGGCAATACTGCGTTTGAGCAGACGCTCAAGCTCATCAAAGGCAAATAAGTCAAGCGGATCAGCCAGCGCCACCAGCAAAACGTCGCCCTTATCTTCCAGCGCCAGCGCCCGAAAACGCCGTGCTGTCGGCTCGGGCAAGAGCTTGACGACTTCAGCGCGAAAAGGAAAAGTCTTTAGATTGACGTACGGAATGCGCAACTGCCTTGCCAGAGCATTGGCCACCAGCTCGTCGGTAACCATCCCTGATTCAATCAGCAGGCGGCCGACCTTCTTGCCGGTTTCGCGCTGCAAGGCCAGAGTTTGCTGCAACTGCTCTTGCGAAATCAGGCGCTGCTGCACCAGCACGTCGCCCAGTCGCAGCTTCTCGGGGCGCCCCGGCGCTGGCGCGGGTCGGGCCGGTGCGGGAGCGGCTGCGGTTGCCATCTGTTCAGTGCAAATGACGCGGCTTGCGCGCGCTGCCGCGCCCGGCACCACCGTGGCCGCGCGGCGGCCGCCCGAGCTGCAAGGAATTGACCAACGCGTCAAAGCGCTGGCCAAAGAGTTTGTCGATTTCAGCCACCACGCCGCTGAGTTCGGCACCGTCAAAATGGCGCTCCATCACACTGACCACGTCCTGCACCAGCAAGTCGCGCTGCACTTGCATGATGGCAGCCGGATCGGGCCCGACAAACAAGGTGATGAAATCATCGCGCGATTCAGCCTCGGGGTCTTCCTCGTCTTCGTCGTCAAATTCAAGGTCATAAAAAGTGACTTCGATCGCAGCGCCCGACTGCGCCAGATCGTTCAGGTTCATGCACATTTCATCGAGCACCTGGCGAAAGTCCTCGTCGCCCGCGACCGTCCAGCACATCGTCAGCAGGTGCTCACCGGCTTCAAAGCTGATGCCTGGTTCGTCTTCGTAGTGGCTCTGCGAGGCATCGGCCAGGCAACGCGCGCCGGCATATTTCCAGACCGGTTTGAGCGCTTCTTGCAACTGCGCCGTCGTCACCTCCCGGCGCAACGGTACCTGGCCGTGAACGTGAATTTCAAAAGGGGCGTTGTAACGTGGCATGGTGAGTAAGCTTTGCTGGATTGTGCCATGCGGCAAGGGCCGTGTCATGACGCGGGAAACCGTGCTGGTGCTCCCGGCCGGAATCGAACCGGCACGCCTTTAGGGCTGCAGATTTTAAGTCTGCTATGTCTACCAATTTCATCACAGGAGCACGCGTGGTGGCCCCGATTATCCACGCTACTTTGCTGGCACCGGCTGCGTCACCACATTGGCGCGAACGAACGCCTCCAACTCGTCTTTGGGCACCGGGCGGCTGAAAAAATAGCCCTGCACTTCCTGGCAACCCTGGGTGCGCAAAAAATCGAGTTGACTGGCCGTCTCGGTGCCTTCGGCGATGGTGCGCAAACCCAGGCTGTCGGCCAGCTTGATGATGGCGCTGACGATGGCCTTGTCGTCCGGGTCGTCGCTGATGTCGCGCACAAAAGACTGGTCAATCTTGAGCTTGGAAATTTTGAACTTTTTCAGGTAGCTCAGGCTTGAGTAACCGGTGCCAAAGTCGTCGATCGACATGCGAACGCCGCGCGCACTGAGCTGATCCATGACATCGATGGCGGCGGCCGGATCGTCCATCGCAACTGCCTCGGTAAGTTCGAGTTCGAGGTAGTGCGGTGCCAGACCGGCTTGCGCCAGGATGCGGGTCACCAGTTCAATCAGATCGGGGTGGCGAAACTGCACCGCCGACAAATTGACCGACATCACCATCGGCCGCAGACCGGCATCGAGCCAAGCCTTAAGCTGGGTGACGGCACTGCGCAGCACCCATTCGCCAATTTCCAGAATCTGCCCGCTGCCTTCGGCGATCGGGATAAATTCAACTGGCGAGATCACGCCCAGTTCGGGGTGATGCCAGCGCAGCAGCGCTTCGACACCGACCACGTGACCATCGTCGAGCGCAATTTGCGGCTGGTAAAGCAGCCGTAATTCATTTCTGGCCAAAGCATGGTGCAAGGCATTGCCAAGCTGCAGCGCACGCGCTGAGTGGGCCTGCATCTCCTGGGTGAAAAAACGGAAATCATTGCGCGAAGACTGCTTGACGCGGTACATCGCGGCATCGGCATTCTTGGCCAGGGTTTCAAGATCTTCACCGTCGTGCGGGTACATGGCGATGCCGACTGACACCGTGCTGACCAGTTCGTAGCGCTCAATCTGACAAGCTTGCGCCCCGACGTTAATCAACTTGGTTGCGACTTGACGGGCACCGGCCTCGTCGATATCGGGCAGCAGCAAGATGAATTCATCACCGCCGAGCCTCGACAGCGTGTCTTCATCGCGCAGCACCGAGCTGAACCGACGCGCAGTCTCCACCAGCAAGCGATCGCCGACGCTGTGACCCAGCGTGTCGTTGACGTTCTTGAAATGGTCCAGATCGAGAAACATCAGAGCCAATTGCGTGCCGCGGCGCTGCGCCAGACTGAGCGCATATCTGAAATGCTCGTCGAGCCGGGCCCGGTTGGGCAGGCCGGTGAGCTGGTCAAAATGCGCCAACTGTTGCATGCGTGCATCAGCCAGCTTCTTGTCAGTGATGTCGCGGCTGATGGAAAGAATACAGTCTTCATCCTTGAACCGAACAACCACCGCCGACATCAGACCGTGTATGACGGTACCGTCTTTCTTGACAAATTGGGCTTCCAGATTCAAGCAGCGTCCGTCATCCTTCAGGACTGCCACCAGTCGATCACGGTCTTTCAGGTCATGCCAGATGCTGATCTGGGCCGAGGTTTTCCCCATCACTTCATCACGCTTCCAACCCGTGATGCGCTCAAATCCGGTATTGACATCAAGGTACAGGCCGTCGCTGAGCCGGTTGATATTGACGCTGTCTGGGCTGGTTTGAAACGCCTTGCGGTAGCGCTCTTCGCTCTCAACCAATTGTTCCCGGGTCTTCTGGCGTTCAACTTCATCGGCAAAGCGGCCCAGCGCAAAACCGATGTCCAGCGTCATCTCCCGCAGCAGGTTTTGCGCCACTTCGTCAAAAGCGCCCACTTCACTGGCGTACAGGTTGAGACTGCCGATCACCTTGTCTTTCAGACGCAGCGGCAACGCCGCCGATGCGCCCCAGCCAAAACGCGCACCACGCTCATGCCAGACGGTGGTGGCGCGGTCACGCTGGAAATCCTGACACCAACAAGGCTGGCCGCTGCGGATTGCCTGGGCGGTGGGGCCCTGGCTTGTCACGTCGGCAGGATCAAGCGAAATGTCCAGGCCGTCAAGGTACTCGGTGCCGCTGCCGAATGCGGCCGCCGACCGGACGCGCTGGGTGGACTCGTCCAGACGACCAATCCAGGCCATTTTCATACCGCCAAAATTGACTGCGTCACGGCAAATGATGGGAAACAACTCGGCCTCGCTGTGACAGCGCGCAATCGCCTGGTTGCACTGGCTCAATGTGGTGTACAACCGGGTCAGGCGCTGCATCTGGAGCTCGGCCTTGCGGTGGTCGGTGACATCGCGCGAGAGAACAATGAAGCTTGCCTCCTCCCCTGGTTTACCGTTTTTGCGCGCCACCGACCATTCAAACCAGCGCACCCCAGCGTCGAGCGGCAACGAGAACTGTTCCCCTTTTGAATAGCCCGTTCTTCTGGCTTCATCCAGCGCTGCCACACACACCTCAGCGGCTTCAGGCGGCAGCGTTTGGCGCAAGGTCGAGCCCACCAGCGTTTGACGCGGAAACAGCAACAGTTCCTGGCGTGGCGTGTGGCAATCAAGGTAGCGACCGGTGTTGCTGATTTCAAACAACACATCGGGCAGCGCGTCGAGCGTGGCTTGCAGTTGATGATTGAGATCGTTGATTTGCCGCGTTTGCTCGCTCACCGAAATCGTCAATTGATCCGCGCGCAAGCGGATTTGCCACTGCAATTTGGCCAGCCAGCCCAGCAGCGCGCTGACCAGCACGCCCAGCGCAATTCTCAGAGCCAGCCCGATCGGATCGGCCCAGCCTTGGGTGGGTGCCACACTCAAAGTCCACTTGCCGTTGGGAACTTTCAAATCGACATTGACCGGATCGGCCGCCATCGCTCCGGCTTGGGCGATGGTCTGGCGCTGCACGCGCGTCGGCTCGATGCGCCACAAACGGTAGCTGTAGCCCTGCTTGACAAGCTGGTCAAACTGCGCCGGACCCAGCGCCTGGGGCAGGCGTACCACCACGTTGGTAAAGCCCCAGAAAACGCTCTCGCCATTGGGCTCGGAGGTAAAGACCGGCAAAAACCCCAGCGCCCCCAAGCCACCCTGCACCAGCTCGAACGGACCTGCCAGCGTGAGCTTGCCACTGTCACGTGCCAGTTCGGCTTCAACCTGACGCTGCGGATGACGCAGTAGATCCAGCCCGACTGCCGCTTCATTGCCGTGCAGCGGGGCAATAGTCTGAATCACACCCCGGGGCTCGATTGCCATGGCCGAGACACCCGGATACAGCGGCAGCAGGCTGGTGACCAGGGTTTCAAAATTTTCTATCCGGCCGTGTCCCTGGTGCAGCATCGCTTCAAGCGCCTGCGTCGCCGACAAGGCTTGCTGTAGGTGCTGCTGCAAATCCTGTGCGTGATCGGTGGCAATGGCGCTGGCACGCGAACGCTCAAGCTCGCCGCGCTCTTGTTCGTGCACATAAACCGCACTGCCACAAACGACCAGTGCCAGCGCAAACACCATCGCACCGAACCGATTCGATGCAGTGACCTGCGCAGCACCCGCACTGGAAAAACTAGGTTTGAGACCGTTGTTCACGTCGAATACTATACCGCGCTCCGGGCCCAAGGGATAATCCGGGCCTATGCTTCTCATCGCAATTTTGATCGGCACCCTGGTCGCTGGCATTGGCAGCGTGTGGCTGGCGGCGCTGTTGGGCTTTGGCGTGCTCTCGCGCTACACGCAGCACATGCTCAGTATGGCAGCAGGGGCGCTGCTGGCAACGGCATTTCTGCATCTGCTGCCAGAGGCGTTTGAAGCCCGGCTGCAAGCTCAGCCGCTGTTTGTCGCTTTGCTCGGCGGATTGATTTTTTTCTTTTTGCTCGACAAGGTCGAACTCTGGCACCACGGCCACGAACACCACCACGAGTTGCCCGCAGCGCCTGCGCCGGGTGGCACCTGGGCGGTGCTGGCGGGCGATACCGTGCATTGTTTTGGCGACGGCGTTTTGATTGCTTCAGCTTTTGTTGCCAACCTACAGTTGGGGATGATTGCCGCGCTGGCCGTGCTGGCGCACGAGGTGCCGCACCACATGGGCGACTTGATCGTGCTCAAAGGCAACAGCGATGACCGGCAACTGGCGCTGATCAAGGTCTCGCTGGCGGGGGCCATGACCGCGCTGGGCGGCCTTTGTGGCTACTGGCTGGTGGATCGGCTACAAGGCTTTCTGGGCTATTTTCTGGTGCTGGCTTCAAGCAGCTTTATCTACGTGGCACTGGCCGATTTGATACCGCAGTTGCAAAAGCGCCTGTCAACACGCCAGACGCTGGCGCAAATTGCCTGGCTGCTGGCCGGCATCGCGCTGGTGAGCCTGGTCAGCGCCTTGACACCCGGCTGACGCATCAACCCTGCGCCATCGGTCGCGTCGGGTCGCTGCACCACTCGCTCCAACTGCCAGCGTACAGTGCGGTGCGGCCCAGACCGGCGTGCTCCATGGCGATGATGTTGGGGATGGCGCTGACACCGCTGCCGCAGTGGTGCACCACACTGGCCGGGTCGCGCCCGGCCAGCAGCGATTCAAATTCCGCCTTGAGCTGAGCCGCTGGCTTGAAGCGGCCGTCAGCGCCAAGGTTCAAATTGAAGGCCCGGTTCAAGGCACCGGGAATGTGACCTGCCACCGGATCGAGCGGTTCGACTTCGCCTCTGAAACGTGCAGCGGCACGCGCGTCCACAATGGTTTGTGTCGAGCGGCCCAGTTGCTGCAATAGCGTTTGACTGCTGACCAGTGCCACTTTGCTCTCGCCCAGGGCAAAGCGTGACGCCACCGCCACCGGCGTGCTGCCGCTTTGCGTTGTGCCACCGGCTTGCTGCCAGGCCTGCCAGCCACCGTCAAGCACGGCGACCGCGTCATGGCCAACCCATTTCAGCAGCCACCACAGCCGCCCGCAATAGTTGGCACCCTGACGGTCATAAACCACCGCTTGCATGGCATTGTCAAAACCGACGCTGGCGAGCCAGGCAGCCACCGCTTCACGCGTCGGCAGCGGATGGCGACCACCCGAAGCTTTGGTGCCCGACGCGCCGGCAGTCAAATGGCGATCGAGGTCAGCGCGTACGGCAGCGGCAATGTGCGAGTGCTGGTACTGCTGATCGCCCGCGTCGGGCGTCATCAGTTCAAAGCTGCAATCAAACACCATTGTCGGCTGGCCACTGGCCAACGACTTCTGGAGTTGCGAAGCGGAAATCAGTGTGGTGTACATGGTCTTGTCCTTCCTGAATTCAGGGTCTCATTGTTACCTTGATCGCCGCCAAGCATTGAGGTGATTGATAGGTTTGTATTCCTTCATTTTTGGCCCCACTCA
>JAVHQY010000197.1:0-9147 GCA_036171375.1 Rhodoferax sp. | reverse complement strand
CCACAACACAAATTGATCCAGCGCCAGCATGGAGACCGGTGTCATGTCTTTCCAGTTGAACGGCACCCCGGTCGCCATCGGCGTGGTGAACAGGTTGGACAAGGTAATGATGATCTTGTGCGGATCGCCTTTTGCACCCTTGACATCGAGAAAGCCCTCGGCACCGGCACCACCTGATTTGTTGATAACGATCAGCGGCTCTTTCATCAGCTTGTGCTTGATGACGATACCCTGCACCAATCGCGCCATCTGGTCGGCACCCCCGCCGGTACCGGCCGGCACGATAAATTCGACTGGTTTGGTCGGCTCCCACGCTGCCAGGGTGGGTGCACTGGCCAGCAAAAGAGCGCTGGCAGCGGCCACCGCCGTGACGGACTTGACAAGTCCGGATTTGATGGGAATAAGTGGGTTGTATTTCACGATGTCTCCTGTTCTAGGTAAGGAAATTTCAACTGAACACTGCTTGCTTAAAGCCGTGTTCTGACAATGATCAGAGAATTCGCAAACAATGCACTTGACCCGGGTCAACTTTGTAAAAATCCGGGGCATTTCAAGGGTAATCACCTAGAAAATATCCGGAAAACTGCGCTTTCGGGTTCGTCAAGTTCAGGCGCGTACAGTCACTTACTGACCGGAGTTCTGAACGCGTGCGAATTCGGCGGCGTTCATTTTTTCACCACCTTCTGGCTTGAGTTTGAAGACCTCGATTTGTCCGCCGTGGGCGTTGATGAAGATCGAGTTCTCGGTCACTTTGGCAACGTCACCGGGCTTGCCCTTGACGTCGCCAAACTTGCGCACCGGGTGCTTTCGACTGTCGTAGAGCCAGACTTTTTTGTCGTTCAGAATGGTCCAGGCACCAGGTGTGGGGTTGCTGGCGCGAATCAGGTTATAGACCTGATCGACATGGTTGGCCCAGTTGATTTTGGACTCCTCGGCCAGAAACCAGCCCTTGTAACTGGCGTGTGTTTCGTCCTGGACCAGCTCCTGCTGCGTGCCGGCCACCACCTGGTCGGCCGCTTCAAGCAAGGCGGCAATGCCAAGTGGGAAAAGACACTTGAAATAAACGTCACCCAGGGTGTCGTCGGGGCCGATGGGACAGGTTTTTTGCAAAATAATGGGGCCTTCATCGAGACCATCGGTGGGGCGGAAAATGCTCAGCCCGGTTTGCGGGTCGCCGCGGGCGATGGCCCAGTTGATCGATGAAGGACCGCGGTATTTGGGCAGCAGCGAGGGATGAAACTGGATCGTGCCATGGCGCGGGATGCGGGTGAGCGATTGCGGAACAAATTGCAGCACGTAGGCCATCACGCCGAGGTCGGCATCCAGGCCGCGCATGGCCTCTTCTGCGGCGGCACTCTTGAGGCTGTCGAACTGGAATATCCTGAGGCCCTGTTGTTGTGCTTCCAGCCGCAGCACATCGGGTTTTTCTCCCGGCTTTTCAGGTTTGCAAAAAACGCCGACGACTTCGTCGCTGCGCTCCAAAAATGCCTGCAAGGTGGCTTTGCCAAAAGCTTGCTGACCAATGATGACGATTTTCATGGGAGGTAAAAATAAGAATGATGAAGATTGATTGAATACGTTTTAGCGCAGCAGGAAATAACTGGCGAGCACATACAACACCAGCGCAAAAGCCCTTTTCAGCGGGCGGATGTCCATGCCGTGGGCCACGCGCGCGCCCAGGTGCGCGGTGCTCATGCTGGCCATTGAAATGACAATCAAACCCGGCAGGTAAATGTAGCCCAACATGCCCGCCGGCATTGCAGGCAGGTCGCGCCCGGCCCAGGCGTAGCCAATCGTTCCCGCCAGCGCCAGCGGAAATCCCAGCGCTGAGGAGGTGCCCACTGCGGTGTGAATCTTGACGTTGCACCAGGTCATGAACGGAACCGAGATAAAGGCGCCGCCGGCACCGACCAGCGCCGACAACAGACCGATCACCCCGCCGGCACCGACCATGACGGCACGGCCCGGTGCGGTGCGACCGGGTTTGGGCTTGCGATCGAGCAGCATCTGCGTGGCTGAAAACGTTACAAACAAGGCAAACAAAATGTTGAGGACGCGCCCTGGCATGGCCACGGCAATCTGGGCCCCGAGCAACGACCCCAGCAAGATTCCTGGCGCCAGCTGGCGCACCAGCGGCCAGGCGACGGCACCGCGCAGGTGGTGCGCGCGTACCGAGGACATGGAGGTGAAGCAGATGGTTGCCAGTGAGGTGGCCACTGCCATTTTGATGACGTATTGCGATGGCACGCCTTTGTGTGACAGAACGAAGGTGACAAATGGCACCATCAGCATGCCGCCACCGATGCCGAGCAGCCCGGCCAGAAAGCCAATGGCAAGTCCCATCACAGCCAGTTCAACAATTAACAGGGGTTCGAGGTTCATGCCTTGGTTGGGGTTGAAATTGCGCACCAGCCACACCCACCCGGCGCATGATAGCTAAGCACAGATGTCTGCCAGTGCCGCCGGACCGGCATCCCTGAACCGGAGTTCAGGTGGGCGAGGTCAACTGGTCATTGGGTCCATCTGACGCGAGATGGTCACGCCTGGCCAGCGATATTCCAAGCCCGGGCTCTAAGAGCATTGGTTCAAGAAATATAAAGCCCGACGAGCACCGCAGACGCTGAACATTGTAGAGCTTGCCGGTCCTTTGCGTGGACGCAATCGCAGCGCGCGCGGATGGCTGACTGTGGCGCTGAGGCACCTGCTTCAAAGCAGGCAGCCATCTTCGCTCAACGCTGTGTTCAGACGTTGCAACAGGGCGGTCAGTCGTGGATCGTCAACATTGGCGCTGGCCGTCTCCGCAGTGCCGTCAGCGTTGGCACTGGGTTCAGCATCACACGCTGGATTGCGACCCAGATCAAAGGCCAGGTTCAACGCTGCCAGTACTGCAATGCGCTCGCGTGCCTTGACCTTGCCGGCAGCGCGGATTTTGCACATCGCTGCATCGACCTGGGATGCGACTTCGAGCAGCCTGGCTTGCGCGCCTTCAGGGCAAGCCAGCCGGTAGCTTTGTCCCATGATCTGCACATCGAGCTGAGTCATTGCGTGTCCTTCTGCGCCGGGATGTCGGCCACCGGGGGCAGGCGCTCGAGCAGCGCATCGACCCGTGCGCGCGCCGCGCCCAGTCTGGATTTGAGCGAGTCGCGTTCCTGTGTCAGGGCAGCCACCTGCGCTGCGAGCAAGGCGCTGGTCCGCCGCAGCTCTTCGTAGCGCAGCAGCAGGCGTTCAACTTGCGCTGTCACCTGGTCGATCTGGGATGGTTTCGACATAGGCGCACATTGTAGGGTTTGCCGGCCTTGGCCCGCGCTAGGGCCCGCGCTAGAATCAGCAGCGTTGGTGCTCGCGGTGTGGTTCACACGCCGCAGTTCAACGGGAAGCAGGAGGTCAACGCGGCTCGCCATGAGACGAGCCGATTTGACTAACCTGCGCTGCCCCCGCAACGGTAAGTGGACGATTCGCAAGAATCCGCTTCCATCACGGCCACTGAGCGTTTTGAACACGCGCTTGGGAAGGCGATGGAAGTTGCTCCACCAGCCCGGATACCGGCCAACACGGTGGTTGCGCGTCTGACGCGCGACCGTGATGCTCAGGCATCGTCGGGGACGACGATGAGAGTTTTTTTAGCTTTCTTGTTTACCATGAAAAAGAGTTTTCCTTCTGTAGTCAGTCGGGCTTTTGCACGTCTGACGCTTGTTGCATCTTTGGCACTGTCAGCGCAATTGCCGGCACGGGCGCAAGCCCCATTGCAGGCCCAGCTTGCCCCGGTGCTGGTGACGGCGACGCGCTTTGACGAGCCAGCGGCCGCGTTGCCTTTTGGCGTGAGTGTTCTCACGCGCTCCGAGCTGGAGCGCTCCGGGGTGGTCAGCGTCAACGAGGCCATCATGAAACTGCTCGGCGTGGCTGGCCGCGCCGACTACTACGGCGGTGGCGACTATGGTCTGGATTTGCGCGGTTTTGGCACCACCGCTGCGAGCAACCAGGTGGTCATCGTCGATGGCATCAAACTCGACGAGGCTGACCTGGGTGGCACCCGCCTGGCCGGCATTGCCATCGATTCGGTCGAGCGCATCGAAATCATCCGCGGCAACGGCTCGGTGCTGTACGGCGGCGGAGCCAGTGGCGGTGTCATCCTCATCAGCACCCGCTCCGGCATTGACCGTGCGCGACAAAATGCTGCGCGAACCTATGTCGCCGCTGGCAGCTACGGCCTGCGCGAAGCGCGTGCCGGTGCCAGCCTGGCAGCAGGGGATGTGACACTAGAAGTTTCAGGCAACCAGCGCCAGAGCGACAACTATCGCGACAATTTCAAATCCACCAGCGATGGTGGCCGGCTCCAGGCGCAGTGGCAAACTGATTCGATGCGTGTGGGTGCAAGCCACGCTGTGGACTCGCTGGAGACCGGTTTGCCTGGTGCCCTGTCGGCAATGCAGTATCAGAGCAATCCGGCCTTGGCCAGCACCCCGGCTGCCAGCGCCACCATCAATAACCAGCGCAACAGTGTGTTTGCGATGGCGAAACTCGGTGTCTGGCAGCTCGGCATCGATGCCGGCTGGCGCAGCAAAAATCTCGACAGTTTGAGCGCTGGCGTTTCAACTTACCAATACGCCATCGATGCCAGCACCTTGGGCGTGCGCGGCAAGAACCAGTCGCTGCTGGGCCAGGCGCACAACGCGTTGACGCTGGGTTACGACCAGGCCGACTGGAAGCGCACAGTGCCGGGGACTTGGGGCTCGCAGTCGCAGCAAAAAAGCCATGCCTCCTACTTGCAAGATGACCTCACTTTTGTCAGCGGCACGCGCTTGACCGGCGGCTACCGCAGCGAGAACATCAGCCAGGACGATAGCGCGAGTGCGCTGCACGATGCCAATCACCAGAGCATGTGGGAGTTGGGGCTAACGCAACCGCTGTCGGACAGCGTGGCGGTTTTTGCCCAGCTTGGCAACAGTTACCGGCTGGCCAACGTCGATGAGCTGGGCTTTACCGCGCCCGGCGCTTTGTTGCAGCCGCAGACTTCGCGCGACGCGCAAATTGGCGGCCGTTGGCACGCTGCTGCCACCAGCGCCGAACTGCGCTACTACCGCAACGCCTTGCACAACGAGTTGGGTTACGACCCGACGCTGGCCAATGCCAACTCCTGGAGCGGCCTGGGTGCCAACACCAATTTTGATCCGACGCTGCGCCAGGGTGTTGAACTCGAAGCACGCCAGGCGGTGGGCAAAACGCTGGCGCTGCGCTTGAACCTGGCGCGGCGCGAGGCCCGATTTACGCAGGGTGTGCACGACGGTATGGATGTGCCGCTGGTGGCGCGCTCCACGCTGGCCGTTCGTGCCGATTGGCGACCGCTGCCAGCGCACTCGCTCAACGCCGGTGTGGTGTGGGTGGGCGAGCAATTTGTCGATTACAGCAACCTGTGCCGGGTTCCGGCTTACGCCAGCGCCGATCTGCGCTACGCCTACCAGCTGCGCCAGCTTGAGTTGTCGTTCGGGGTGAGCAACCTGCTCGATGCCAAATACTATACGCAGGCTTTTGAGTGCGCGGCTGGTGTCAGCAACGGTATTTATCCGGAAGCGGGTCGCGCATTCACAGCGGCGTTGCGGCTCAGTTTTTGACCGCCATGATGCTCTGGTCGCGTCGCTGGCCTCATGCGCTTGGGCGCGCATGGATCGGCACGACCGCGTCGCTGGCGCTGCTGTTCATCTGCTGCGGGCTTGCGTCGGCGCGGGCTGCACCGGCGTTCCAGGTGACCGACGAGCGGGGTGTCAGCGTCGCGTTCAGCCAACCGCCGCAGCGCATTGTGAGCCTGCTGCCGTCGCTGACCGAGACCGTCTGCGCGCTCGGGTATTGTGATCGGCTGGTGGGGGTTGACCGGTATTCCAATGACCCTCCAGGCGTGCAAAGCCTGCCCCAGGTTGGCGGTGGCCTGGACCCCGATATTGAAGGCATTGTGGCGCTCAGACCCGATGTGGTGCTGATGGCCGGCTCATCACGCGTCGGTGAGCGGCTGCAGTCGCTGGGCATCAAGGTGCTGGCGCTGGAGCCCAAAAACCATGCCGATGTGCGCCGCGTCATTGAAAAAATCGGGCAACTCTTGCAACTGGCGGATGCTGAGCGTATTTGGCGCTCGATTGATGCCAGCGTCGCTGCCACGGCCCGGTCGCTGCCGGCCAGCGTGAAAACGCTGCGGGTTTATTTTGAGGTCAATCGCGCCCCCTATGCGGCCAGCGAGAGCTCGTTCATCGGCGAGACGCTGGCGCGCCTGGGAGTGCAAAACATTGTCGCCGGCAAGCTGGGGCCATTTCCCAAGATCAACCCGGAATTTGTCGTGCGTGCCAACCCCGACGTGATCATTGTGGGCGACCGCAGCTATCTTGGCCTGGACGGTCGTCCCGGTTGGGACCACATTCAGGCGGTTCGGGATCGACGCGTGTGTGTGCTCAATGCCGCACAGATCGATATCGTCGTGCGGCCCGGGCCGCGCATGGCCCAGGGCGCGCGCATCATCGCCGACTGTTTGCGAGGGCTTGCGCCATGAACGATGTGGTACGGCAGCGGCGTAAGGCTTTCGTGCTGGCCTTGGGCTTGCTGTTGCTGGGTGTGGCGCTGTTGCTGTTGGGAATCAGCGTTGGTAGCACCGGGTTTGAGAGCGTGTTGCGCGCCCGCAGCGATCCCGTTGCCTGGCAAATTGTCTGGGACATCCGGCTGCCGCGCATGCTCGGAGCCTGGGGTGCCGGAGCGTTGCTTGGGCTGGCCGGTGCTGTGGCGCAGGGTTTGTTCCGCAACCCGCTGGCCGACCCGTACCTGCTAGGCAGCGCCTCGGGCGCATCGCTGGGGGTGGCGTTGGCGCTGGTGTTTCTGGGGGTGTCGCCGTTTGCCGCGCATTGGCTGGTGCGCATGGGACTCACCGGTGCGGCGTTTGTCGGTGCGGTGGCGGCGGTGCTGCTGACCCTGGTGCTGGCGCGCGGCGTTCAGCACACGTTGCGCTTGTTGCTGGCCGGTGTGATTGTGGGTGTCGTGCTGGGGGCGTGTGTGGCGCTGGTGATGTTGATGGTGCCCGAAGTGATGCAATCGATGCAGGCGTTCATGTTGGGCAGCACCGGTTTTGTCGGCTGGATGGCGTGGGGCTTGATGGTGGGTGTCTGGGTTGTCTGCATGGGTGTCGCCTGGCTGCTGAGTCACGTGCTTGATGGTTTGAGTCTGGGCGAGGCCACGGCGGCCAGCTTGGGATTGCCGCTGACCCAAATGCGCGCGGCGCTGGTGGTGGTGCTGGCGCTGGCGACTGGCACGGCGGTGGCGCAAACCGGATTGATCGCGTTTGTCGGGTTGGCCGCACCACATCTGGTGCGCTCCGTGGTCAAGACCACGCACGCCCGCTTGATCCTGCTCTCCAGCTTGATGGGGGGGGTGTTGCTGATGGCGGCTGACACGTTGGCGCGCGGACTGGTGGCACCGCAAGAGTTGCCAGTGGGGGTGCTGACCGCCGTGCTGGGCGGGGGTTACCTGCTGTGGCTGATGCACCGCAAGACACAAATTTCCAGCGGGACCGGCTTATGAGCGGCAGCGTGCAATCCGTCGCCATCGCTGCCAGCGCAGTCAGCGCCCGGCTCGGCGCTGCAACCATACTGCGTGACATCACCTTGAACCTGGCGGCTGGCCAGTGGACCAGCATCGTCGGTCCCAACGGTGCCGGCAAATCCACACTGCTCAAAGTGCTGGCGGGTCTGTTGCCATATACCGGCACAGTGACCTTGTTGGGTCAGTCGCTGGCGCTCATGCCGGGTCGGGTGCGGGCGCAACAATTGTCCTGGCTGGGGCAAAACGAAGTCAGCGTGGATGACTTGACGGTGTGGGACGTGGTGATGCTCGGTCGCTTGCCGCACCAGCCCTGGCTCGGCATGCCAAGCACGGCTGACCATGCGGCCGTGGAAAGTGCCTTGCGCAGCACGCAGGCGTGGGACTGGTGTGGTCGCACGCTGGGCCAGCTCTCGGGCGGCGAGCGCCAGCGCGTGCTGCTGGCGCGGGCGTTGGCGGTGCAGGCGCAAGTGCTGCTGATGGACGAGCCGCTGGCCAATCTCGACCCACCGCATCAGGCCGACTGGCTGGCCAGCGTGCGCGCGCTGGTGCAGCAGGGCAAGACGGTGGTCAGTGTGCTGCATGAAATTTCGATGGCCCTGAACGCCGACCAAATGGTCATCATGGCAGCGGGTCGCATGGTGCATCAGGGCGCCAGTTCCGACAGCCAAACCCATCGTGCACTGGAGGGTGTTTTTAACCAGCGCATTGCCATTCAAGCACTGGGCAAGCAGTGGGTGGCGTTGCCGAAATAAATGGGTTCAATCGCATTCCAGTCGAATGCCGCTGACCGTTGGAGCGATGGCATGACGGCTTGCTGGCCCCCGCCGCGCCCGGTGCTGGCGTTTCATCCGTGCAGGCGGCGATGACCGCGGCGCAATGCCGGCAAGCATTGCACAACGGAGCGAACCTGGTTAAAGACCTGCCGGGCAACGCCTTGCTGCTGGGCGAAATGGGCATTGGCAACAGCTCGGCCGCGGCGCTGTTGCTGGCACGTCTGGCCGGGCTCGACATTGAAGTCTGCACCGGTGCCGGCACCGGGCTCGATGCGGCTGCGGTGCAACGCAAAACCGCCATCTTGCGCGCCGTGTTGGCACGCCACGCGCAAGCCCAAGCGCCGCTGGATGCGCTGGCCGCTTTTGGGGGGTTTGAGATCGCCACCATGGTCGGTGCCGTATTGCAAGCGGCCGCCGAGCGCCGCGTCGTGGTGGTCGATGGGTTCATTGCCAGTGCTGCCGTGCTGGTCGCGCACGCGATGCAGCCGCTGGTGTTGCAGGCTTGTGTGTTCGCACACCGTTCCGGCGAGCGCGGCCACGAATTCATGTTGCAGTACCTGGGTGTGCCAGCATTGCTGGATCTGGGTTTGCGCTTGGGCGAGGGCTCGGGTGCGGCGCTGGCCTGGCCACTGCTGACGATTCGCTGGCTCCAATATGTGGGTGATGCCACCGGGTCGAAGTCCAAGCCCCTGGCCGACCAGATCAGCGGCGCGGCGTTGGCGACCGGTTTGAGTTGGTGTTTGCTGACCCTGGTGTTGCTGGCCTATTTGCAATATTCGGCCGCCTTAGTGGGCGGCGTGAC
>JAVHQY010000196.1:0-9151 GCA_036171375.1 Rhodoferax sp. | reverse complement strand
GCTTGCGGGACAGACCAAGAATTGCTTAACCGACCACTGGAGATGAACTTGAACAAGACCGTCGATTTTTATTTTGACTTTGGCAGCCCTGCTGCCTATCTGGCCTGGACCCAATTGCCCAAGCTGTGCGCCGATAGTGCCGCCCAGATCGTCTGGCGGCCGATGTTGTTGGGCGGGGTCTTTCAGGCCACCGGCAACCGGGCACCGATTACGGTGCCGCTCAAGGGCAAGTACCTATTTGTCGATTTGTCACGCTTTGCCCAGCGCTACGGCGTGGCGCTGCGCCTGAACCCCAATTTTCCGATCAACACCATTGCCTTGATGCGCATCGCGGTGGGTTTGCAGATGCGCGCCGACCCACGCTTTGAGGACTATTGCGCGGCCATGTTCAAGGCGATCTGGGTGGACGCGCAGAACATGAACGACCCGGCGGTGGTCGCGAAGGTGCTCACCCAGGCGGGATTCGATGCCGCCGCGCTGTTGGCTCTCAGTGCTGAGCAGCCCGTCAAGGACGAGCTGAAAGCCGTGACCCAGGCGGCGGTGGAGCGCGGCGTTTTCGGCGCGCCAACATTTTTTGTCGCCGAGCAGATGTTCTGGGGCCAGGACCGGCTCGATTTCGTCCGCGAAGCACTGGTTGTCTAAACTCCCTATCCGATTGACTTGAGGAAACCGCATGAATGACATATTGATCGATGCCAGCGAGGCAGTGCTGACCATCACCTTGAACCGGGTCGAGAAAAAGAACTCGATCACGGTCGCCATGTATGCGGCGATGGCCGATGCGCTGGCGCAGGCCGCCACCGATGCCAGCGTGCGTGCCGTGGTGTTGCAGGGTCACGAAAGCATTTTCAGCGCTGGCAACGACATTGCCGATTTCATCAATCCGCCGCCGCAGACGCAAGAGTCTCCGGTCTGGCGTTTCTTGCGCACTCTCAGAACTTTCCCCAAACCCATCGTGGCGGCCGTGTGCGGCCCGGCAGTGGGCATCGGCACTACCATGCTGCTGCATTGTGAGCTGGTTTATGCCGGTGACAACGCCGCTTTTTCCATGCCGTTCGTGAACCTGGGCGTGTGTCCCGAAGCGGGTTCGAGCCTGTTGGTGCCGCAGCTGATGGGCCACCGCAGGGCGGCGCAAGCGCTGCTGCTGGGCGAGCCGTTCATGGCCGAAGCGGCGCTGGAGATGGGTCTGGTCAACCGCATCGTGCCGCCGGCCGAGGCCAACGCCGTCGCCCGTTTGCAAGCGCTTAAGTTGGCCAGCAAGCCGATGAGCTCGCTGATCGAAACCAAACGCCTGATGAAGCAAAACCAGGCCACCCCAGTGGCCGAGCGCATGGCGGAAGAAGGCGCTCTTTTTGCGCGCCTGCTGCGTGAGCCGGCGGCGCACGAGGCGTTCAGCGCTTTTATGGAAAAACGCAAACCTGACTTTTCGCGCTGCTGAGGCGGCACGGCGGAGGTCAGCGTCTCAAGCGCGCTGGCCGAAATTGAGTATTCTTGTGGCGAGCAAAGTCTCTGCCAGAAAACACAGCAGCGCCAGCAAAAAACACACCACCCCCGACAGGAAAAAGATGATTGGGATGCGCAGGATTTGCAGCTCGGTGGTTTCACCCAAAAACAGCGCCACGATGGTCAGGCCGATCAACAGGGCGCAGGTGGTCAGCAGGCCGATGCAGGCGTTCACCAGCACAGCGCGCCGGCGCAGTTGCTTGAGCTCATTAAAGGCTGCGGTCATCGGCTGGGCCGCAGCGGCGGCTTGAATACGCTCTTCCACCAGCCGGGCGCGGTCGATGATGCGTGCCAGGCGGCCCGCCACGGTGCCGATCATCGCCGCCACCGCAGTCAACAAGAAGACCGGTGCCACGGCAAGCTGGATGCCGTGGGTAACGGTGCTGAGATCAGTCGCAAAAAACATGGTGCTGCCAGGGGCGATGTGAGGTTGGGTGCACCGGCATATTAACCGCGTGCAGACAAAATGGCATGCGCCACTTCGGCAAATCCGGCACCGCGCTGGCTTGGCGTGATGTAGCGTGGCCGGTGGACGAGGTCGGCAGCGAAGCGGGCAATGTTGGCCACCCCGATGCTGTTGCCGAAGTGTTGGAACATGATCTGGTCGTTGCTGGAATCGCCAACGTAGGCCCAACGACCCAGTTCTGCATCGAGATCGCGCTGGAGCAATTCCTGCATGATCCAGCGCGCGCCTTCAAGTTTGTTGTGCTTGCCAAACCAGCCGTTGATGTGGATGCTGCTGACGCTGGCGTTCATTCCGGCGGCCTGCATGAGGGCGACCACCTGTGCGATCTGATCACTGCCAAGATGCGCAAATTCGCTGTGATCAAAGGCGATGTCGGTTTCACGACCGACGCAGTCCGGCGAACAACTGGCAGATGGAACTGCCTGCAACACCTGCTCCCTCACCTGCGCCAGTCGCAGCGCGTTGGCAGTGCGGGTGGGGACATCCTGCTGGTAGATCTTGCGTGGCTGGCGCGAGTCGCGCTCGCTCACCCAGGCCAGGGCACCGTTTTCCGCGACGATGGCATCGACCGGCCAGGCGGGGTTTTCGGCGCTGCCTTGGAGCAGCGGTTGGCACCAACCGCTGGATCGGCCGGTGACCGCAATCACGATCAGACCGGCGCGCTTCAAGTCAGCCAGCGCTTTGCGGGCATCGGGCGTGATGGCAGCGTTGCTGGTCAGTGTGTCGTCGATGTCGGTGAACACGCCGACGAGCTCGCGGCGGGCAGCGACTGGCCAGGTGGCGAGTGGCTTCACTTCAGTGCGCCGCTTGTAGCGCCAACCCGGCGTGCTCGCGCAGCGGGTGGAAGTGGATTTTTGGAAAGCGCTCCTGCGCCAGGCGAACGTCGTAGGGCGAGGTGCACAAATAGGCCAGCGTGTTGGCCGCGTCGCGCGCCATGCGCAGCGGGTACGCGTTGCAAAAAGTCTTGAACTCGGTGGGCGTGTCGGCGCTGATCCAGCGCGCGCCGGTGTACTGGCTGGTCTCCAGCCGGATGTCGGCATCGTATTCGCTTTTCAAGCGGTGCTGCACCACTTCAAACTGCAATTGACCGACCGCACCGAGCAGCATGTTGCCGCCCATCTCGGGGTGAAAAACCTGGATCGCGCCTTCTTCACCGAGTTGCGCCAGACCCTGCTGCAACTGCTTGGTGCGCAGCGGGTTTTTCAGCACCACGGTCATGAAGAGTTCCGGGGCAAAAAACGGCAGGCCGGTGAATTGCAGGTTGACGCTGCCGTCGGTGATGGTGTCGCCGAGCTGCACGCCGCCATGCGTGGTAAAGCCGACGATGTCACCCGCAAAAGCCTCGCTCACGGCCTCGCGGCGCTGGCTCATGAAAGTGACGACGCTGGTCGGGCGCAGCTCTTTGCCGGTGCGCATCACCTTGAGCTTCATGCCTGGCGTGTATTGGCCCGAGGCCATGCGGACAAAAGCGATGCGGTCGCGGTGGTTGGCATCCATGTTGGCCTGCACCTTGAACACCACGCCGGAAAAAAATTCGTCATCGGGCTGCACCTGCCGGATGACCGTTTCGCCGTTGACGACGAGGGAGCTGGTGCGCGGCCCCGGCGGGGGTGCCAGATCGACCAGCGCTTCGAGCACTTCCATCACGCCAAAGTTGTTGACACCGGAGCCGAAAAACACCGGGGTCTGCCGACCCGCCAGAAAAGCTGCGCGGTCAAAGCTGGGCGAGGCACCGGTGGCCAGCTCCATGCTCTCCAGCGCTGCCTCCCACTCGCGCCCAAAACGCTGGTGCAGCGCGTCTTTATCAGTCAAGGGCATCACATCAAAGTCTTGCGGCAGCCGCTCAGAACCCGACTCAAACACCGTCATCGCCTGCGTGCGCAAATTGATGATGCCGCCAAAAGTCTTGCCCTGGCCCACCGGCCAGGTCATCGGCACGCAAGGCATGCCGAGCTCGCGCTCGACCTCGTCGAGGATGTCGAGCGGGTCGCGCACTTCGCGGTCCATTTTGTTGATGAACGTGATGATCGGCGTGTTGCGCTGGCGGCAGACTTCAATCAGGCGGCGGGTTTGCGACTCGACCCCGTTGGCCGCGTCGATCACCATCAGCGCCGAATCGACTGCCGTGAGCACGCGGTAAGTGTCCTCGGAAAAGTCCTTGTGGCCGGGCGTGTCAAGCAGGTTGATGACGTGCTCGCGATAAACCATTTGCATCACGCTCGATGCCACTGAAATGCCGCGCTGCTTTTCGATCTCCATCCAGTCGCTGGTGGCGTGGCGTGTGGCCTTGCGCGCTTTCACCGAACCCGCAATCTGGATCGCACCCGAGAACAGCAAGAGCTTTTCGGTCAGCGTGGTCTTGCCCGCGTCGGGGTGCGAGATGATGGCAAAAGTGCGGCGACGGCGGGTTTCGGTGGCAAGGGACAAGGTGGTATTCCAAAAAAAAATAGTTTGACACCCGGCGGAACTGGCGCGGCACCCGCAACCGCTTGCTGGCGGGTGCACGCCGCCACCGGACGACCGGGCGGATGGGTGAGGTGGTGCAGTGTTCCTGGCGGCGCTTTCCAGCTCGCGATTTTACGGAGAAGTTTCAAGCCGCTTGACCGCCGGGAGAACCGCAGTCCGGACGCTTTGTGCAGTGGCTCGACTTTGACGCTAGACTGTACCGTCGAAGCCCCCAACCTTCATTCCATTCAACCAAGGACACAGCATGACACCGCAGCCATTGATGCCAAGACAACCGGTTCCCGCGCTCGCCGTTGCAACCACCGACGGCGGCCGTTTTGTTCTGGGCGCGCCGCCGGCCGAACGCTTTGATCTGATTGTTTTTTATCGGGGCCTGCATTGCCCGATCTGCGCCAAGTATTTGTTGGAGCTGGAGCGCCTGGCACCGGAATTCAACAAGCGCGGTGTGAATCTGATTGCCATCAGCAGCGACGATGCAGAGCGTGGCAAGAAAATGGCCGACAAGGTTCGCGCCAGCGGCGTGAAGTTTGGCTTCGGCCTGGGCCTGCCAGTGGCGCGTGCCTGGGGTTTGTACATCAGCGCCGGTCGCGGTGCGACTTCCATCGGCATTGAGGAGCCCGCATTGTTCAGCGAGCCAGGTGTTTTTCTGGTCAAGCCCGATGGGACGCTTTACTACGGCTCTACCCAAACCATGCCGTTCGCCCGCCCGCCGTTTCAGGACTTGCTCGGAGCAATCGACTTTGCCATTGCCAAGAACTACCCGGCGCGTGGCGAATTTTCCGGCGCGCTGTGAGCAAGCCAGCGATCCAAAGCAACGCTGGGGATGGCGATTGGAGAAGGGAGCAACTGAGGGGCTACTAAGTGGCTGTCCCTTAGTCGCTTAGTCGCCGGGCGTAAAAAAGGCGTTTAATTCGTATCTCAACAACGCTTCTACAGGAGTTTCCCATGAAAACAAACGAAGGCGGTATCGACCGCATCTTGCGCATCGTCGCCGGTCTGGCATTGATCGGCTTGACGCTCAGTGGCACCATTGGCATCTGGGGCTGGATCGGCGTGGTGCCGCTGGCGACCGGCGCGCTGGGCATGTGCCCGCTCTACACCTTGCTGGGCTTGAACACTTGCCCGATGAAACCCAAAGCCTGATACCCAGCAGCAACTAAGGCAGCAACTGCAACTAATGCAACTAAGGGACACCCATTTAGTTGCTCTCACTTCGCAATGGCTTTTTTTCTCGTTAAGCCACTGCGCGGTCGGCGCGTAGCGCTGCAACTTCTTGCAGACCGTAGCCGAGCTCGGTCATCAGTGGCGTGGTGTGCTCACCGAGCTTGGGCGGGTTCAGGCGCACTCCCAGGCGCTGGCCGGCCATGGTGAAAGGGAACAGCGTGGTGCCAACGCTTTGACCCGCGCGCTCGCCGTCGGGCAGCGTGATGTCGGCCAGTCCGCCAGTGGCCAACAGGTGCTCATCGTCGTAGAGCTCTTCGGGTTTGCGAATCGGCGCAAACGGCAGCTTGTGGGACTCAAAAATTGCAGTCAGTTCAGCGGCGCTGCGCCGCGCCAGACGCTCGCGCAGGATCGGCAGCAGCGTGGCGCGTTCACGCACCCGGTCGTTGTTGCCGGCGTAGCGCGGGTCATTTTTGAGATCATCGAGCGCCAGCGCATCGCAAAATGTCAGCCACTGGGCATCGCTCACCGCCGCCAGAAAAATCTGCTCGCCGTCCTTGACCGTGAATACGTCATAAACGGCCCACGGCGAAATGCGCACCGGCATCGGTGCCGCCGGTATGCCGGTCATGGCGTATTGCAGCATGTGCTGACCGACCAGAAACACATTGTTCTCGAACAGCGCACTTTGCACTTCCTGGCCTTTGCCGGTGATTGAGCGCTGGATCAGGGCACCGAGCGCGCCAATGGCACCAAACAGGCCGCCCATGATGTCGTTGACGCTGCTGCCCGCTCGCAGCGGATCGCCCGGGCGACCGGTCATATAGGCCAGGCCGCCCATCATCTGCACCACCTCATCGAGCGCGGTGCGGTGCTCGTAAGGCCCCGGCAAAAAGCCCTTGTGGCTGACGTAAATCAGGCGCTCGTTCACTTTGGACAGTGCCGCGTAATCCAGCCCATATTTGTGCATCGTGCCCGGCTTGAAATTTTCCAGCACCACGTCGGCACTGGCCGCCAACTTGCGCGCCACCGCCGCACCGGCGCTCTGGTGCAAGTCGATAGCAATGCTTTTTTTGTTGCGGTTGAACATCGGGAAAAAGCCGGTGCCGGCACCGAGCAGATGGCGCGTGCGGTCGCCCTCGATCGGCTCAACCTTGACCACGTCGGCACCCATGTCGGCCAGCACCATGCCGCAGGTGGGGCCCATCACCATGTGGGTGAATTCGACCACGCGCAGGCCGGTCAGGGGCAATGGGTGGGTGGCAGGAGAAGATTGGTTCATTTGATTGATGAGCTTTGCGCGGCGTGGTGCCGATGGCTTACACGTTTCAAGTCGCCAAATGCCCGTGCGCCCAGTCACGCAAGGCTGCATTCATGCGTGATTGCCAGCCTTGCCCGGTAGCACGGAAGGCGGCCAGCGTGTCATTGTCAACCCGCAGGGCGGCTTGGAATTGCGCACGCAGCGCCTGTGTGCTTGTTGCCATTTTCAAACCATCCAGTCTTCAAGTTTCAGGTGCGGCACGTTTTCAAAATGGCGGGTGTTGTGGGTGACCAGAATCAGCTTTTCGGCCAAGGCGTGGGCGGCGATCTGGGTGTCCATTTCGCCAATGGGTTTGCCTTCACGTCTAAATGAATCTTTGAGTGGGCCGTAAAGGTCAGCCGCTGTTACGCCCCATTCCAGGCTTGGCAAGCGCAAGAAAAAGCTGTCAATCAAACCTCGGCGACGGTCAACAGGTGTCATGCCTGCTTGGCCGTAGAGCAGTTCGGCGCGAGTAATGACGGAAATAGCAACACTGTGGCGCTTGAGCGCGTCGCTGAGTTTGGTTTCCAATGCTGGCGAAGAACGGCGCAGGTAGTAACTGACAATGTTGGTGTCGAGCAGATAACGCATCACTCTACCCAATCCTCAAAGGGATTGGGTCGTGCTGGGTCATCACGTGGCTGGAGGAACTCGTCTGAGGGCGGTAGTGCGCGTAACTCTGCCAAAAAGGCATCGAGATCGTCCTTCGTTGGCTTGGGCTGCACACTCATGCAACCAGCGTTGTTGGTTTTGGTGAGCCAGACTTCAGGTGTGTGGACGCGAAACGCTTTTGGTAGTCGAATGGCCTGGCTGTTGCCAGTAGTAAAAACTTTAGCGGTGGCAATCATGGTGCGCCTCCTTTTGGAATAGATACGAAAACGTCAGTACTTTATCACCAGCCAGGTCACCAGTTCAAAGTCTTGCCGCAGCGGCAGAGTCACTGCTTGGGCTTGGCGCAACTGTTCGATCGTTACAGCGTTTGCCGCGTTGCCAGGCGCAGGCCGGTCAGGGGCAATGGGTGGGTGGCAGGAGAAGATTGGTTCATTTGATTGATGAGCTTTGCGCGGCGTGGTGCCGATGGCTTACACGTTTCAAGTCGCCAAATGCCCGTGCGCCCAGTCACGCAAGGCTGCATTCATGCGTGATTGCCAGCCTTGCCCGGTAGCACGGAAGGCGGCCAGCGTGTCATTGTCAACCCGCAGGGCGGCTTGGAATTGCGCACGCAGCGCCTGTGTGCTTGTTGCCATTTTCAAACCATCCAGTCTTCAAGTTTCAGGTGCGGCACGTTTTCAAAATGGCGGGTGTTGTGGGTGACCAGAATCAGCTTTTCGGCCAAGGCGTGGGCGGCGATCTGGGTGTCCATTTCGCCAATGGGTTTGCCTTCACGTCTAAATGAATCTTTGAGTGGGCCGTAAAGGTCAGCCGCTGTTACGCCCCATTCCAGGCTTGGCAAGCGCAAGAAAAAGCTGTCAATCAAACCTCGGCGACGGTCAACAGGTGTCATGCCTGCTTGGCCGTAGAGCAGTTCGGCGCGAGTAATGACGGAAATAGCAACACTGTGGCGCTTGAGCGCGTCGCTGAGTTTGGTTTCCAATGCTGGCGAAGAACGGCGCAGGTAGTAACTGACAATGTTGGTGTCGAGCAGATAACGCATCACTCTACCCAATCCTCAAAGGGATTGGGTCGTGCTGGGTCATCACGTGGCTGGAGGAACTCGTCTGAGGGCGGTAGTGCGCGTAACTCTGCCAAAAAGGCATCGAGATCGTCCTTCGTTGGCTTGGGCTGCACACTCATGCAACCAGCGTTGTTGGTTTTGGTGAGCCAGACTTCAGGTGTGTGGACGCGAAACGCTTTTGGTAGTCGAATGGCCTGGCTGTTGCCAGTAGTAAAAACTTTAGCGGTGGCAATCATGGTGCGCCTCCTTTTGGAATAGATACGAAAACGTCAGTACTTTATCACCAGCCAGGTCACCAGTTCAAAGTCTTGCCGCAGCGGCAGAGTCACTGCTTGGGCTTGGCGCAACTGTTCGATCGTTACAGCGTTTGCCGCGTTGCCAGGCGCAGGCCGGTCAGGGGCAAGGGGTGGGTGGCAGGAGATGATTTGTTCATTTGCTTGATGATCTGATGTGAAAGAACGTCGCCATCGCGGGCCCTTTTTCGTCATCGCGTGCGCAGCGCGGCGATCCATGCCGCCAGATTGCCGCGTCGCTACGCACCTCTCAACAACGGGACTCTTACAATCTGAATGTGCTCAAG
>JAVHQY010000195.1:0-9222 GCA_036171375.1 Rhodoferax sp. | reverse complement strand
ACCCCGGTACTCACCGTGAAAGGGTGATGTCCTAGGCCTCTAGACGATGGGGTCATAACCTTGAACTAACCGTTCCCAAAAAGTGGTGGAGATAAGCGGGATCGAACCGCTGACCTCTTGCATGCCATGCAAGCGCTCTCCCAGCTGAGCTATACCCCCGACATTGCAGCAAGCTTTTCAGGGCCTGCTCGTTTTTGAGCTCCGCATTATAGACGCAGAAATCAACACCCGCGCAGACGCGAGAGCACTTTATCGCGGGGGAAAATTTCCAACACGGCATCCAGTGAAGGTGTGTGCGTCGAGCCCAGCAGCAACACCCGCACCGGCATGGCGAGCTGGGGCATTTTGATGCCACACGCCAGCAGCACTTCCTTGATCGCCGCTGCAATGGCAGCCCGTTCCCAGTCGCATTTGAGCAATTTGTCAGCCAGCAGCGCTAGCACGGGCTTGCTCGCTTCAGTGATGTATTGCGAGCGATCCTCGGCGCTGGGGCTGACATCGGCAAAAAACCGCGCCGCCCAATCGGCCAGCGCCACGGTGGTTTCGCAGCGGTCCTTGAACAGCGCGCAGATGCGTGCCAGGCGCTCGGTGCCGGATGGGTCTGCCACTTCGATCGCGCGCTTTTGCAACTGTGCCAGCACCAGCGGCACCAGCGCCGCATCGGGCATCGCCTTAAGGTGCTGGGCGTTGACCCAGCGCAGCTTGGCTTCGTCAAACTGCGCCGCACTGCTGCCCAGGTGGTCGAGATTGAACCACTGTACAAATTGCTCCCGGCTGAAAATCTCGTCATTGCCATGGCTCCAGCCCAGCCGCGCCAGATAGTTGATCATGGCTTCTGGCAGGTAACCCTCGTCGCGGTACTGGGTGACGGCCTTGGCACCGCTGCGCTTGCTCATTTTTTCGCCCTGCTCGTTCAGGACCGTGGGCAAATGGGCATAGACCGGTGGCTCCTTGCCCAGCGCCTTGAAGATGTTGATCTGACGCGGCGTGTTGTTGACGTGGTCGTCGCCGCGAATCACGTGCGTGATGGCCATGTCGCTGTCATCGACCACGACGCAGAAGTTGTAAGTGGGTGTGCCGTCGGGCCGGGCAATGATCAGATCGTCAAGCTCTTGGTTGCTGATTTCCATGCGGCCTTTGACCTTGTCTTCCCACACCACCGAGCCGCTCTGCGGGTTCTTGAAGCGCAACACGGGTTGGACTCCTTCCGGGATCGGCGGCAGTGTCTTGCCGGGCGCTGGCCGCCAGCTGCCGTCGTAGCGCGGCTTGAGCTTGGCAGCGGTCTGGCGTTCGCGCAGGGCATCGAGTTCAGCCACGCTCATGTAACAGGGATACACCAGTCCTTGCGCCTGCATTTGCGCCAGCACTTGCTTGTAACGTGCCATGTGCTGCATCTGGTAGATCGGGCCTTCGTCGTAGTCCAGCCCGAGCCAGGCCATACCCTCGATGATGACATCAACCGAAGCCTGGGTGGAGCGATCCAGATCGGTGTCTTCAATGCGCAAGATAAAGTCGCCGCCGGTGGCGCGGGCAAAGGCCCATGGATAGAGAGCCGAGCGGATATTGCCGAGGTGGATAAAGCCGGTCGGTGAAGGGGCAAATCGGGTACGGGTTTTGGTCATTGAAGTGTTGCCAGTTGTTGCAGGCCGCGAGTCAGGTCTGCTTTGAGGTCATCGGGATGTTCCAGTCCAACCGCCAGGCGGATCAGGCCCTGACCAATGCCTGCCGCCTGGCGCTGCTCTTCACTCAGGCGGCCGTGTGAGGTGGTAGCCGGGTGGGCGATGGTGGTTTTGGTATCGCCCAGGTTGGTGGTGATGGAACACACTTGGGTGCTGTCGATGACCTGAAAAGCGCGTCGCCTAGCCTGCGCGGCATCGCTGGCTTGCACGTCGAACGACAGCACCGCGCCCCCCAGGCCACTTTGCTGGCGCATCGCCAGCGCGTGCTGCGGGTGCGTGTCAAGTCCGGGGTAATAGACCCGCGCCACGTTGGTCTGCGTCTGCAACCACTGTGCCATGCTCAACGCATTCTGGCACTGGGCGCGCATGCGAATGGCGAGTGTCTCCAGCCCTTTGGTGACGACCCAGGCATTGAAGGGCGAGAGCACCATGCCGGCGGTGCGGTTGATCGGCCAGAAAACGTCGTTGACATATTTTTGTGAGCCGCAAATCGCCCCGGCCACGACGCGGCCCTGGCCGTCAAGGTATTTGGTGCCGGAGTGAATGACAAAGTCTGCGCCGAACTCGACTGGGCGCTGCAGTGCTGGCGTGCAAAAACAGTTGTCCACTGCCAGCAGAGCGCCGCTTGCATGCGCGATTTTCGCCAGCGCGGCGATGTCGCAAATGTCGGTCAGTGGGTTGGTGGGCGTTTCAGCAAACAGCAGCTTGGTGTTGGGGCGCAGTGCGGCGCGCCATTGCGCCACATCGGTTTGCGCGACGAAGCTGGTCTGCACACCAAATTTGGCAAACTCACCGGCAAACAGCCGCAAGGTTGAGCCGAAGACTGACTGCGAGCACACCACGTGGTCGCCCGTGCGCAATAGCCCCATCCCCAGCAACAAAATTGCTGCCATACCGCTGGCAGTGGCGATGGTAGCTTCGGTGCCTTCGAGCGCTGCCAGGCGCTGCTCCATGCCGGTAACCGTCGGGTTGCCGACTCGCGTGTAGGTGTAGCCGTCTTCTTCGTTGGCGAAACGCTTGCGCGCCGTTTCGGCATCGGGCTGCACAAAACTGCTGGTCAGGTACAGTGCTTCGGAGTTTTCGCCGTATTGGCTGCGCTGCACGCCAGCGCGCACCGCCAGCGTGTCTCGGTGCAGATGGGGCGGTAGTTTTGCGTTTGCCATGCTCAGTCCTCGTGGTTGGGCAGCGCCAGCCGCGAGCGATCGGCGCTGCTTTCGTCGGCTTCAACCCGATGTGAATTGAGGCGGCCAATTTCCTCGGCACTTATGTCACCAGTGACGTAAATCCCGTCAAAGCACGATGCATCAAAATTCTCGATCTTGGGGTTGAGCGAGCCGATGGCGGTTTTCATCGCCGCCACCGACTGGTAGATCAGCGCATCACAACCGATCAACTGGCGCACCTCTTCTTCGCTGCGCTGGCTGGCCACCAGCTCGGTGGCGGTGGGCATGTCGATACCGTAAACGTTGGGGTAACGCACCGGCGGTGCGGCGCTGGCCAGATAGACCTTGCGCGCGCCGGCTTCGCGCGCCATTTGCACAATCTCTTTGGTGGTGGTGCCGCGCACGATCGAGTCGTCCACCAGCAACACGTTGCGGCCTTTGAATTCGCTGGCAATGGCGTTGAGTTTTTGCCGCACCGACTGCTTGCGCACGGCCTGTCCCGGCATGATGAAGGTGCGTCCAACGTAGCGGTTTTTGACAAAGCCCTCGCGGTACGGCAAGCCTAACACCTGCGCCAGTTGCGCTGCACTCGGGCGGCTCGACTCGGGAATCGGGATGACGACATCGATCTCGTTGGGTGGCACGGTAGAGATGACGCGCCGGGCCAGCGTTTTGCCCAGGTTCAAGCGCGCCTGATAGACCGAAATACCGTCCATCACCGAGTCGGGTCGGGCCAGATAGACGAACTCGAATATGCACGGGTTCAAGACCGGATGCTCGGCGCATTGTTGGGCGTGGACGTTGCCGGCCAAGTCGATGAAAACGGCTTCGCCGGGAGCGATGTCGCGTTCGAACTTGTTTGACGTTCCTTCCAGCGCTACCGATTCACTGGCCAGCAGCACGGTGCCGTCGCCGCGGCCCAGACACAGCGGTCGAATGCCAAACGGATCGCGAAACGCCAGCACGCCGTGGCCAGCGATCATGGCGATCACGGCGTACGAACCCTTGACGCGCAAATGCACCTTGCGCACGGCAGCAAACACGTCGCGCACGCGCAGCGGCAGGCCGCGCGTGACCTCGTCGATTTCGTACGCCAACACATTGAGCAGCACTTCGGAGTCGCTCTCGGTATTGATGTGACGATGATCGGTGTCAAATAGTTCGTCCTTGAGCGCGTGCGCGTTGGTCAGGTTGCCGTTGTGCACCAGCACGATGCCAAACGGCGCATTGACGTAGAACGGCTGGGCTTCTTCGTCACTGAAAGCGTTGCCGGCCGTGGGATAACGCACCTGACCGAGGCCGCAGTTGCCCGGCAATGAGCGCATGTTGCGGGTGTGGAAAACATCGCGCACCATGCCACGCGCCTTGTGCATGAAAAACTTGCGCTCCTGCTGGGTGACGATTCCGGCCGCGTCCTGACCGCGATGCTGCAGCAGCAACAAAGCGTCATAAATCAGTTGGTTGACGGGGGCATTGCTGACCACTCCGACGATTCCGCACATAGTGTTCCTAGCTTGGCAAATATTTTTCGAACCCGACCGGCAGCACAGGCACCAATCCCCGCAGCGCCGCCGCCGTAAGGCCGGCCGATGCTGATTCCTGCCACCAGTGGCTGGTTTGCAAGGGTGTCATGCCGATCACCAGCGTCGCTGCCAACAACAACACGACACCGCGCACCGCGCCAAACGCGGCACCCAGTGCGCGGTCAACGGGCTGCAACCCGATGGCGGCAAAAAGTGTCTTGAGCAGCTTGGCAAGCAGTCCACCGACAAAAACCGACAGCACAAACAGCAGCGCAAACGCGCCGACGTAACGCAGGGTCTCGCCACCCCAGGCCGGTGGCAGCAAGCGCGCCAGTTCCGGTGCCAGCCACTGGGCCAAAAAAAAGGCGGCAATCCAGCTCAGCGCCGAGAGCAGTTCATAAACCAGTCCACGCCAGGCACCCAGCAGCAGCGACAGCAGCAAAACCGATCCGAATACCAAGTCCAAGGTGGCCATCGCCGCGGTCCCGGATCAAAGTGTCAGCAACTTGGCCGGCAAGTTTAACTTCCTGATTTTTTCCACCGCCTGCTCGGCCTGCGCCCTGGTTGCGAATGGTCCCACACGAACGCGAATGCGCCGCCCTTCTTTGGTTTGCGTTATCTGGGTGTAGGTTTTCAGACCCGCATGCTCTGCTTTGAGCCTGGCTTCGCGCGCCAACGGCTGCTCGGTGAAAGCGCCAATCTGCACCACATAGCGCCCGCTGCCGGTCACCGTTTGTTGTTCGGGCTCCTTGCCGTCAAGCAGCGCCTGGGCGCGCGCACCCGAATCGACGGCGGGCTTGACCGGCGCGCGTTTTTCAACGGCGGGAGGCGGCAGCTTGTCAGCAGGTTTGGTTGGCGTGGCCGCGCTGGCAGGCAGGGCCCGTGGTGGCACGGCAGCAGTTCTGGCCGGCGCTGAAATGGTAGCGACCGGCGCGATAACGGTTGAAACTGGCGCTGCGCCCACTGTCGGCGCAACCGTCGCACCAGCCGTCGATGTCGCCGGGGCGCTAGGCACCGGCAACGCTCTGGCTTTGTTGCGGTCGGGGATATCGATGGGCGTATCGACGGCAATCGGACGCGGCTGCTGGTCAAACAAAATGGGGAACCCGATGACACCGATGAGCACCAGCACGGCAGCGCCGGTCAGGCGGTATTTGGCGCGGCGGCGCAGCGTCTCAACGCTTTCACCTGGCTCAGTCTGCTGGGCAGGCGCGTCGGTCTGTTTGCGGAACTTGAAAAAAGCCATGCTGTGCCGTTGCCAGGGATTCAGGTGTTTGGTAAATGTTTGGCCTGCAAATGGGGCAGTCCATGCTGCAACACGCCGCCCACGGTGTAGAACGATCCAAACACGATGATTCTATCAGCGGGGTCAGCGTTACCGATGGCAGCTTCGAGTGCCCGCAGCGGCTGCGGGTACAGTGCGGCGCTGGCGTTGGCGCGTGTGGTTTGCGCTTGCCACAGCGCCAGCAATTGCGCTGCCGAGGCGGCGCGCGGGGTTGGCAGATCAGTGAAATACCAGCGATCGATCAGCGGACTGATGGCAGTCAGGATGCGCGCAATATCCTTGTCGGCCATGGCACCAAAAACCGCGTGCGTGGTTGGAAAGTAACCCATGGCATCGAGATTGGCAGCGAGGGCGGCGGTGGCGTGCGGGTTGTGCGCCACGTCGAGCACCAGCGTGGGCTGGCCCGGAACAATCTGGAAGCGCCCCGGCAACTCGACAAACGCCAACCCGTTGCGCAGCGCCTGCGCCGTCACTGGCAGCCTGTCACGCAAGGCTGTCAATACCGCCAGCACGCCGGCCGCGTTGAGCAGTTGGTTGGCACCGCGCAGCGCCGGATAGGCCAGACCGGCGTAGCGCCGACCGCGTCCAGCCCAGGCCCACTGCTGCTTGTCGCCGGTGAAATTGAAATCAACCCCAAAGCGCCAGAGGTTGGCATCGATTTCAGTCGCATGGTCGATGATGCTTTGCGGCGGCAGCGGGTCGCTCACCACCACCGGTTTGCCGGTGCGCATGATGCCGGCTTTCTCAAAACCTATCTGCTCGCGGCTCTGGCCAAGCAGCGCGGTGTGATCGATATCAACGCTGGTGATCAGGGCGCAATCGGCATCGATGATGTTGACGGCATCGAATCGTCCGCCCAAACCCACTTCCAGAATCACAACGTCCAGTGCCGAGCGCATCATCAGATCAAGAATGGCAAGCGTGGAAAACTCAAAATAGGTCAGCGTGATTTCGTCTTTGCCAAGGCCTCTGGCCTGCTCCACTCGTGCCAAAGCGCCGACCAGCTCGACCGCGCTGACGGCTTCACCCGCAAGTTGCAGGCGTTCTTCAAACCGCACCAGATGCGGCGAGGTGTAAAGACCGGTGCGGTAGCCAGCCTGGCGCAAAATTGATTCCAGCATGGCGCAACTTGACCCTTTGCCGTTGGTGCCCGCGACCGTGATCACCGGGCAGTCAAAACGGATTTGCATGCGCTCAGCCACAATGCGCACGCGCTCCAGTCCGAGGTCGATGGTTTTAGCGTGCAATTGTTCGCAGTGGACCAGCCACTGGTCAAGAGTTTTGGGTTCGGTTTGCATGGCGGGCTCGATTGTCGCCGAGCCCGGGCCTGGCAAAACGCCGTTGCCCTAAAATCGCTGGCCAACACCGACCCGGCTGGCCAAAGCGCCAGTTCTTCATTGCCGGCGCGGTTTACACGAACCCCGATCAACCTTTGTTCACCGCCACACCATGAGCGCCACCATTCTGCAAAACATTCCTGCCGGTCAAAAAGTCGGCATCGCTTTCTCGGGCGGACTCGACACCAGCGCGGCGTTGCACTGGATGAAGCTCAAGGGTGCACTGCCTTACGCCTACACCGCCAACCTGGGCCAGCCCGACGAGACCGATTACGACGAGATTCCGCGCAAGGCGATGCAGTACGGTGCCGAAGCGGCGCGCCTGATCGACTGCCGCAGCCAGTTGGCTGTAGAAGGTCTGGCCGCGCTGCAAAGCGGTGCCTTTCACATCTCCACGTCCGGTGTGACCTATTTCAACACCACACCGATTGGCCGCGCCGTCACCGGCACCATGCTGGTGGCTGCCATGAAGCAGGACGACGTCAATATCTGGGGCGACGGCAGCACCTTCAAGGGCAACGACATTGAGCGCTTTTACCGCTATGGCTTGCTGACCAACCCGTCGCTCAAAATCTACAAACCCTGGCTGGACCAGGCCTTCATTGACGAACTCGGTGGCCGCGCTGAAATGTCAGCCTTCATGAGTCAGCACGGGTTTGGCTACAAGATGTCGGCCGAGAAAGCCTACTCGACCGACTCCAACATGCTCGGTGCCACACACGAGGCCAAAGACCTGGAGCAATTAAGCAGCGGCATGAAAATCGTCAATCCGATCATGGGCGTAGCGTTCTGGAAAGACGAAGTGGCAGTGGCGCGTGAGGAAGTCAGCGTGCGTTTTGAAGAGGGCCGCCCGGTCGCTCTGAACGGCGTTGAATACCCCGACCTGGTCAGCCTGATGCTGGAGGCCAACCGCATCGGTGGCCGCCACGGCCTGGGCATGAGCGACCAGATCGAAAACCGCATCATCGAAGCCAAGAGCCGGGGCATTTACGAAGCGCCCGGGATGGCGTTGCTGTTCGCAGCTTACGAGCGGCTGGTGACCGGCATCCACAACGAGGACACGATCGCGCAATACCGCGACAACGGCCGCAAGCTGGGTCGCCTGCTGTATCAGGGCCGCTGGTTCGATCCGCAAGCCATCATGCTGCGCGAGACGGCGCAGCGCTGGGTGGCGCGTGCCATCACCGGCGAAGTGACGCTGGAGCTGCGCCGCGGCAACGACTATTCGCTGCTCAACACCACGTCGCCCAACCTAACTTATGCACCTGAGCGCCTGAGCATGGAAAAAGTGGCCGATGCGCCGTTCTCCCCGGCCGACCGCATTGGCCAACTCACCATGCGCAACCTCGACATCGTTGACACCCGCGCCAAACTCGGCATCTATGCGCAAGCGGGCTTGTTGTCGCTGGGCAAGGACGGAGACTTCTTGAAGCTTGGCGACGGTAGTACCAAGTAGCGTCGACCCAACAGCGTGTGGGCTGAAGGCTGCGCATTGAGCGGCTACACGAATGTCCCCGGCCTGCGGCCTCCTGCTTGGACAAGACCAGAATTTGCATAGCGGACGTTTTTGACCGACAACGCACCGATGACGGATAACGAATTCATCCGCAAAACTTCAGATCTTTGAGGGATTCAATATGGAACGATTTGAGTATGCGGTGTGCCTCACGGCGGCCGATGAAGGTGGCTTCGTTGTATCGTGTCGAGACCTTCCCCAACTTGTGACACAGGGTGATGACCGGACGCACGCGCTTGCAGAGGCGGCCGATGCAATGGACGAGGTTTTCGCCGCTTATATGCAAGGCGGCGCTATACATTGCCATGAGTGAGGCCGGCATCACCAAGGTTCAGTTGGCCAAGCGCCTGGGCGTTGATGAAAAAGAGGTCCGCCGCCTGCTGGATCCGCACTATGGCTCCAAGCTACCTCGAATCGCGCAAGCCATCAACGTGCTTGGTCGCCGCCTTGTCATTGGTTTAGAGGCAGCATGATCGCGACTGATCTTGCTCCCTAATTGCAGTGGCCGCACCGCTAAATGCCCGGCAAACTTTATCAGGGTTGATTCGGTTGAAGATAGTCTTGCGCAATCGGGCGCAGCGCTGATGGCGCGATGCCCAGGGATTGCAGGCCAGGCAGTTTGCCAGTGGCCACGTTGTCCACCGCCATGGAGTCCAGGTTGTCGCGGCTCATCAGCGGTTCACCGGGGGCGAGTTCCATCAGCCGGGCCTGTAGGTATC
>JAVHQY010000194.1:0-9251 GCA_036171375.1 Rhodoferax sp. | reverse complement strand
GGTGCAATGACCGCCGGTGTATGACAGCCGCAACGGTTGGGTGGCATTGGGGTTAGGTTGGCGAGCGCAATTGCCACGCGAAGCGCGAGCCGGCCCCGACGGCGGTGCCGACAAACCAGAACACCACCGACACGCCAACGATGGCACCCACGGTGCCAAACAGCACCGGCATGGCAACGCTTGAGACATTGATGGCCATCAGCCGCAGCCCGAGCGCTTCGCCGTGGCGCTCCACCGGCGTGATCTGGTGCAAAGTGCTCATGATCATCGGCTGCACCGAACCCAGCGCAAAGCCCAGCAGCACCGAAGTGGCACCCATCGCCAGCGCCGAGTGCATGAAGGGATAAACGGCAAACAGCAGCGCGGTGGCCGTCATGGCAGCGGCGATCACCGCCCACTCGCGCATGCGCGAAGCAAACAGCGGCATCAGCAAGCGCACGGCCGTCGCAGCCAGCGCAAACGCGCCCAGAATGCTGCCAATCACCGATGCGCTCAGGCCACGTTCATGACCGAGCACCGGCACCACAAAAGTGTGCACGTCCCAACACGACGACAGCAGCCAGTTGACCAGCATCAGCCGCTTCATCCTGGGCTCTAGCAGCAAGTCCCAAGCGCGGCGGCTGGCGGCACCAGGCATGGGCGTCACCAGCGGCAACTCCACCGTCTGGCGCACCCACCACCAAGCCACCAATGGCAGCAGCATCAGCAGAAAAAAGGCTGCGCGAAAGCCGCCGTGGTCAATCAGCAGCCCGGCTGCCAGCGGGCCAAAAAAATTGGATACCGCCGGCCCGATGGCTAACCAACTAAATACCCTCTTGAGCTCATCCGCACCTTTGGCGGCACGCCCTACGTGACGCTGTAGTGACAACGCCGCCACACCGGTCGCGCCGCCGGTCAACAAAGCGCTCAGACACAAAACTGGGAACACGGGAAAAACAAAAGCCGACGCAGCGCCAAAAGACGCCGCCACCACCGACAGCCCCACCGGCCGCTTCAAACCATGACGGTCCGCGTAACGCCCCGCTGGCAGGGCCAGAAAAACCTGCGTCAGCGCAAACAGCGCCAGCAAAAAACCGACTGCCAACGCGCTGTACCCGGCGCGCAGTGCCAACAAGGGTGCCGCCAGGCGCATTCCCGCCATGCAGGCGTGCAGGCACACCTGACCGGCGATCAGGTGTGCCAGCGCATAGCGTTGCTGCGAGCGGGGCGCAGCGCTCACGCTGGCGTGACCCCGGTATCGCTGTCAAAATCCTTGTCAACGGCGATCAGCGCGGCGACTTGCGGCTCGGGCAAGGCTTCGACATTTTTCAGCGCGCGCCCCATGGCGCGACTGCGCGTTTCGGCGTTGCTGATGGTGTTGAGCACGGTTTCGGTTTGCGACTTGACGCGCGAGAGCACATCGCCAAACTTGCCAAACTCAGTCTTTACCGCGCCCAACACTTGCCAGACTTCGCTCGATCGCTTCTCCAACGCCAGCGTGCGAAAACCCATTTGCAGCGAGCTCAACATGGCCAGCAGCGTGGTCGGGCCAGCCAGCGTGATGCGCTGGTCGCGCTGCAAGCTCTGCATCAAGCCGGGGCGACGCAGCACTTCGGCATACAAACCTTCAGTGGGCAAAAACAAAATCGCAAAGTCGGTGGTGTAGGGCGGCTCCAGGTACTTGTCGGCAATCGATTTGGCCTCCAGACGGATGCGCGCTTCCAGCGCCTTGCCTGCGGCATCGGCCGCAAGCGCGTCGGCGCGGCCCTGCGCGTCGAGCAGCCGCTCGTAATCCTCGTTCGGAAACTTGGCATCAATCGGCAGCCACAGCGGTTCGCCTTCGAGCGCCTTGCCGGGCAATTTCACAGCGAAATCGACCACGTTCTTGCTGCCCGGGCGCGTCGCCACCTGGGCCGCGTATTGGTCCGCCACCAACACTTGTTCGAGCAGCGAAGCCAGTTGTGCCTCACCAAAAATGCCGCGCGTTTTCACATTGGTGAGCAGGTGCTTGAGGTCACCCACACCGGCCGCCAGGGTCTGCATTTCACCCAGTCCCTTGTGCACCTGTTCGAGCCGGTCGGCGACCTGTTTGAAGCTCTCGCCCAGGCGCGCCTGCAAAGTGGTTTGCAGTTTCTCGTCCACCGTGGCGCGCATCTCGTCGAGCTTGGCAGCGTTGCTGGTTTGCAGTTGCGCCAGTTGTAGCGCCAGCGTTTCGCGGATCTCGCTCATGCGCCGCGCATTGGCTTCGCTCACGCCCGAAAGCTGCGTCGTGAGTGTGTCGGCCAGCGTTTTTTGTAGCAGCGCAAGTTGCTGACCGAAAGCGTCGATCTGCGTGTTTTGCGTACGCGTGGCCTCCGCACCCTGCTGAATGAGAGCCTGCTGAAAAGTGGCCAGGTTTTGTGTCAGCTCTTGCCGGCCGGCACGCGCCGACTCGCTGATCTCGCGGCGCAGCTCGCGCTCGGCGTGCTCGATCGCCGCACCCGCGGCATTGCCCGTGGGACGCAACATCAGCCGCAGCAATAGCAGCGCATTGAAAGCAGCCAGTGCCAGCACCAGCCAAAGCAAAACATCAGTCAAATCCGTTTCTCCAGATAGCGCGATTTCGTCATTGCGAGCGTAGCGCGGCAATCCAGGAATTCAAAAATCATGGATTGCTTCGCTTCACTCGCAATGACGACTTGAGATGTTTTGGCAATTTTCATCTTCTCAAGCCTTGACCTTCACATAGCGCCCCGGTGCCGACTCGATGGCATGGTATTTTCCGCGGCCATAGGTCTTGGGCGCGGCAATCAGTTTGCCCGCCTGACTTTGTAGCCAGTCTGACCAATCAGGCCACCAACTGCCGGCGTGCTCACTGGCACCGGCAAGCCATGCGGCGTGCGTCTTGGGCAGCTTACCGTCAGCGCGAAGCCAGTAACTGCGCTTGTTCTTAGCCGGCGGATTGATGACGCCGGCGATGTGGCCAGAGGCACCCATGACAAAGCGCTTCTTGCCCGGCAGCACCTGGGTGCTGGCGTAGGCACCGGCCACCGGAACGATGTGGTCTTCGCGCGAGCCGTAAACATAAACCGGCATCTTGAGCTGGCGCAAATCAATTTGCTCGCCGCACACCAGCGCTTTTCCCGGCTTGACCAGATTGTTTTCCAGGTACGTGTTGCGCAGGTACCAGGCGTAGAACGGCCCCGGAAGATTGGTGCTGTCGCTGTTCCAGTACAGCAGGTCAAACGGCGGTGGCGTTTGACCCTTGAGGTAGTTGCCCACCACGTAGTTCCAGACCAGGTCGTTGGGTCGCAAGAAACTGAAGGTACTGGAGAGGTCTTTGCCCTTCATCAGGCCGCCCTCGCCCATCTCATGTTCGCGGTATTTCACAAACGCTTCGTCGATGAAGACGTCAAGCACACCGGTGTCGCTGAAATCAAGAAAAGAGGTCAGAAAAGTGGCGCTGGTTACCGGCTTTTGGCCGCGTGCCGCCAGCACTGCCAGCGCCGTGCCGAGCATCGTGCCGCCAACACAAAAGCCCAGCGCATTGATGCTCTTGGAGTGCGAAATTTCTTGCGTGACGGCAATCGCCTTGATGACGGCGTCTTCAATGTAGTCGTCCCAGCTCTTGTGGGCGAGGGCTTCATCGGGGTTGCACCAGCTCACCACAAAAGTGCGATGACCCTGCGCCACGGCGTAGCGGATCAGGGAGTTCTCCGGCTGCAAATCAAGAATATAAAATTTGTTGATGCACGGCGGGATGAGCAGAAACGGTTTCTCGTAAACCTTGGCAGTCAAGGGTTTGTATTCGATCAACTGGAACAGCTCGTTCTCGAACACCACCGCGCCTTCGGTGGTGGCAACGTTTTTGCCCACTTCAAAAAGGCTTTCATCGGTCATCGACACATGGCCTTGGCGCAGGTCGTGAATCAGGTTGGCGATGCCTTTGGTCAGGCTCGCACCCTGGCTGTCGATTGCCATTTTTTGCGCCTCGGCATTGAAGGCCAGAAAGTTGCTCGGGGCTGCGGCCGCGCTGAACTGCTCGGCCGCAAAGCGGATGCGTGCACGTGTTTTGGCATCGGCCTGCACAGCATCGGCCAGACCTTGCAGAATGCGACTGTTGAGCAAATAGACCTCGGCCGAAAAAGCCGCCAGCGGATTGGCGCTCCAGGCGGCCGCAGCAAAGCGCTTGTCGCCGGGCACCATGGGATGCGCCACCCCCTGCTCCCATAGTCGGCCCAGTTCGCTCAAATACTGCTGCTGCAATTGCTCAAGCTTGCCCGGCTCAAAACGAACCGGTGGAATGACACCCGCTGCCTGCGCTCCGGCACTGGTGTTTGCCGCCGACTCGGCCGACGTTGCGCCGGGCCAAGCCAGTTTCAAAATCTGTTGCCACTGCTCAGCACTCTGTTGCCACAAATCCGGTAAGTCCTGCATGGTTTTGTCCTCCTGGTTCATTGTGCCATCGAGTCGAGCCAAATGCACGCCGCCATGCGCCCGCTGATGCGGTCGCGCCGGTGCGAAAAAAATTGTTGTGGGTTGCTCAACGTGCACCAGTCGCGTGTGCCGTCGTTGCCAAAAATCCGCTCCACGCCCAGCGCCGCCAGTCGCAAGCGCGCCAGACCGGGCAAATCGGCCAGCCACTTGCCCTTGGCATGGGCCGCAAACAGGGCGCTGGCAGCGTGGTCGTTTGCAACGAAAGCAGCGCGCACTTCGGGGCCAACTTCAAACGCACCCGGTCCGATGCACGGCCCAAGCCAGGCCAACACTTCGCCGGCTGCACAGTCCGCCGCAGCCGCGCCCATCGCCGCCAGCGTCGCTTCGAGCACCCCGCTGCCGCCCTGCCCCAGCAAGCCACGCCAGCCGGCATGCGCGCCAGCAACCAGGTTGCCACGCCGGTTGGTCAGCAGCACCGGCAGGCAATCGGCAACCATGACAGTACACGCAATGCCGGCTTCCGTGCTGAGGCTGGCATCGGCTGCAACTCCATCCACGGAGCGGTTTGAAAGCACTGCCACCTGGGTGCCATGCACCTGCGACAAGTACACCGGCCGCGACTTGATCGCCGACTGCAACAGCGAGCGATTGCGACTGACCGCCGCCGCATCGTCACCGACGTGCAAACCCAGGTTCAAGGCGTTGTAGGGCGGCCGCGACACGCCACCGGCACGCGTGGTGCACAAGGCGCGCACCCGAGCTGGAGCAGGCCAATCGGGAATCAACCACGGCGCACGATCGTGCAGATTTCTTTCCATTGGGTCACCAGCATAGCGCAGTTCCTCACCGACAGCGCTCGGGGCTAAACTCGGTCACCCAACCGCAAGGAGTTTTTCATGATCCTCGAACTCGCCGACATCCGTATTCATAGCGGGCAAAACGCCGCGTTTGAAGCCGCGCTGGCGCATGGCATGGCAACCGTCATCAAAAGCCCCAAGGGGTTTCACGGCTACAAATTCAACCGCGGCATTGAAAGCCCCGAGCGCTACGTTCTTCAGGTTTTCTGGGACACACTCGAAGACCACACGGTGGGCTTTCGCAAATCGCCGGCCTTTGCCCAGTGGCGCGCCATCATCGGCCCGTTTTTTGCCAGCCCGCCGGTGGTGGAACACTTTGAACTGGTCAACAAGTCAGCCGAAATTCATTGATGGAAAGGTTTTTATGAATTACGTTTTTACACCGCCGTCTGTTGTTGCAGTGCCCGTGGTTGGCAGCGATGCACAGTTTCCAGTGCACCGCATTTACTGCGTCGGTCGCAACTACCAGGACCATGCCAAAGAGATGGGGTTTACCGGGCGCGAGCCGCCGTTTTTCTTCATCAAGCCAGCCGATGCCGCTCTGGTGGTGCCACCAGGCGGCACAACGGCCCTGCCCTACCCCAGCCTGACCAAGAGCTTGCACCACGAAATCGAACTGGTGGTGGCGCTGGGCAGTGGCGGCAGCAACATCAAGGCCGCTGATGCCCAGCAGCACATTTTTGGTTACGCTGTTGGTCTGGACATGACGCGGCGCGACTTGCAAGACGACATGAAAGCGCAACGCCGCCCGTGGTGCATCAGCAAGGTGTTTACTGCAGCGGCACCGATTGGCCCGATCACGCCGGTCGCGCAGGCCGGTGTGATCGATCAGGCTGACATCGACTTGCAGGTCAACGGCCAGCAGCGTCAGCACAGCAACCTGTCCAAACTGATTTGGCGCATCGACGAAATGATCGAACACCTGTCGCTGGCGTGGGAGTTGCAGGCCGGCGATCTGATCTATTCGGGCACGCCGGCTGGCGTCGCTGCGGTGTTGCGTGGTGATGTGTTGACCGGCTCGGTGAGCGGACTGACACCGATCAGCGTTAAGATCGCCTGAGCGGGAAATTCATTGGCGTGCGCCTGCTATATCTGGATTGAAAGCTGATGTTTCGCACGCCCATCAAACACTGCAAAAATTGCGGCAGCGCGGTGAGCTACCGCATTCCCGATGACGGTGACACCAAGGCGCGCGCCGTCTGCCCGAACTGCCTGACCATCCATTACGAAAACCCGCTCAACGTGGTCGGCACCATTCCCTACTGGGGCGAAAAAGTGCTGCTGTGCAAGCGCAGCATTGAGCCGCGCCGGGGCAAGTGGACGCTGCCAGCGGGCTTTATGGAAATGGATGAGACGGTGGCACAAGGCGCGCTGCGCGAAACCATCGAAGAAGCCGGTGCCAGCATCGAACTGGAAGATTTTTTCTCGCTGCTCAATGTGGCCCGCGTCGGCCAGGTGCACATGTTTTACCGCGCCCGGCTGCTCAGCGACCACTTTGACCCCGGCGTTGAAACGCTGGAAGCGCGGCTGTTTGATGAAGCCGACATCCCGTGGTCAGAAATTGCTTTCAAGACGGTACATGAAACGCTTAAACATTTTTTTGCCGATCGCCAGGCCGGTCGCTTCAACCTGCACGTGATCGATATTGCCTGAGCGGTCAGGCCGAAACAATTGGCTGCAACAAGGCCGCTCAGGTCAAGACAGCGCGGTTCAGCGGTGTCAGCGGCTGCCGCTGGGTCAGATAACCAATCAGATTGTCGGCCGCCAGGTTGGCCATTGCCAGGCGTGTCGGGATGGTGGCGCTGGCAATGTGCGGGGTCAGTACCACATTGGGCAACGTGAGTAGATCAGGATGCACCTTGGGCTCACCCTCGAACACGTCGAGACCGGCGGCGGCAATGGTTTTGTTGCGCAGCGCTGCTGCCAGCGCCGCGTCGTCAACGATGCCGCCGCGTGCGATGTTCACTAGCGTGGCGCTGGGTTTCATCTGCGCCAACTCGGCCGCACCGATGAGGTGCTGCGCTTGCGGCGAATAGGGCAATACCAGAATGACGTGGTCGGCTGTCTTAAGCAACTCTTCCATGGTGACGTAGCGCGCCTGGCACTGCGCCTCGATGGCGGCATCCAGCCGTGAACGGTTGTGGTAAATCACCTGCATGCCAAAGCCGTAGGAGCCGCGCTTGGCGATGCCCTGGCCGATGCGGCCCATGCCAATCACCCCCAGCGTGCTGCCATGAATGTCGCTGCCGGCGAACATGTCGTAGCGCCAGCGCGTCCAAAGACCGGCGCGCAGGAAATGCTCGCTCTCGGCCATGCGCCGCGCTGCCGCCATCAACAGGGCAAAACCAAAATCGGCGGTGGTCTCGGTCAGCACATCGGGCGCGTTGGTCGCCAGCACGCCGGCAGCGGTCATGGCTTCAAGGTCAAAGTTGTTGTAGCCGACGGCCATGTTGGCGCAGATCTTCAAATCAGGGCAGGCCTTGAGCAGCGCCGCGTCAATGCGCTCGCCGCCGGTAGTAAAAATGCCTTGTTTGCCTTGCAGTCGCGCGATCAACTCCGACGCGCTCCACAGCACATCTTCCTGATTGGAGGTCACGTCAAAGTGCTGCGCCAGTTTGGCGATAATTTCCGGAAAAATAGCGCGAGCGATCAGAATTTTGGGTTTCATGAAAAGTCCTCAGTGAAACAGCCGGTACTGCACGATGTAGAGCAGCGCACCGGCAAAATAACCAATCAAGGCCAGCCAGCTGATCTTTCTCACGTACCAGAAGAAATCGATTTTTTCCAGGCCCATGGCCGCCACACCGGCTGCCGAGCCGATGATCAGGATCGAGCCGCCAGTGCCCGCGCAATAGGCGACAAACTCCCACAGAAAACTGTCCGGTGGGTATTGCGCCAGGCTGTACATTCCCATCGAAGATGCCACCAGCGGCACGTTGTCAACCACGGCGCTGACCAGGCCGATGATCAAAACGATGATGTCCTGGCGGCCCACCGTTTGATCGAGCCAAGTGGCCAGGGACGAGAGGATGTGCGTATGCTCCAGTGTGGCCACTGCCAACAAGATGCCGATGAAAAATACGATGGACGACATGTCGATACGCCCGAGCGCGTGCCCCAGCGTGAGGTGTTCTTTTTCTTCGTGGCTCTTGTTTCTGTGCAGCAGGTCGCCGACCAGCCACAAGATACCCAAACCAAACAAAATCCCCATGAAAGGCGGCAGGTGCGTCACGGTCTTGAACACCGGCACCGCCACCAGAATGCCGAGCCCGAGAAAGAACATCAGGTTGCGCTCAAACGCGTTGCTCGGTGCATGCGCCTGGCTGGTCTTGCGCTGCGGCGAGACCACCGGACGTGCACCCAGCAAGTAGCTGGTGACCGCCATTGGCACCACCATATTGACAATGGACGCAATGAACAGGCTTTTCATGATCGCCAGCGCAGTGATCTGGCCACCGATCCACAGCATGGTGGTGGTCACGTCGCCAATCGGCGACCAGGCACCACCGGCGTTGGCCGCAATGACGATGATGCCGGCAAAAAACAGCCGGTCATCGCGCTTGTCGAGCAGCTTTTTCATCAAGGAGATCATCACGATGGTGGTGGTCAGGTTGTCCAGGATCGAGCTCAGGAAAAAAGTGACGAAACCGACCAGCCACATCAGCGTGGAGAGCTTGGTGGTCTTGATACGCGAGGTGATCACTTCAAAACCGTTGTGCGCATCGACCACTTCGACAATCGTCATGGCCCCCATCAGGAAGAAAACAATTTGTGCCGTGCCCATCAGTGACACACCCAACTCTTCGCTGACTGCATGGGAGTCGCCGCTGACCAGCGCGTAGATGCTCCACAACAGGCCAGCACCCACCAGCGCCGAAGCCGACTTGTTGATTTTGAGCGGGTGTTCGAGCGCAATGGCGGCGTAGGCCAGCACAAAAACTATCACCAGGGCGGTAAGCATCGTGGAGTTCCTCGGGTTCTTGTTGGGAAAGGCAGTTG
>JAVHQY010000193.1:0-33074 GCA_036171375.1 Rhodoferax sp. | reverse complement strand
TGGGCGAACAGGCCGACGTTGACGTAGTAATGCGCTGCTGCGGATGCAGACGGCGCTGCCGGGCCAGGCCTGGCGGCGTGCGCCATCAATGCCGCAGGCTTTGGCTCGGCATTGGCAATCGGTGCCGAAGCCGAATTGGAAGGTGCCAGCGGGGCCGAGGCGGTGCCGGAGGCAGCCTGGGTCAGCCCCGGTGCGGCTGGCACCGCACCTGAGGCCGGTTGGGCTGATGCCGACGCGGCCGAGGCGGCAGCTGGAGCGGGTTGGCCGATGTTGTCGGCAGTGCTTGCCACTGGTGCTGCGTTGGTCGGCGCTGGCGTGGCAGCCGAGGGCAGCAGCAGGTAGGCCATTGGCAGTATGACCGCTAGCAAAGCATTGGCCAGTGCCAACCAGACAAAATGCCGGCGCGAGCTGGCCTCGCGCTCAAGCATGGCGCAGGCCTGCGCCAGGGTTTTGGCAGCTAAAAGCGCTTGATCTATTTTTTTGCGACAGGTGCCGTGCAGCAAGGCGTTGCCGAAAATCCCGGGCAGGACAAAAAAGAACGCGCCGGGCAGCAACGCCAAATTGATCTTTTGCGCGCTGGAGAGGTCGAGCCAAACATTGCCCAGTGCGAATGTCAGTGCGATTGAACTCAGCAGCAGCGCTGCGTAGATCAATGCAGCGCGCCATAGGTGGCGAAACAGCATCCAGTTCAGCGTGTACAGACAGGCGGACCAGTTCCAACTTGGTCCAGAGCGGTCGGCAGCTTCAAAACGGGTAAAAATTGGCAAGTAATAGTCAGCGCCGATAGGGCCGATCACGGCGCGGTACAACGCCAGCGTCGCGCTTGGGATGTTGTTGTTGAACGCTGGGTTGGTGTCTGCGGCAGTCGGGTCGGGCGTGGCCATGTTTCATTCTGACACAGCCGCCAGGCAACGCTACCAATCCTCCTTCACCGCCAGCACCGCATCCCGGCTGACAGCCAGGCGGCCGGCGAGCCAACCGGTGACGGTGCCGGCGGCCAGCAGCGCCAGGCACAGTGCCAACAGCCGCATCCAGGGCAGGCTCAAATCCATGCTCCAGTGAAAGCTTTGTGGATTGATGACCCGCACCAGCACCAGAGAAACCGCCAGCCCCAGTGCCAGCCCCGCCAGGCTGCCAACCGCCGTCCACGCCGCGCTCTCCAGCGTGACCAGGCGCAGAATCTGACCGCGGGTCAATCCGAGGTGCGAGAGCAGACCAAACTCTTTGCGCCGCGATAGCACCTGGGCGCTGAAGCTGGCAGCAACGCCAAACAAGCCGATGCCGATGGCGACCGCCTGTAGCCAGTAGGTGATGGCAAAGCTGCGGTCAAAAACCCGCAGCGAGGTGACGCGAATATCGGCCGCGCTGCCGACTTCAAACAAGTCTGCCGTGGCGCCACCGAAACGCCGACCCAGCGCCTGTAGCGAAGCCTGAACGTCGCCGCTGTGGTAGCCCGGCGCGAGCCACAATGCCAGATCGTTGACACGATGGTCCCCGCTGAGTCGCTCAAAAACCTCTCGCGCCATGATGATGGAGCCAGTCTGGCGGGCATAGTCGCGCCACACGCCGGCGACAAAAAAAATCGGTGCCGCCTGCCCGGCGGGCAGGGCCTGGGTAAACGCAGCGCTCAAGGCCGGATAGCTCGATCCAGGTCGCGCAGCGTACAAGTCCACCATCGCTTCGCTCACAAAGATGCCGATTTGTCCATCTGGCACGCTCAGCGCCGCGCCCACCAGCGGCAGGTTTTGCGCTGCCGGCGCCAGATCGCGCGCGATCAGTGCTACCGCCGGACGCGTCGGCTCCAGGGTCAAAGCCGTGATGCGTTGTGGTTGAATGCGCGCGATGCCAGCCACGTCAGCGATGGCCTGCACAAACTCGGGGTCGAAAAATACCGTCTCGTTGGCGCTCATGGAGCGGGCGCTGCGCAAATAAATGTCGGCTGGCAGCACCTGGTCGAGCCAACTGCGAACCGAGTCGCGAAAACTCTGCACCATCACCGTCAGCGCTACTGCCAGGCTGAGCGAAGCGACGATGCCACCGATGGTCACGGCAGCGGCTTCGCGTTGCTTGCGCGTGCGCTCGATTGCCAGCAGCGCCAACGGCGAGTGTTCAGCCAGCGGTGCCAGTCGATCGAGCAGCAGGGCAATCAGCCACGGCAGCACCGAGATGCCACCGACCAGCAGCAGTCCCACCGAGACATAGGCCGCAATCGGCAGGCCGTCAATCGGTGGCAACCGGCTCAGCAACAGTGCCAGCAGCAACAGCGCCAGACCGACCCAATGGGAATGCGCTCGTGCCAGCGTCGAACCCAGGCCCTTGAGGGTTTGCGCCAACGGCAGTGTTTGTGCCTGTCGGCCCGGCCAGTAGCCGCCCAGCAGCGCCGCCAGCAGGCCCAGCGCGCCGTACACCCATGCCGCGCTGGCGCTCCAGTGCAAATTGGGGTTGCTGGCGGCAAAGAAGCCGCCCCCCAGGTCACCACCGAGCAGTTGCAGCGCGAGGGCCGCCAGCGCACTGCCCAGGGCCAGGCCGAGCAGGCTGCCCAGCAGTCCGAGGAAAACCGATTCCCACAATACCAGCGCCAGTCGCTGCCGTGCCGGCAGGCCCAGCACGCCCAGCAAGGCAAACTGCTGCGAGCGTTTGGCGACGCTGAGCGAGAGCACTGAAAAAACCAGGAACGAGCCGGTAAACAGCGCAATCAAAGCCAGCACGCCGAGGTTCACGCGGTACGCGCGCGACAGGTCGCTGAGCTGCATTTGCGCGGCCTCCGGTGCTGCCAGTCTGAGGTTGGCGTTCCACTGCGGCGTGCTTTGCAGTTGCCTGGCAAACGCCTGTCGGTCAACCCCTGGGCGCAGTTGCAGGTCAATGCGGCTGAGCCAGCCTTGCCGGCCGAACAGTTCCTGTGCCGCACCGATGTCCATCACTGCCAGCGGTGCCCCGGCGGCGCTAACGCTGCCGGCGACTTGCAGTGTCTGCATCTGCAAGCCGACCTGTAGCGTGATGGTTGGCGCGCCGCTGCCCGCTGTGGTGGCGGGCGGGGCAAATTTCTGCCGCGCGCTGGCATTCAAAAATACCTGTCCCGGTGCCAACAGCGCCAAGCGTGTTAGCGGGTCAAACGCTCGGGGCATCAGCTCGGGCAGCAAGCCGGCCACCAGCAGCGGGTCAATGCCGATCACGCGCAAGGCGCTGCGCCGGCCATCGCCGGCCAGCGCGTAGCTGCTGAGCTCGAGCACTGGAGAGGCAACCGCGACCGCACGCTGCTGTGCCCATTGTGGCAGCAGGTTTTCATCGACGCTGCCCTGCACGGCACGCAATTCGAGGTCGCTTTGACCGCTGAGCGAGCGTGCTGCCTGCGAGAATTCTTCCAGTGCCGAAGCGTTGATCAAATGCACTGAAAACGCCAATGCCACGCCCAGCATCACCGCCACGACGGCAGCGGCGTTGCGCCACGGGTGTTGGCGCAACTCCTGCCAGGAAAAAGTTTTCAGCAGTTCAAACACAGCCGTCAGCGCTGAGTTCAAGCAGTCGGTCGGCCCGACCGGCGGCGGTGTGCGAGTGCGTCACCAGCACCAGCGCAGCGTGGTGCTGGCGTGTCTGCTCGATCAATGCGTCCATCACCTTGCTGGCGGTTTTTGGATCCAGGTTGCCGGTGGGCTCGTCGGCCAGCAGCAGGCTTGGCCGGTGCACCAGCGCGCGCGCAATCGCCACGCGCTGCAACTGGCCGCCGCTGAGGCTTTGCGGCAGACGCTCGCCAAAGTTGCTCAGACCGACAGCCGCCAGCATGTCCTGCACCCGCACCGGGTCGCTTTGGCCCAGTAACAGCAGCGGCAGGGCAACGTTTTGCGCCACGCTCAGGTGCGCCAGCACATGAAAGGCCTGAAAAACGAAACCAATTTTTTCCCGCCGCAGTTGTGCCAACTGGTCATCGTTCATGCGGCCCAGATCGCTGCCGTCGAGCTGCACGCTGCCGCTGTCCCAGTGGTCCAGGCCGGCAATGCAATTGAGCAGGGTTGATTTGCCAACCCCCGATTCACCCACCACGGCGACAAATTCACCCGGCTGCACCGACAGGCACACGTCGCTGAGCACGGCGAGGTTGCCATAGCGCTTGCTCAGGTGGTTGACGATCAGGCTCATGCTGGGGCAGGGTTCAAGTTTGCTGCACGGGCAAAGGCCAGTGCCAGCCGGCATACCTGTGGCGCTGCGCCTGACGCGTCACAAGCCACGCGCTGGCGCGCTGGCATGGAACGCAGCCAGGTGAGCTGGCGTTTGGCGAGCTGGCGCGTGGCGGCAATGCCGCGCTCGCGCAGTTGCGCTAGCGGCCAGTTTTCATCCAAAGCCTGCCAGGCTTGTCGATAACCGACGCAGCGCATGGCTGGCAAATCCGGTCGCAAGTCGCCGCGCGAGCGCAGCGCCTGTACCTCGGTCATCAACCCCGCGTCGAGCATGGCATCAAAGCGCGTGGCGATGCGTTGGTGCAGCCAGGCGCGGCTCTGCGGTTCGAGCGAAATCAGCAAGCTGTTAACCGGTTCCTGATCGTTCTGATGGCCTGCTGCTGCTCTGGTGTGAAAAGATGACAGCGGCTGCCCCGTCAGCCGATAGACCTCCAGCGCGCGCGCAATGCGTTGCGAATCACCTGGGTGCAGGCGTGCGCCGCTGGCCGGGTCGATCGCTGTCAGCTCGGCGTGCAGCGCCGGCCAGCCTTTTTGCGCCGCCTCAGCCGCGATCCCGGCGCGCACACTGGTGTCGGCCTGTGGCAGGGCATCGATGCCGTCGAACAATACCTTGAGGTAAAGCATGGTGCCGCCGACCAGCAGCGGCAGTTTTCCCCGCGCGCTGATTTGCGTCACCAAGCGGCGCGCATCGCAGGCGAATTCAGCCGCGCTGTAGGGATCGGTAGGATCGCGAATGTCGATCAGGTGGTGCGGCACGCTGGCGCGCTCGGTGGCGCTGGGCTTGGCGGTGCCGATATCCATGCCGCGATAGACCAGGGCGGAGTCAACGCTGATGATTTCCACGTCGATGGCCTGCGCAATCGCCAGCGCTGCCGCCGTTTTTCCAGCCGCAGTGGGGCCGGTCAGGACCAGGTAGCGCGCCAGCGCCTCAGTGGCCACCGCTGTGCCCGTACTTTTGCACCAGCGTCCAGGCCGTCAGGGCAATCAGCACGCTCCAGAACCACACCCCCAGGCTCAACGGATAAACGCTGCCGTCCATGTGAGTGCCAAGCCAACTGCCAACCCCAAATGCGGCTGCCATCATCAAAAATCCGTTCATCGCTGAGGCTGCCCCGGCGGCTTGCGGGAACGGGCCGATGGCCCCGCTTTGGCTGCACGGCTGGTGCACGCCGTGGCCCAGCATGAACAGGTATTGCGCCGGCATGATGGCCCAGCCGTTGTGCCAGCCCGCCAGCGTCAGCAGCCCCATCAAGCTGCCCCCGCTCAGCGACAAGACACCCGCCAGCGCCACCGCCCGGCGCACGCCGTAACGCGCGAGCCAGTAACGGCACAAAAAGGTTCCCAGCAAATAAGCCAGCGCGTTGGAAAACATCAGTAGTCCGTATTGCGTCGTGCTCCAGCCCAGCACTTGGATGAAAACAAAAGACGATGCTGCCAGAAACGTGAACAACCCGGCGTAGGAGACGGTGGACAGTGCGGAGAACGCGACAAACACCGGGTTGCCGACGATTTCGGTCCAGGTCTGCCACAGCGCTCGCGGCCGCAGCGCATGCGCATTGCGCTGTGGCACGGTTTCCTGGAAGCGCAGCGCCACCAGCAGCAGACAGACGCAGCCAAAAATGGTCAGCACCAGCAGTGTCATGCGCCAGTTGAACCAGGCCAGCAGCAGGCCGCCCAGCGGCGGTCCCAGGCAGGCGATCAACCCCAGGCCGCTCATGCCTTTGGACATAACGCGCGCACCTTGCACCGGCGTGTAGAGGTCACGCACGATGGCACGTGCGCACATCACTGACGCGCCCATGGCGGCACCTTGTACAGTGCGCCAGACAATCAGCAGTGTCATGCTGGCGGCGAGTGCGCTGGCCAGCGAAGCCAACACGTAGGCGCTCAGTCCCAGTAGCAAAATCGGGCGCCGGCCAAAGCGGTCTGACAACGGCCCCCACACCAGTTGTGACAGGCCAAACGCCAGCAACAAAGCGGTGAGTGTGAGTTGTGCTTGCGACATCGGCGCGGCAAAGCTTTGCGTCAAGGCTGGCAGCGCCGGCAAATACAAATCGGTGGTGACTGGCTGTAGACCCAGCAGCAGCGAGAGGAAAACAATGATCAGACTGGGCGACATGCTGGCGCGCTGGGTGGTGGTCGCCATAGTCATAGAACAGGTCTGCGTTGTGAGTGTTGCGGGCAATTTGACCAGCCTGACGCGACTGCGCCATGCGCCAGTGCAGCGGCGGTCAATGGCTGCTGTGCCGGCCACTGGTCGGCCAGCAGACCGTGCCGGAAGACGGCCTGCCAGGCGGCTTCGAAAGCCGCTTTGCCATTGGTCAGGCCGGCGGCTATCAAGCCCGCAAGAACGTCGCCGGTGCCTGCGCTGGCCAGACGGGCGTTGCCGGTGGGGTTGATCAGCGGCGTTTGTCCGGGGGCTGCGATCAGCGTGCCGGAACCCTTGAGAGCGATCACGCAGGCAAAAAGCGCCTGCAATTGCGTCGCTGCACGCAAGCGGTCAGCCTGCACCCAGGCGGCACTTTCACCCAGCAAGCGGGCCGCTTCGAGCGGGTGCGGCGTGAGCACGGTGCAGCGGTCACGTTGGGCGCGCGCGTGCAGCAGCGTTTGCAATTGACTGTCGCTGGCGATGGCGTTGAGCGCGTCGGCATCGAGCACCAGGCGGCTGGCAGTTGACAAAATTTTGCCCAGCAGCGCCGCGATGGCCGTGCCGCCACCGCAGCCGCAGACCACCGTCATCGCCGTCAGATCGAGTTGCTCAGGATGGCGAAACATCAGTTCGGGCAGGGCGCTGTCAACGCCAGGGCCGCCGGCATCAAGCAAGCCGACGTACACCCGGCCGGCACCGGCATACAAAGCCGCCGATGCGGCCAGCAGCGCCGCCCCGGTCATTCCCGGCGCACCGCCAATGACTGCGACATCGCCATAACTGCCCTTGTGACTGGCGTGCAAGCGGGCGCTGGTCACTGGCGCAGCCGAAAGCCAGGCGCAGGGTGGGGCCAAGTCGATTGAATCGGGTGTTGTCACGCCCAGCCGGTCATACCAGACGCAGCCCGCGCTGTCGCGTCCAGCCGCAGTGAACAAACCCGGCTTGAGCGTCAACAGACTCAGCGTGTGGGTGGCTTGAACGCAGTCGATCGCGGCAGCGCCGGTGTCGGCGTTAAGACCGGTGGGCACATCGGCCGCCAACACGGGGGCCGCGCCGGCGTTGAGTTGCCGGATAAAGTCGCGCAGCGCACCTTCGGCCGGGCGCGGTTGGCTGCCAATGCCAAGCAAGGCATCGATGCCGAGCTCCCACTGCGCCGGAGTTTGTGGGGCAAACGTCACACCGGCTTGCCGTGCCCGCTCAAATGACGCAGCCGCATCGGGTGGGGCTTTCCCAGCGCTGCCAAGCCAGCTGACGACCGGGTTTTTGCCCCAACGCTGAAGGTGCATGGCAGCTTCCAGACCATCGCCGCCATTGTTGCCCGCACCGCAGGCAACCCAGATGCGCCGGGCGTGCGGTGCCAGTGCCAGCGCCAGTTGCGCCAGCGCCAGGCCGGCGCGACGCATCAGGCTGTGAGGCGGCACATCGGCCGCGGCCGCTTGCTCGATCAGGCGCGTGGCGGCGACGCTGTGCAGTGCGTGGCGACAATTGAAAGCTATTTTTTCCATCAAGCCCTGAGGAGCCTTCAAAACTCGTAGCAATCGCCTTCACGTGCCAGGCGGTATTCGGGGTCGCCGGGCAGCGCCGGGTGGGCTGATCGCGCCTGCCGGAACACCGCTTCGAGTTCGTCGTCGCTGCGCGTGGGTTCGTGGTGGGTGCAAAACAGCAGCTTGGCACCAGCGCTTCTTGCATAGGCAATGCTGCTATCGAACGTGCCGTGGCCCCAGCCCCGTTTGCCGGGGTACTCCTCCCGGGTGTAGGAGCAGTCGGCAATCAGTACGTCAACACCAAGCATGGCGCGCTGCAGGTTGTTGATTTTTTCGTCGACGCAAACTTGATACTCGTCGTAACCGGTGTCGCCGGGTTCATAAATGTTTTCCGGTGGTTCATGGTCACCGGTAAAAAAAACTGACTTGCCATTGGCTTCAATGCGGTAGCCGAAATCGACCACCGGGTGATTCATCAGGTAGGGCGTGATGCTGGCCGATCCTATCTGTACGGTTTGTTCGGGTGCCAGCGTGACATACTGCAGGCGCGCCTTGATTTCGGATTCACGCACTGGAAAATAGCTGTATTGCAATTGCACCGCCATCACTTGCTCGATGCCTTTGCCCGAGACCGCGTCAAATGCCCCATACAGGCGCAGCGAATTGCCGTCGATGAAATTGGGAAGAAAAAAAGGCAAACCCTGGATGTGATCCCAATGCGAATGGCTGATCAACACATGGGCATGAACCGGTGCCCCCAGCAGTGATTGTGACAAAGGGAAGATTCCGGTGCCAGCGTCCAGTATCAGCAACTCGTTGTTGTCGGTGCGAATTTCGATGCAAGTGGTATTGCCACCATAGCGCACGGTTCTGGCACCAGGCGAAGCAATCGATCCACGCACGCCCCAAAATCTGATTTTCATAGCGTCCCGTCCTCAAAGCTTTGCAAACACACTCGCCTCTTGAAACAAGCTTTCCAAATTATCCATGCTGGCAATCACCGCATCGAGATCGCCACCCAAACGCCGCTCTATCATAGGCGCAAGGGGCTCCACCCAGGGGTTGCCGGCAAAACCGAAGGCAAGTTTCTTGCTGATCTGGTTGGCGGCAAAAACACAGGCGATCATCGCCGTGTCTTTCACCGAGGCTCCGGTTTGACACTCGATTGTGTCAACCAGCTCGCCCGGGAAACACCATTTTCGGGCCAGCATGGCACCGACCACGGCATGATCGGTACCGATGACTTGTTGCAGCGCCAAATGCAGCGAGCTTGAATTCCACAAGCTCATTTCAAGTGCTTTGCGAAATTCCCCCGGCATGAATTGGGCGAACACGACTTTGCCAAAATCGTGCAACAGACCGGCAATGAAACAGTCGCTCGGGTCGGCCTCATCAGTTTGCAGCGCCAACTGCCGGGCAATGGCAGCCGTCGCCAGCGAATGCAGCAAATAGCTTTGACCATCAAAACCGGCTTCGTTGCTGCTTGGCAAAATGCCGATGGCCGCAATGCTCAATGCCAGATTCTTGATGGTGTTGAAACCCAGATAGACCACGGCGTGGTTGATCGAGGTCATCTGTTTGGGCAGACTGTAGTAGGCCGAGTTGACAACGCGCAACACCTTGACCGTGATCACCGGGTCCTTTTCGATGATTTGCAGCAAATCTTTCGGTGCGGCATCAGCGTCTCGCGTGAGTGTCAGGATTTTTTGCACATTTTGTGGAAACGCTGGCATGCGCTGCACTGCGGCATCAAGCTTTTGAGCCAGTTCGGGAGTCATGGCGGAACTCATTTTGTCAGCCAGCCAGCCGCGTCAAACCCAACGCTTGGCTTTCGATAGCTGGCTTTTTGCCGGCGATCAGGTCGGCCAGCAGGCGTGCCGACCCGCAACTGAGGGCCCAGCCGTGGGCCGCGTGACCGAGGTTCAGCCAGATGCCAGCCTGGGTGCTGGTGCCGATGAGCGGCATGCCATCGCGCAACATGGGGCGCGCCCCCCTCCATTCCTGCGTGCCGGCGGCGAGGTTTTGCGCGCCGGGAAACCAGTCGTGCAGGACTTTGTAGAGCGTTTGCACTGAGCGCGTGCGCTGGTCATCGGCACGGCCACCGATTTCGCTGCCGCCCGTCACCCGCACGCGTTTGCCCAGACGGGAAATCGCCACCTGGTAGCGCGCGTCGATGACGGCACTTTGGGGGGCATTCAATGGTTCGCGAATGGCGGCGCTGACAGAACAGCCGTGCACGGCGGCGAGTGCGATTGGCAATCCCAGCGGTTGCAGCAAATGACTCGAACCCAGTCCGCTACAAAGCACGATAGCGTCAAACTGGCGCGCACTGTTCTCCCCTGCCAGGGCAACGCTGATCTCGGTGCCGGAATGAATGTTTGAGACCTGGCTGCTGAACAAAAAAGTTACCCCCATGCGCTGTGCCTGGTTCTTGAGCAGCAGCGCAAACTGGCGGCAGTTTCCCACCTCGCCGTCGGGCAGATGAATGGCGCCGAAAAAAGCTGTATCTGGATTGAGCGCGGGCTCAACCGCGCGCGCTTCCTCGTGTTTGAGTTCCTTGAACTTGATGCCGCTGTCACGCAGCAGCGGCAATTGCGCCTGCATCAGTTGCGTGTCGCGTTCCGAGCGCAGTAACAACAGCACACCACTGCTGGACTCGTAATCGAGCTTGAGCTCGTTTGTGATGTGGTGCAGTCGCTGCTGGCTGTACAGTGCCAATCGCTGCAAGTTTGCGCGATTGGTCTGGTAGCGCTCGGGGTTGCAGCAACGACTCCAGTGCCAAAGCCAGCGCCATTCCTGCCCCGACAACGGTAAGCCCAATCGAATGGCGGCGTGACGAGCGAAAAAACCTTGCAACACTTTGCCTGGCATGCCGGGCGCTGCCCACGGTGCGACCCAACCCGGTGCGGTAATACCCCCATTGGAAAAACTGGCTTCTTCAGCGGCGGCCACGCGCCGCTCGAACACCGTGACCTGGTGCCCATCGCGGGCCAGTTCGTAGGCACTGGTGATGCCGATGATGCCGGCACCGAGAACTGCAATCTTCATTGTGGGTGATTATCCGCGCAGCGCTTGTTGCACTTGGTAGCCGATGTTCAGAACCGTGTCATCGCGCAGCGCGGTTGACCACAGCATCAGTCCGACCGGCAGTTCATCCTCGCGCTGGCACGGCAGCGACAAGGCACAACCATCGAGCAGGTTGATGACGCTGGTATTTTGCAGCAGTAGCGCATTGATGCGGAAAAATTCGGCATCACGCTCGATGCCGGGTGCCACTTGCGCGATCGGCGGCGCCACGATCGGTACCGTGGGCGACAGAACGCCGTCAATGCCGCGCAGCGCCTGCTCCATGCGTTCAATCCAGCGTTGTCGCTCGCGCTGTAGCTGAAGGTAGTCACTGGCGCTGATGGCGCTGCCACGCTGGATGCGGGCCAGCACGCGCGGGTCATAACTTTGCGCATGGTGCTTGAGTAAATCGTGGTGCCAGGCGTAACTCTCGGCAGCGGAAAAACCGCCCGCCACGCCAAACGCCGCCACGTCGTCGAGCTCGGGCAGGTTGATTTCTTCGATCTTGGCACCGGCAGCGCGCAGCGTTGCCAGGCTGCGCTGCCAGGCGCGCGTCACCGTGGCATCCAGCCCATCCTGCATCCGGGTGCGCACGCTGGCCAGGCGGTAGTGTTGTAGCGGGGCGGTGCTGCGGGTGACGGCGCGCTGGGACAAGACTTCATGCAACAGCATGGCATCGCGCACGCTGCGGGTGAGGGCACCGACACTGTCGAGCGTGGTTGACAGTGGCAGCGCGCCGGCGGTTGGCACCAGACGCGCGGTGCACTTGAAACCGACAATGCCATTGAGTGCGGCCGGAATACGCAGCGAGCCGCCGGTGTCCGAGCCGAGCGCGGCGAAGGCGGCACCGCTGGCCACCGACACCGCGCCACCCGAGGTGGATCCGCCCGGGATGCGCGCCACATCGGTGGCGGCAGCGTTGCGCGGCGTGCCGTAGTGCGGATTGGTGCCGACACCGGAGTAAGCGAATTCGACCATGTTGGTGCGGCCGATGAAAGCCGCACCGGCCTTGCGTAAGCGCGCCACGGCCGGGCTGTCTTGCGTGGCCGCAGGCGCGTCTTGCAAAACCACCGATCCGGCGCGGGTGGTCTGACCGGCGACGTCAAACAGGTCCTTGATTGACACCGCCAGCCCGGCCAGCGGCAGTTTTTCGATGCCGGCCGTGCCGGCCACACGGCGCGCTTCGTCAATGGTGGTTTGCAGGAATACGTGCTCGCAGCGCGGTGCAAGCGCAGCGGCGATGGCGGCTTTGATTTCGTCTTGCGGCTGGCGCTGGCCGGCATGCAACAACTGGCGGGTGGCGTGAAGGTCTAAAAGCATCGCTATTGCAGGCTATAATCCCGCGGTTTTGTCAAGTGGCTAAAGCGCTGCTTGGCTAACAAATCAGCGAACCAGTTCCACCAAGGTGTTGCAGTCAGCATGGCGTTTGAGCGCCATCGCCAGACTGTGAATCGAGCTGGATTTTAGACCCAACCTTCGGAGTTAATTATGGCAGTTACTATGCGCGAAATGCTGGAAGCCGGTGTCCACTTTGGTCACCAGACACGCTTCTGGAACCCAAAGATGGCGCCTTTCATTTTTGGCCATCGCAACAAAATTCACATCATCAACCTGGAAAAATCGCTCGCGATGTTCCAGGATGCTGTCAAGTTCATCAGCCAGGTTTCGGCCAAGCGCGGCACCGTGCTGATGGTGGGCACCAAACGTCAGGCGCGTGAAACGGTGGCTCTGGAGGCCCAGCGCGCCGGCGTGCCGTACGTCGATCAACGTTGGCTGGGCGGCATGTTGACCAATTTCAAGACCGTCAAGACTTCCATCAAGCGTCTCAAAGACCTGAAAACCCAGCTCGAAGGTGGACTTGAGACCTTGAGCAAAAAAGAACAGTTGATGTTTACGCGTGAGCTGGCAAAGCTGGAAAAAGACATCGGTGGCATTCAGGACATGACCGCGTTGCCCGATGCCATTTTCCTGATCGACGTTGGTTTTCACAAAATTGCCGTGGCGGAAGCCAAGAAGCTGGGCATTCCGCTGATTGCGGTGGTTGACACCAACCATTCGCCCGAGGGCATTGATTACGTGATCCCCGGCAACGATGATTCCTCCAAGGCCGTCGTCCTGTACGCCCGCGGCATTGCCGATGCCATCATCGAAGGCCGCTCCAATGCGGTGGACGACGTGGTCAAGGCGCTCGAAGCCGGGAGCGCCGAAGAATTTGTTGAAGTCAACGACGAGGCCGCTGCCTGATCGGCTGGCCGGCCTAAGGAGATGCTCTGCATAACTCCTCACGACGTGTGCTAGCGCGGGCTCGGGCGGTCTGCGGCGTTGCTTTTCTTGCCAATAGCCACCGCTATTGGCTGCAAAACGCGCCTTGCATCCCATCCCGATCCGCACTGCACCCGCTCGCGTTTAGTTATGCAGAGCATCCCTAGACAAGGGGCTTTGGTGCCCCTTTTTTTCAATTTGCAATTTATCGAGCTGAATGAGGAGAGTTGAGATGGCTGTAATTAGCGCAAGCATGGTGGCTGAACTGCGTGGCAAAACCGATGCACCGATGATGGAGTGCAAACGCGCCCTGACCGAAGCCCAGGGCGACATGGCCAAGGCCGAAGAACTGCTGCGCGTGAAGCTCGGCAGCAAAGCCGGCAAGGCGGCCAGTCGCATCACCGCTGAAGGGGTGGTGACGTTTGCCACCGACGGTGCGGTGGGTGCCTTGCTCGAAATCAATTGCGAAACTGATTTCGTCACCAAGAACGACAGTTTTCTGGCACTGGCCAACGCCGCCGTGGCGCTGGTGGCCAAACACAACCCGGCCGATGTGGCGGCACTGGGTGCCCTGCCTTACGCGCAGGACGGTTTTGGCCCGGCGCTGGAAGATGTGCGCAAAGGCCTGATTGGCAAGATCGGTGAAAACATGAGCTTTCGCCGTTTCAAGCGTTTTGCTGCCGGCACCAAGCTGACTTCCTATCTGCACGGCACCCGCATCGGCGTGGTGGTCGAATTCGACGGCGACAGCGTCGCGGCCAGGGACGTTGCCATGCACATTGCGGCGATGAAACCAGTGGCGCTGTCGAGCGCCGACGTGCCAGTCGAACTGGTGGCGCGCGAGCGCTCGGTGGCGGCGGCCAAGGCGGCCGACGATGCCGCCAAGGCAACCGCAGCGGGCAAGCCGACTCAATCGGCCGAGATCGTTGCCCGGCGCATCGAAGGCGGGGTGCAGAAATTTCTCAAGGAAGTCTCACTGCTCGATCAGGCTTTTGTCAAAAACGACAAGCAGACGGTGGCCCAAATGTTGCAGTCCACCGCCACCAGCATCAAGGGCTTTACGCTCTACGTCGTGGGTGAGGGGCTGGAGAAAAAAGCCGAAAATTTTGCCGATGAAGTCGCGGCCCAGGTGGCGGCTTCCAAACAGTCCAGCCAAGGCTAATCGGATTTCAGAACCACCTCGCAGGAGACTTTCATGGCAGTTGCCAAAGGCACTTACAAGCGCGTTTTGCTCAAACTTTCGGGTGAGGCACTGATGGGCGACGATGCCTTTGGCATCAATCACGCCACTATCGTTCGCATCGTCGGTGAAGTGGCGGAGGTCACCCGGCTCGGTGTGCAGGTGGCGGTGGTGATTGGTGGCGGCAATATTTTCCGCGGTGTCGCCGGGGGCTCGGTCGGGATGGACCGCGCCACGGCCGATTACATGGGCATGTTGGCCACCGTGATGAATGCATTGGCGTTGGGCGACACCATGAACAAGGCCGGTTTGACGGCGCGCGTCATGTCGGCCATTGCCATTGAGCAGGTGGTTGAACCCTACGTCCGCCCCAAGGCGTTGCAATACCTTGAAGAAGGCAAGGTCGTGATCTTCGCCGCCGGCACCGGCAATCCGTTTTTCACCACCGACACGGCCGCCGCATTGCGCGGCGCTGAAATCGGCGCGCAGGTGGTGATCAAGGCCACCAAAGTTGACGGTGTTTATTCGGCCGATCCAAAGAAAGACCCGCTGGCCAAGCGCTACCACCAACTGTCATTTGATGCCGCGATGGGACAGAACCTGGGCATCATGGATGCCACCGCTTTTGCCCTGTGCCGTGATCAGAAATTACCGATCAAGGTGTTTTCGATTCTGAAGCCGGGCGCCCTCAAGCGCGTCGTTCAGGGCCAGGACGAGGGCACGCTGGTTCATGCCTGATGGCGGCAGGTACGGGCTCAAGCGGGCAAAGCGCGTGTCAAAATAGTGCTTTTACAGTCCCGTGTTGTGTTGCGGGTAAGGGGAAAACATGGCAATTGCTGATATCCGAAAAAGCATTGAAGGCAAGATGGATCAATCCATTGAAGCTTTCAAACACAACCTGACCAAAATTCGCACTGGCCGCGCCAACCCGGCGTTGCTCGAGGGCGTGCACGTGGATTATTACGGTGCCATGCTGCCAATCAATCAGGTCGCCAACGTCTCCTTGCTCGATTCCCGCACCATCAGCGTGCAGCCGTGGGAAAAGGGCATGGGTGCCAAAATCGAAAAAGCCATCCGTGACAGCGACCTCGGGCTCAATCCGTCGTCAATCGGCGATCTGATCCGGGTGCCGATGCCACCGATGTCCGAAGAGCGCCGCCGCGAACTCACCAAGGTGGTCAAGGGCGAGGGTGAGACGACCAAAATTGCGGTGCGCAATTTGCGCCGTGATGCCAACGAGGCGATCAAGAAAGCGGTCAAGGACAAGCTCGCTTCGGAAGATGAGCAGAAGCACGGCGAAAACGAAATCCAGAAAGTCACTGACCGGCACGTGAATCTGGTTGATCAGTTGGTGGCGGCCAAAGAACAAGAAATCATGGCGGTCTAGTTCATGAGCCAAATGCCGCAGCATATTGCCATCGTGATGGACGGCAACGGCCGATGGGCGACGCAACATTTTTTGCCGCGTCTGGCCGGTCACCGCCAAGGCGTTGAAGCCTTGCGGCAGTGCGTCAAAAGTTGCGCCGAGCGCGGCGTTGCGGTACTGACCGTGTTTGCTTTCTCCTCCGAAAACTGGCAGCGCCCGGTCGATGAGGTATCGGGTCTGATGGACATTTTTGTGCACTCGTTGACACGCCAATTGCCCGCCTTGCAAAGCGATGGCGTGCAACTGCATTTTGTCGGTGACCGCAGTGGCTTGTCGGAGAAAATTTGCGCGGCGATGGAACAAGCCGAGCGGGCAACGCAGACCAATCCCAAATTGATTTTCAACATCTGTTTCAATTACGGTGGCCGTTGGGACATCGTGCAGGCAGCGGCAAAGTTGGTCGCGCGCGGCGAAGCCATCAGCGAGCCGGCATTGAACCGGGCGCTGGCGCTGGCGCATGTGCCCGATCCAGACCTGGTAATTCGCACCGGCGGTGAACAGCGCATCAGCAATTTTTTGCTGTGGCAGTCTGCCTACTCCGAGTTCTACTTCAGCGACAAACTGTGGCCGGCTTTTGACGAGGCCGAGTTGGCACGCGCCATCGAGACTTTCACACAGCGCGAACGGCGTTTTGGCAAGACTTCCGCTCAACTGTCCGCAGCGGTGGCGGGAAGAACCTGAGAGCAGCGATGTTGAAGCAGCGCATCATCACCGCACTGGTTTTGCTGGCCGTGCTGTTGCCGGCGCTGTTTTATCCGGACAGCACCGTCTTTTGCGCCTTGGCGTTGCTGCTCATTGGTGCCGGTGCCTGGGAGTGGGCGCGCTTGAATGGTTTCGGTTTTGCCGCCGGCTGCTGGACGGCACTGCTGTGCCTGCTGCTGTGCGCTGCAAGCTGGCGCGCCGGTCTGCTGCGGCAGTGGCCGCTGCTGTGGTGGCTGTGGGTTGGCTCGGCCTGGGTCATGTTGGGTGGCTGGGCGCTGCACCGTGGCGTGACTGGCTGGTCTGCTCTGTCGGTCTGGCTGCGTCTGGCCGCCGGGGTGCTGGCGCTGTGGCTGGCCTGGCTGGCGTTGGCGCAGGCGCGTGTCATCGGCATCAATTTTCTGCTGTCAATTCTGGCGCTGGTCTGGATGGCTGACATTGCAGCTTACTTTGCCGGACGCTCGCTGGGCGGGCACTTTGTGCAGCAGAAATTGGCCGTCACACTGAGTCCCGGCAAAAGCTGGGAAGGCGTTGCCGGTGGCATGGTGGGCGTGGTTTTGCTGGCCCTGGTCTGGCGCTGGGCGGACGGGGCAGCGGGCAACCGGGATTTGAGCTGGTTCAGCCAGTTGGGTCAAACCTGGCTGACATTGCTGGCGGTGGTTTTTTTGGCCGCGATGAGTGTGGTGGGCGACTTGTTTGAGTCGCTCGTCAAGCGCAGCGCCGGGGTCAAGGACAGCAGCGGCTTGTTGCCGGGACACGGCGGTGTGCTGGACCGCGTTGATGCTCTGCTGCCGACCCTGCCGCTGGCGATGATGCTTTACTCGTTGAACAAAATCTGATGACTCAGCCAGCCCAATTCGTGCGCCAACGCGTTGCCATTCTGGGCTCCACCGGTTCCATCGGTGTCAGCACGCTCGAAGTCCTGTCCCGTCACCCCGGGCGTTTTGAAGTGTTTGCCTTGAGTGCGGCGCGCCGGGTCGATGCCATGCTGGCGCAATGCGTCAAATTCAAACCGGCGTTCGCCGTCATGGCCAGTGAACCGCATGGGCAACTGCTGGAGTCGAAATGCCGCGCGTTGGGTTTGCCGACGCACGTGTTGTGTGGCGCTGCTGCGATCAGCACGATTGCTGCCCACGAGGCGGTTGACACCGTGATGGCGGCCATCGTCGGCGTTGCCGGTCTGGCCTCGTGCCTGGCGGCGGCACGCAGTGGCAAGCGCTTGTTGCTGGCCAACAAGGAAGCGCTGGTGGTCGGGGGCGGGTACTTCTTGCAAACCGTGCGCGAGGGTGGTGCCAAACTGCTGCCCATCGACAGCGAACACTCGGCGGTTTTTCAGTCGCTGCCGCAGGACGCGAGCCTGTGGTCGTCGCAGGTTGACAAAATCATCCTCACCGCTTCCGGCGGCCCGTTCCGCCAGCGCGCCCCCGAGACGCTGGCGCAGGTGACACCGGCTGAGGCCTGCGCCCACCCCAATTGGGTCATGGGGCGCAAGATTTCGGTTGATTCGGCGACCATGATGAACAAGGCGCTCGAAGTGATCGAGGCGAACTACTTGTTCGGCCTGCCGCCGCAACAGATTGAAGTCGTGATTCACCCGCAAAGCGTGATTCATTCCATGGTGCAGTACCGGGATCACTCGGTGATTGCGCAACTGGGCAACCCCGACATGAAAGTTCCCATCGCCTACGGTCTGGCCTGGCCGCAGCGGATCGACGCGGGCGCGACGGCACTGGACTTTTGCTCGCTGGCCGCTCTGACATTTGAGTCCTGCCGTGAACATGGCCATCCGCAACGCTTTGCGGGCTTGCAACTGGCCTGGTCGGCGCTGGCAGCGGTGCCTGGCACTACCGCTGTTTTGAACGCTGCCAATGAAGTCGCGGTGGCGGCTTTTCTGGAAGAAAAAATTCGCTTCGATCAGATCCACGTTGTCAACCTGGAAACGCTGAGCGGGGTGGTACCCAGCGGTGCCGACTCGTTGCCGGAACTGTTGGCGCTGGATCAGCGTTCGCGCTGCTACGCGCAGCAAATCGTGCAGCGGCTATGTTGACCGTTGCGGCTTTTGTTCTGGCGCTGGCGATTTTGATCGTGGTGCACGAGTACGGGCACTACCGCGTGGCGCTGGCGTGCGGTGTCAAAGTGTTGCGTTTTTCTGTGGGTTTTGGCAAGGTCCTTTATCGCCACCGATCGCGCCACTCCGGCACCGAGTTCGTCATTTGCGCTTTCCCCATCGGCGGTTACGTCAAGATGCTCGATGAAGCCGAGGCACCCGTTGCGGACTGTGAGCAGGCGCTGGCGTTCAACCGGCAGCCTTTGCGTGCACGCGCGGCGATTGTGGTGGCCGGGCCACTGGCCAATCTGGCACTGACGGTACTGCTGCTGGCGCTGGTGAACTGGGTTGGTGTGCAGGTGCCCGAGCCGGTGCTGTCTTCGCCCCAGGCGGGTTCGCGGGCCGCACAGGCCGGGCTGGTCGGCGGCGAGCGGGTGCTGAGCGCCGGACTGGGCCAGGTGCCGGTCCAGCCGATTGAATCATTCGATGAACTGCGTTGGGTGGTGCTGCAAGCTGCCATGCAGGCGCAAGATGTTCGACTTGGTTTGGGACCCAAGGCGGGCGGCGAGACGGCCGAAGTGGTGCTCAGGCTGGATGATCTCGAACTCGGCGAGGACGATGAGGATGTGCTGCAAAAAATCGGTTTGGGCGGACCTTTCACGCCAGCGCGTCTGGGCCAGGTGATGGCCGGTGGCGCGGCAGAAAAGGCTGGTTTGCGCGCTGGAGACCTGGTGTTGCAGGTGGCCGGCCAGAAGGTGATCGATGGAGCGCAGTTGCGCGCGCTCATTCGTTCCTCGGTGCAGGCGCAGCAGGCCAGCACTTCGCTCTGGCAGGTCGAGCGCGGCGGCCGTTTGCTTGAGTTCAGTGTTACACCACTGGCGACGCGCGAGGGTTCGCAGTGGGTTGGAAAAATCGGTGCCTATGTGGGTGGTCCGCCGGCCATGGTGTTGTTGCGTTACGGTCCGCTGGATGGTTTGCGACTGGCGCTGGTGCGTACCTGGGAGCTGTCTGCGCTGACGCTCAAAACCATGGGCAAGATGCTGATCGGCCAAGCCTCAGTCAAAAATCTCAGCGGTCCGCTGACCATCGCCGACTACGCCGGCAAGTCGGCCAACCTGGGGTTGACATCGTACCTGCTGTTTCTGGCGCTCATCAGCTTGAGTCTGGGCGTATTGAATTTACTGCCGTTGCCGGTGCTCGACGGTGGTCACCTGATGTATTATCTTTGGGAAGCCGCAACCGGCAAGCCGGTCGGTGAGGCCTGGATGGAGAGATTGCAGCGCGGCGGTATTGCCGTGTTGCTGCTTATGATGTCGATTGCCCTCTTCAATGATGTAAACCGCTTGTTTGGTTAAAGCTGCGCTGGCTCGAGCCGACCTGAATTCTGACGACAAAAAATGCAAATGAACCGTTCCCTGATTGGCCGCGCCCTGGCCTTGGCAGCTCTGTCACTGGTGCTCAATAGCGCGCTGGCCGTCACCGCTTTTACCGTTCGCGATATTCGTATCGAAGGACTGCAGCGGGTGGAACCAGGAACCATTTTTGTTTCGTTGCCGGTGCGTGTGGGCGATCAGTACAACGACGAAAAAGGTACCGCCGCGATTCGCAGCCTTTTTGCGCTGGGGCTGTTCAAGGACGTTCGCATTGAAGTCAGCGGCGACGTGCTGGTGGTGGTGGTGGAAGAGCGCCCGACCATTGCCGACGTTGAATTTGTCGGCACCAAAGAGTTTGAGAAAGATACCCTGAAAAAAGCGCTGCATGATGTCGGTCTGGCCGATGGCCAGCCATTTGACAAGGCCCAGCTAGACCGCGCCGAACAAGAACTCAAGCGCCAATACATCAACCGCAGCCTGTACGCTGCGCAGGTGGTGAGCACCGTCACGCCGATCGAGCGTAACCGCGTCAACCTGACCTTCACCGTGGTCGAGGGCGAACCGGCCAAAATCAGCGAGATCCACATTGTGGGCAACAAAGTGTTTGGCGAATCGACGCTGCGCGGCCTGTTTGATCTTGATACCGGCAACTGGATGAGCTGGTACACCAAATCAGACCGTTATTCGCGCGCCAAACTCAATGCTGACATCGAAACCCTGCGCTCCTACTACCTCACTCAGGGCTACCTGGAATTCAAAGTGGATTCGACCCAGGTTTCGATCCTGCCCAACAAGACCGACATCGGCATCACGATCAACATCAGTGAAGGCCAACGTTTTGTTGTCAGCAGCGTCAAACTTGAAGGCAATTACCTGGGCAAGGAAGACGAATTCAAGTCGCTGGTGACGATCCGACCCGGGCAGGCGTACAACGCCGATGCAGTTGCCAAGACCAGCAAGGCTTTCACCGATTATTTTGGTAATTTTGGTTTTGCTTTTGCCCGTGTTCAGGTGCGCCCCGAAATCGACCGTGAGAAAAACCTGGTGGCGCTGGTCATGCAGGCCGATCCTTCACGCCGCGCCTACGTGCGCAAAATCAACGTGTCCGGCAATTCGCGCACCCGCGACGTGGTGGTGCGCCGCGAGCTGCGCCAGCTTGAGGCCTCCTGGTACGACGGTGAAAAAATCAAGCTCTCGCGTGATCGCGTCGATCGCCTGGGCTACTTCAAGGAAGTCACAGTTGACAATCAGGAAGTGCCGGGCTCGCTCGACCAGGTTGATCTGACGCTTAATGTCAGCGAGAAGCCCACGGGCAGCCTGAGCTTGGGCGCTGGCTATTCGACCGCCGATGGCTTGGGGTTGTCGTTTGGCCTGAAGCAGGACAACGCTTTTGGTTCGGGTCATTCGCTGGGGGTGCAGGTCAATACCAGCAAAATCAACCGCGTGATTGTTTTCAACACCACCGACCCCTACTTCACCCCGGATGGTGTTTCGCGCACCATTGATCTCTACCACCGCATCAGCAGCCCGTACCAGGACCCCAACTATTACCAGCTGGTTGCCACTGGCGGCGGTTTGCGCTTTGGCGTGCCGTTTACCGAAAGTGACACGGTATTCTTTGGTGCTGGCATCGAAAACACCAAGATTGTTCCCGGCACGCTGTTGCCGATGTCGTATCTCGATTACGCCAACCAGTACGGCTACGACAGCATTAGCGTTCCGTTCACGGTGGGTTGGGCGCGCGACCGGCGCGACAGCGCGTTGGCCCCCAATTCGGGTCGTTTCCAGAGTGCCAATGCCGAGTACTCATTTGCCGGCGATGCGCGCTATTTGCGTGCCACCTACCAATTCCAGCAGTTCATACCGCTGAACAAACAGTTCACGGCGGCGTTCAATGCCGAGCTCGGTCTGGGTATGGCGGTCGGGCAGCGGGAATTTCCGGCGTTCAAGAACTTTTATGGTGGCGGGCTGGGTTCGGTGCGCGGGTTCGAGCAGGGCAGCCTGGGTCCGCGTGATGCCGCGGGTACTTCGCTCGGTGGTAATCGCAAGCTCAATTTGAACGCTGAAATCCTGTCGCCGTTTCCTGGTGCCGGCAACGATCGCACGCTGCGCATGTATGCATTCGTCGATGTCGGTGCCATCGCCGGTTCGGACAACGGACTGGCGGCCAACGTCGGTGCCAACAGCCTGCGCTCATCGCTGGGCATAGGCATCAGCTGGATTTCACCGGTGGGGCCGCTGCGGCTGGCGATTGCCAAGCCGATCAAGAAATACGATGGCGATAAAATCCAGGCGATGCAATTTCAAATTGGAACCAATTTCTAATGAACAAGTATTTACTGCGCTGCGCGAGCGGCTTTTTGCTGGCCGGTGCGATGTTGGGTGTGCAGGCACAGGAGTTTCGTATCGGCTTTATCAGCACCGACCGGATTTTCAAGGAAGCCAGCAGCGCCAAGGCGGCACAGGTCAAGCTTGAGCAGGAGTTTTCCAAACGCGACAAAGCGCTGGTCGAACAAGGGGCTGCGCTCAAGGCGATGGCCGACAAGTTCGAGCGCGAAGCGCCGACGCTGGCCGACAGCAAACGCGCCCAGCAACAAAAGCAGTTGCTTGACCAGGACCGCGAATTTCAGCGCAAGCGGCGGGAATTCCAGGAAGACCTCAATGCACGCAAGAACGAAGAACTGCAGCAGGTGCTGGATCGGGCCAACAAGGTGGTCAAGCAAGTGGCCGAGGCCGAAAAATACGACCTTATTTTGCAGGATGCGGTTTATGTCAACCCCAAGCATGACATCACCGACAAGGTGCTGCGGGCGCTGAATTCAGCCGCAGCCAAGTGACTCTGACCCGGCGGGTGAAGTGTGGCTTTGCCTCTGGGTGCCATTGTTGAAACTCTCGGTGGCGAACTGCACGGGGACGCAAGCATTCTGATCGAGGGGCTGGCACCACTGGCGCAGGCATCGGCGCAGCAGTTGAGTTTTCTCAGCCACCCCAAATACCAAGTCCAACTCGCGCAGTCCCAAGCCGCATGCGTGATCGTGGGCGCAGATATGCTGGCGCTGGCGCTCAAGCGCGGTGCCTGCATCGTCAGCGACCAGCCGTACCTTTATTTTGCTCGTCTCACCCAACTCTGGAAAAAGAGTTTGCCGCCAGTTGCGCGGCCCCGTATCCACCCCAGCGCGGTGATCGATGCCCAGGCGCTGGTTGATCCGAGCGCCCGCATTGGTGCCCTGTGCGTGATTGAGCGCGGTGCTCGGGTGGGGGCCAATACCGAACTCAAGTCGCGCGTCAGTGTGGGCGAGAACTGCGTCATCGGCCAACGCTGCATCGTGCATTCGGGTGTGGTGATTGGTGCCGATGGTTTTGGTTTTGCGCCGGCCGGGGGACGCTGGGAAAAAATCGAACAGCTCGGCGCGGTTCGCATTGGCGACGATGTTGAAATTGGTGCCAACACCTGCATCGATCGCGGTGCATTGCAAGACACGGTGATCGAAGACGGTGTCAAGCTCGACAACCTGGTCCAGATCGGGCACAACGTCCAGGTTGGCAAGCACACGGCCATGGCCGGTTGTGTCGGCGTTGCCGGCAGCGCGGTGATCGGGGCGCACTGCACGCTGGGTGGCGGTGCCATCGTTCTGGGCCATCTCACGCTGACCGACAACGTCAGTATTTCAGCTGCGTCGGTGGTCACACGCTCAATTCACAAAGCCGGCAATTACAGTGGCATTTTCCCGCTTGACGACAATGCGGCCTGGGAAAAAAATGCCGCAACGCTCAAACAATTGCACCACTTGCGCGAACGTATTCGGCTGCTTGAAAACAGGCTCAACACCAAGGAACAACCAACGTGATGGATATTTACAAAATTCTCCAGCAACTGCCGCACCGCTACCCGTTTTTGCTGGTCGATCGGGTGCTGTCGATCGACAAGGGCAAGCACATCGTGGCGCTGAAAAACGTCACCATCAACGAACCTTTTTTTGCGGGACACTTTCCGCACCGCCCGGTGATGCCGGGGGTGTTGATGCTGGAGGCGCTGGCGCAGGCGGCGGCGTTGCTGGCGTTTGATGCGCTCGATGCCGTGCCCGACGAGAACTCGGTTTATTATTTTGCCGGCATGGATGGCGTGCGTTTCAAGCGTCCCGTGATGCCGGGCGACCAGCTCACGCTGGAAGTTGAACTGCTGCGCATGAAAGCCGGTATTTTCAAGTTCAAGGCACGTGCGCTGGTGGCGGGTGAGCTGGCGGTGGAGGCCGAACTCACCTGTGCGGTGCGCGCCGTTGCCTGAGGTGGGAGCCATGCCCGCCATTCACCCGACGGCCATCATCGATCCTGCTGCCGAGCTTGACAGCTCGGTCAGCGTCGGTGCCTACAGCGTGATCGGCGCGCACGTCAAGGTGGCGGCTGAAACTCGCATCGGCGCGCACTGCGTGATTGAAGGCCATACCACGATCGGCCGCGACAACCAGATTTTCCAGTTCAACTCGCTGGGCGGCGTGCCGCAGGACAAAAAATATGCTGGGGAACACGGCGAACTGGTGATTGGCGAGCACAACACCATCCGCGAATTTTGTACTTTCAACATCGGCTCAGCCGGTGGGGGCAGCATCACCAGCGTGGGTGATGACAACTGGTTGATGGCCTACGTGCACCTGGCGCACGATTGCCGCATCGGCAGTCACACCATTTTTGCCAACAACTCCCAGCTTGCTGGTCACGTGGTGGTGGGCGATTGGGCGATTCTGGGTGGCTTCACCGTGGCGCACCAGTTTGTCAGAATTGGTGCCCACAGCATGACCGCACTGTGCACCATGCTGCTGGCCGACGTGCCGCCGTTTGTCATGTGCCAGGGGCAACCGGCGCAGGCGCGTTCGATGAACTACGAGGGATTGCGCCGACGCGGCTTTTCGCCGGCGCGCATTGCCGGCGTGAAAGCCATGCACAAAGCGCTGTACCGCGCCGACCTGACGCTGGATGCGGCTTGCGAACGCATCGCGGCGTTGGCAGAAAATGAGCCCGAATGCCGCCCCGACGTGGAGATGATGCTGTCGTTTTTGCGTCAGGTTAGTCCGCAGCGCGGCATTGTGCGTTAGCGCCATGCTTGAAGTTGCCTTGGTGGCCGGTGAAAGCTCGGGTGACCTGCTCGCCGGTTTGCTGCTTGACGGTATGCAGGCGCGCTGGCCGGAGGTAAAAACTTCTGGCATTGGCGGGCCGAAAATGAAGGCGCACGGATTTGATTGCTGGTGGAACGCCGACAAATTGGCAGTGCACGGCTACGGCTGGGAGGTGCTGCGCCGTTACCGCGAGATTGTCGGCATTCGCCGCCAGTTGCGACAGCGCTTGTTGCAGCAGCGACCCGATTTGTTCATCGGTGTCGATGCGCCCGATTTCAACCTCGCGCTGGAAGCCGCGCTCCGGGCGCAGGCCATCAAGACCGTGCATTTTGTCTGCCCTTCGATCTGGGCCTGGCGTGCCGGGCGCGTCGAACAGTTGCGCCGCAGCGCCGACCACGTGCTGTGCATTTTTCCGTTTGAGCCAGCGCTGCTTGATCGCCATGGCATTGCCGCCAGCTTTGTTGGCCATCCGCTGGCCAACTTCATACCGTTACAGGCCGATCGCGCGGCAGCCCGCTTGCAACTTGGTTTAAAGCCGCAAGATCTGGTGCTGGCACTGTTGCCCGGCAGCCGCAAGTCTGAAATTGATCACCTGGCAAAGCGATTTTTTGACGCGGCAAAGCTGGTGCGCCAGGAGCGGTCCCAAATCAAATTGTTGCTGCCGGCGCTGCCGGTCTTCAAAGCAGAACTGGAACGCTTGGCGGCTGCGAGTGGTCTAGCCGGTTGCGTGCAGATGGTGCCGGGTCAATCACACACGGTGCTGGCCGCCTGTGACCTGACGCTGGTCGCCAGTGGCACGGCAACGCTGGAAGCGGCTTTGTTCAAGCGCCCGATGGTGATTGCCTACCACATGGGTGCCGTGTCCTGGCAAATCATGCGCCGCCAGCAGTTGCAGCCCTGGGTCGGTTTGCCCAACATCTTGTGTCAGGATTTCGTCGTCCCGGAATTGATCCAGGGTGCCGCCACACCGCAGGCGTTGGCGCAAGCGCTGTTGGTCTGGATCAATGCGATTGAGCGCGAACCTGCCAAAATCGCTGCACTGGAGCAGCAATTTACTGCTTTGCACCTGCAATTGAAACGCGACACAGCCCGCCTGGCCACCCATGCGATCGAACAAATTCTCCAAAGCTGAACGCCGCAGTGCACGCCAGGCCGTGCTGGCCTGGGGCAGCGACGGCCTGGTGGCCGGTGTCGATGAAGCGGGTCGTGGGCCGCTGGCCGGGCCGGTGGTGGCGGCGGCAGTGATTCTGGATGACTTGAAACCCATCAGTGGCTTGGCGGATTCCAAGGTATTGAGTGCCAGCAAGCGCGAAATGTTGTTCGATGAAATTCGCGCCAAAGCCTTGTGCTTTGGGATTGCCCAGGCCAGCGTCGCAGAAATTGAAGAACTCAATATTTTGCAGGCCACGCTGCTGGCGATGCGCCGCGCAGTGGCCGGTTTGCGGCTCAAGCCCAAGCTGGTGTTGGTCGATGGTAATCAATTGCCGCAATTGCCGATGCAGGCGCAAACCATGGTCCGTGGCGACGCACTGGTGGCGGCCATTTCTGCCGCCAGCATTCTGGCCAAAGTGCAACGCGACCGCTGGTGCATCGAGCTTGACCAGCAGTATCCGCAATACGGTTTTGCCCAACACAAGGGTTACGGCACGGCGGCACATTTGGCTGCGTTGCGAGTGCACGGGGCCTGTCCGCAACACCGCAAAACATTCCGACCGGTGGCCGAGCTATTGGCGGCTTGCAGGCCATGACGGCTTTGCTGGTGCAGCACATTGGCTCGCGTGACAATGCGTTGCTGAAAGAATTTCGCCGCTTGTCGCAAAGCAATACCGAGTACCGCAAGCGAGGCCGTTTCTGGGCCGAGGGCGAGCACCTATGCAGCGCGGCGTTGCTGCGCGGGGTGCACCCTGCAATCGGTGTTTTTTCGGAATCGTTTTGGCCGCTGGTGTCGACACAGCTTGCCAATGCAGCACCGAAGAATATTGTCATCCCGGACGCTTTGTTTGCCGACCTCAGTGCGCTCGAATCGCCTGCCCGTATGGGTTTTGTTTTTGATCTTGCGGCACCGCCAAGCTTGCAGCCAGGCATGGCATCGGTCATTCTGGAGCGAGTGCAGGACCCAGGCAACGTTGGTGCCATCTTGCGCAGCGCTTCGGCCTTCGGTTTCAAACAGATCATTGCGCTGACAGGTACGGCAGCGCTGTGGAGCGCCAAGGTGTTGCGCGCCGGGATGGGCGCACACTGGAGCCTGCAACTGATTGAAGCGGTCAGCCTGGACGATCTGGCGGTGTTGACGTTGCCAATTCTGGTCACCAGTTCGCACCGTGGCGAGTTTTTGCATCAGGCGCTGGCGCATCACGACTTGCCGTTTCCCTGCGTCTGGGTCCTGGGCCACGAGGGGCAGGGCGTGAGTGAGGCGTTGGCGGCGCGAGCCAGCTTGCACTTGCGCATCGCCCAGCCGGGTGGCGAAGAGTCGCTCAACGTGGCTGCGGCGGCGGCTATTTGCCTGCACGCCAGCGCCACTTCCGCGCTGCTTTGAACGCGGCCCGGACAGGGTGCCTGGCTATAATGCCAGCGCTCTTTCATTCTCGGAGAACCCCCGGTGCTTTTGTCTCTCAAGGGAAAATTTCCCCCGGCCATTTTGGCGCTCGCAGACGGCACTGTCTTTGTTGGCGAGTCGATCGGGGCGCACGCTGCGACGGTGGGTGAAGTGGTTTTTAACACCGCCATGACGGGCTACCAGGAAATCCTCACCGATCCCAGCTATTGTCGGCAAATTGTCACCTTGACCTATCCGCATATTGGCAATTACGGGGTCAACGAGCAGGACGCGGAGTCTGGGCGCGTGCAGTGTGCCGGACTGGTGATCAAGGACTTGCCTTTGGTGGCTTCAAATTTCCGCCAGTCTGGAACGCTGCACGACTACCTGGTGGCGCAAGGCACCGTTGCCATCGCCAACATCGACACCCGCCAGTTGACGCGCCGCTTGCGTTGCCAGGGTGCGCAAAACGGCTGCATCGTTGGTTTAGCCGAGGGTCAGGTGGTGACGGCGGCGGCGGTGGAACAGGCGCAGGCGCAGGCACGCGCTGCCGCTCCCATGGCGGGACAGGATTTGGCGCAGGTGGTGACGGTCAAAGCACCGTATCGCTGGACGCAGACCGAGTGGCAACTCAGTCAGGCGGCGCTGGCTGGCAAAGCCGGTTATGGCGAATTGACCGAGCCCAAATTCCACGTCGTCGCCTATGATTTTGGCATCAAGAAAAACATTCTCCGCTGCCTGGCGCAGCGCGGTTGCCAGGTCACGGTGGTGCCGGCGACGACCACGGCGGCGCAGGCACTCGACTACCACCCGGACGGTATTTTTTTCAGCAATGGCCCGGGTGATCCGCAGCCTTGCAGCTACGCCATTGCAGCGGCGGCGGAACTGATGCAAAGCGGGATTGCCACTTTTGGCATTTGCCTGGGACATCAGATCATGGCGCTGGCCAGCGGTGCCAAAACATTCAAGATGAAGTTCGGTCACCACGGTGCCAACCATCCGGTCAAGGACCTGGCCACGGGTCGCGTCAGCATCACCAGCCAGAACCACGGTTTTGCTGTTGATGAAAAATCCTTGCCAGCGACGTTGCGCGCGACCCACATCAGCTTGTTTGATGGCACGTTGCAGGGGCTAACGCGCACCGACCGCCCAGCCTTCAGTTTTCAGGGTCACCCGGAAGCCTCGCCCGGTCCGCATGACATTGGTTACCTGTTTGACCGCTTCGTTGTTTTGATGGAGGCAGCATGAGTTTTTATGGCGTGACAGATATCTGGACCTACGTGCTGGGTGCCATCGGCATTATTTTGTTGCCCGGCCCCAATTCGCTCTATGTGCTCAGTGTGGCCACCGGGCGCGGCGTGCGACCGGGTTTTCAGGGTGCCATGGGGGTGTTTGTCGGCGACACCATTTTGTTGATTTGCACTGGCCTGGGTGCGGCCAGTTTATTGCGTACGCACCCGACGCTGTTTCTGGCACTCAAATACCTGGGTGCAGCCTACCTGTTCTGGGTCGGCTTGAACTTGTTGCGTTCGGCCGTGCCAGCGCTGCGCCGCAATGCCGTGGTGACCCAGGTTGCAGCACCGGCTGCCAGCAGCGACAACGTTGCCGCCAGAGGGCGCGGCCCGTTTCAGCGCGCCCTGGTCATCAGTTTGCTCAATCCCAAAGCGATCTTGTTTTTGTTGTCTTTTTTTGTGCAGTTCATCGACCCCGCCTACGCTCAGCCGGAAGTACCGTTTTTGATTCTGAGCGCAATCCTGATGACTTTCAGCGCGGTTTATCTGACGGCGCTGATTTTTGCCGGGGCCCGACTGGCGAACGCTTTTAACCGCCACCGGCGCGTGTCGGCCGGACTGTCGGGGACGGTCGGTGGTTTGTTTGTCTGGTTCGGCAGCAAGCTGGCTACCGTCAATCTGAACTGATCTCCCATTCGACCCCGCCATCCAGCCAGCAGCGCGCAACATGCCAAAACGTACCGACCTCCAATCCGTTCTCATCATCGGTGCCGGCCCGATCATCATCGGCCAGGCGTGCGAATTTGATTACTCGGGCGTACAGGCCTGCAAAGCGCTGCGCGAAGAAGGTTACCGGGTGATCCTTATCAACAGCAACCCGGCCACCATCATGACCGACCCGGCTACGGCCGATGTGACCTACATCGAGCCGGTGACCTGGCGCACGGTGGAAAAAATCATTGCACGCGAGCGCCCGGATGCCATTCTGCCGACCATGGGCGGGCAAACCGCGCTCAACTGTGCGCTGGATCTGTGGCACCAGGGTGTGCTGGAGAAATATCTTGGCGCTGCCACCGGGCGACCGATCGAACTCATCGGTGCCAAGCCCGAAGCCATCGACAAAGCCGAAGACCGCGAGAAATTCAAGCAGGCCATGACGCGCATCGGCCTGGGTTCGGCGCGCTCAGACATTGCCCACAGCATGACCGAAGCGTGGAGCGTGCAGAAGTCGCTCGGCTTTCCCACCGTGATTCGCCCCAGTTTTACGCTCGGCGGCAGCGGCGGCGGCATTGCCTACAACGCCGAAGAGTTCGAAATCGTTTGCAAACGTGGGCTGGAGGCATCGCCCACGCATGAGCTGCTGATCGAAGAGTCGCTGCTGGGCTGGAAAGAGTTCGAGATGGAAGTGGTGCGCGACCACGCCGACAACTGCATCATCGTCTGCTCGATCGAAAACCTCGACCCGATGGGGGTGCACACCGGCGATTCGATCACGGTGGCACCGGCGCAAACCCTCTCCGACAAGGAATACCAGATTCTGCGCGATGCCTCGGTGGCGGTGTTGCGCGAAATTGGGGTCGATACTGGCGGCTCCAACGTGCAGTTTGCCATCAACCCGGATGACGGGCGCATGGTGGTGATTGAGATGAACCCGCGCGTATCGCGTTCGTCGGCGCTGGCCTCCAAAGCCACTGGTTTCCCGATTGCCAAAGTGGCAGCCAAACTGGCAGTGGGTTACACGCTGGACGAATTGCGCAACGACATCACCGGTGGTGCCACACCGGCCAGCTTTGAGCCCAGCATCGACTACGTGGTCACCAAAGTGCCGCGCTTTGCGTTTGAGAAGTTCCCCGCAGCCGACAGCCGCTTGACGACGCAAATGAAATCGGTTGGCGAAGTGATGGCCATCGGCCGCACCTTTCAGGAGTCGTTCCAGAAAGCGCTGCGCGGACTTGAAGTCGGTGTCGATGGCATGAATGAGAAAACGCAGGATCGCGAAATTCTTGAAAAGGAATTGGGCGAACCCGGTCCTGAGCGCATCTGGTACGTGGGCGATGCGTTCGCTGCCGGCTGGAGCGTGGAAGAAGTTTTTGCGCTGACCAAAATCGACCGCTGGTTTCTGGTGCAGATTGAGCAAATTGTGAAAATTGAGCTGGAAATTGAGCGCCTGCCTGCGGGCCACGCCGGTGCACTCGATGCCATTGATGAGCCCACCTTGCGCGCCTTGAAACAAAAAGGTTTTTCCGACCTGCGTCTGGCCAGACAGTTCAAGACGACGGACACGGCCATTCGTGACAAGCGCCATGCCCTGGGCGTGCGCCCGGTCTATAAGCGGGTCGATACCTGTGCGGCGGAGTTTGCCACCCACACCGCTTATCTCTACTCCAGCTACGAAGCCAGCAACCCGTTTGACAGCGGCAGCGAGTGTGAGGCGGAACCAACCCAGCGTAAAAAAATCATCGTTCTCGGCGGCGGCCCGAACCGCATCGGTCAGGGCATCGAATTTGATTACTGCTGCGTGCATGCCGCGCTGGCGCTGCATGAAGACGGTTTCGAGACCATCATGGTCAACTGCAATCCGGAAACTGTCTCCACCGATTACGACACTTCCGATCGACTCTATTTTGAGCCGGTGACGCTGGAAGACGTGCTGGAAATTGTTGCCAAGGAAAAGCCGCTGGGTGTGATCGTGCAGTACGGTGGCCAGACACCGTTGAAACTGGCATTGGCGCTGGAGGCCAATGGGGTGCCCATCATCGGTACTTCACCCGACATGATCGACGCGGCCGAAGATCGCGAGCGTTTCCAGCAACTGCTGCACCAGTTGCAGTTGCGCCAGCCGGCCAACGCCACCGCCCGCACCGAGCCCGAAGCGCTGGAAAAAGCTGCGGCGCTGGGCTACCCGCTGGTGGTGCGCCCCAGCTATGTGCTCGGTGGCCGGGCCATGGAAATCGTGCACGAACAGCGCGATCTGGAGCGCTACATGCGTGAGGCGGTCAAGGTCAGCCACGACTCACCGGTGTTGCTCGACCGGTTTCTCAACGATGCCATCGAGTGCGATGTGGATTGTGTGCGTGACGCTGCCGGTCAAACCTTTATCGGCGGCGTGATGGAACACATCGAGCAGGCCGGCGTGCACAGTGGCGATTCGGCCTGTTCGCTGCCGCCCTACAGCCTGCGTGCGGCAACTGTCAACGAGATCAAGCGCCAGACCCGTGCCATGGCGCAAGCGCTGAACGTGGTGGGACTGATGAACGTGCAGTTTGCCATTCAGCACATTGACGCGCAGGACGTGATTTACGTGCTCGAAGTCAACCCACGCGCGTCGCGCACCGTGCCCTTCGTTTCCAAGGCGACCGGCGTGGCACTGGCCAAAGTGGCGGCGCGCTGCATGGTTGGTCAAACGCTGGCAGCGCAGGGCATCGTGCGCGAAGTGATGCCGGATTACTTCAGCGTGAAAGAAGCGGTTTTTCCGTTTGTCAAATTCCCTGGCGTTGATACCATTTTGGGGCCGGAGATGAAATCCACCGGTGAAGTCATGGGTGTCGGCAAAACTTTTGCCGAGGCCTTTGTCAAGTCGCAAATCGGAGCCGGCAGCCAGTTGCCCAAGGCACCCAGTGCCGGTGGTGCTGCCGTCGGCAAGGTCTTTATTTCGGTCAAGAACAGCGACAAGCCGCGCGCTGTGGAAGTGGCACGCGAGTTGGCGGCTATGGGCTTTGTGCTGACCGCCACCAAACGTACAGCAGCGGCCATCAGCGGTGCCGGTGTGCAATGCACTGCGGTCAACAAAGTCACCGAAGGCCGGCCCAACATTGTTGACATGATCAAGAACGACGAAGTGGTGCTGGTCATCAACACGGTTGAAGAGCGGCGCAACGCAATTGCCGATTCGCGCCATATCCGCACCTCGGCGCTGCTCGGGCGCGTGACCACTTTCACCACCATCGCCGGCGCGCAAGCGGCCGTGCAGGGCATGCGCCACGTTGATGCGCTGGGCGTGATTTCAGTGCAGGAAATGCATGCATCGCTCAAGCCACCATCCGTCCCAACGCATTGACCCCTTGCTTGAGCGACATCGATGAATGAACACCGAAACTCGCCTCTGCGCTAACCCTGCAAGCCTTGGCTCCGGACTGCATGGATTGCCGCGTCGCTGCGCTCCCGGAACAAGACTGGCAGAGTAACCCCAGTAAAGTCATCGAACTTGCCGGGCACTTGGGCCTGGAGGTTACGGTTGTGCCGAACGCTGGTCACATGCTGGGCAAAAACTATGTGGCCGGTCTATTGGACAGATGGCTACCGAAAAATTGAACGCTTCTCGCGCGATTCCGGTGAGC
>JAVHQY010000192.1:0-33133 GCA_036171375.1 Rhodoferax sp. | reverse complement strand
TGGACGATGAACCCGATTCGTCATTGCGAGGAACGAAGTGACGCGGCAATCCATGCCCCCAACGAATGCATGGATTGCTTCGCTCGCTTCGCTTAAGCGCGGTCTGTCTCGCAGACAACCTACAACCTACAACCTACAACCAGTTGGGGACAGAGCTAAAGGTCTGTCCCGCAAATCTTAATCAGTTGGGGACAGAGCTAAAGATCTGTCCCGCAAGTTATTAGTTTCTGAACAAATCCAGAATTTGTTTACGCTCGTCGGCGGGAGGCAGGGGCAGGACCGGGTTTGGCTGCGGGACACCGGCTTTGTGCAGGCCGAGGCTGCTAACACCATTGTTTTTGGCGTATTCCTCATAAAACCATTCGCCGTTGGAGTTGACGACACCGGGGGGAACGGTTGGTTCCAGAACCGGAACGTTTTTGAGCGCCTGTGTCATGAACTGGATCCACACCGGCAAGCTCAGGCCGCCGCCGGTTTCGCGGTCGCCAAGTTTGTGCGGCGTGTCGTAACCAATCCAGGCCACTGCGGTCAGCGTCGGCTGAAAACCGGCAAACCACGCGTCCATCGAATCGTTGGTGGTACCGGTTTTGCCATACAGGTCAGGGCGCTTGAGTTTGGCCTGGGCCGACGCTGCCGTGCCGGTGCGCGTGACTTCCTGCAACAAGGAGTCCATGATGAACGCGTTGCGAGCTTCGATGACACGCGCCGAATCGTCCAGCACCGGTGGTTTGGTTTGCATCAGGACAGAGCCCATTTGCTCGCTGACGCGACTGATCAGCCAGGGGTTGGTGCGGTAGCCGCCGTTGGCGAACACCGAGTACGCGCTGGCCATTTGCAGCGGTGTGACTGAACCCGCACCCAATGCCATGGTGAGATAGGCTGGGTGTTTGTCGGCATCAAAACCAAAGCGGGTGATCCAGTCCTGGGCGTACTGTGCGCCGACGGCTTGCAGGATTCGAATCGAAATCATGTTTTTGGACTTGGCCAAACCACGCCGCATCGACATCGGGCCTTCAAACTTGCCGTCGTAATTGTGCGGCTCCCAAGGCTGGCCGCCGGTGACACCGGCATCAAAAAACAGCGGTGCGTCGTTGATGACGGTCGCTGGGGTAAAACCTTTTTCGAGCGCGGACGAATAAATGAACGGCTTGAAGCTTGATCCTGGCTGGCGCCAGGCTTGCGTGACATGGTTGAATTTATTTTTTTCAAAATCAAAACCACCCACCAGGGCGCGGATGGCACCGGTGAGCGGATCTATGGCAACGAAGGCACCTTCAACTTCGGGCAACTGGGTAATCTCCCAACCGCCTTTGGGCAGTTGCGCTACCCGGATCACGGCACCTCGGCGAATCCGGATGTTGGCCGCTGCCTTGTCCGACAAACCCGACTGCGCCGGTCGCAGGCCTTCGCCGGTGATTTCCACTGTCTCGCCGTCCTGGCGGATGACGACAACTTTCTTGGCACTGGCTTCCAGCACCATCGCGGCCATCACGTCGCCGTTGTCGGGGTGATCCAGCAGCGCTTCGTCGATGGCATCTTCGAGTTCCTGCGGGCCGCTCGGCAGCGTGACGTATTCTTCCGGACCGCGGTAAATTTGGCGGCGCTCGAAGTTCATGATACCGGCCCGCAAGGCCTTGTAGGCTGCCTCCTGTTCACTGGCCCGCACAGTGGTATAGACGTTGAGTCCGCGCGTGTAGGTCGCTTCGCCGTACTGCGCGAAGATGAGTTGGCGCACCGTTTCGGCTATGAATTCGGCGTGGATCTGGCCGCTGTCGGTGCTGTATCTGACGTTGAGTTTTTGATTTTTTGCGGCATCGGCCTGCGCCTGGTTGATAAAACCGTTTTCCAGCATGCGTTCGATGACATGGAGCTGGCGCGCTTTAGCCCGTTTGGGATTGCTGATCGGGTTGTAGGTGGAGGGTGCCTTGGGCAAGCCGGCCAGCATCGCTGCTTCGGCAACGCTGATATCTTTCAGCGGCTTGCCGAAATAGGTCTCGGCAGCAGTAGCAAAGCCATAGGCCCGATTGCCCAGAAAAATCTGGTTCATGTAAATTTCAAGAATCTGTCTTTTCGTCAACAAGTGCTCGAGCTTGAAGGTCAGCAGGATTTCATAAATTTTGCGGGTGTAGGTTTTCTCAGTGGACAAATAGACGTTGCGTGCCACTTGCATTGTGATGGTGGAAGCGCCCTGACTCTTGACGCGCCAGAGATTGGCCAGTGCGGCGCGTATCACGCCTCGGTAGTCAACGCCATCGTGCTCGTAAAAACGCGTGTCCTCAATCGCCAGAACCGCATCGGCCATGATTTGTGGAATCTCCCCGATTGGCATCAGGTGGCGACGTTCCTCGCCAAATTCGCCCAGCAAAACTCCCTCGGCAGAAAACACGCGCAGCGGCAGCTTGGGCCGGTAGTCGGCCAATGCGGAGACATCGGGCAGGTTGGGAAAAGCCACTGTCATGGCCATCGCCACCAGCAGCAAAACCGAGGCCATGCCAGCCAGCGAAAGACCCAGGCACCCTAGCAGCAGGCGTAGCCACCATGGTCTGTTTTGGGTGCGCGAAGGTGCTTTGGGGTCTGGGCCAGTCTGACCCGGCGAAGCTGGTGTGGGCATGAAAATAGGCGGCGATGGGCGGTCATTATAAAAAGACTGGAACTGCCGGGCGCGCCATCGGCCACCAAGTCCCACCTTGTCTATGGAAATCGGTGAGTGCTGGAAGTTGTGTAACATCCGACCCACAGCACGTTTACTTTTGGCAACGCCCGGAATGCGACAAGTCCGAAACCTTTGCTGCCAGCAGCGCTTGCTGATAGCATTGGGCTTACTCGGGGCTGATGCTCAATTGGTCTGTTTGAGGGGAAAAATTTGATCTCATTGGGATCCGTTTTTGGTCATAAGCCGTTGCCCATGATCGGTCTGGACATCAGCTCTTCCAGTGCCAAACTGGTCGAGCTCGCGCGTGACAAGGCAGGTCAACTGGTGCTGGAGCGATGCGCCCAGGTGCCGCTGGAGCCGGGCTGGATGACCGATGGCACGATTGATAAATTTGACGAGGTTGCGGGCGCTGTTCGACACCTCATCAAAATAAGCGCGACCAAAACAAAAATCGTCACCATGGCATTGCCGCAGGCGGTGGTGATCACAAAAAAAATTGTTTTACCCGGGGGCTTGCCAGATCTCGAACTTGAATCGCTGGTTGAGACTGAAGCCAATCAGTACATTCCATTTCCACTGGAAGAAGTAAACCTCGATTTTTGCGTTATCGGCCCCAATGCGGCTTCCCCGAACGATGTCGATGTTTTGATCGCCGCTGCGCGACGTGAAAAGGTGCAGGATATTCAGGGCCTGGCCGAGGCAGCCGGTCTCAAGCCAGCGATCGTCGATATCGAATCCTACGCATCGCGTATTGCTGCCGCCCGGCTCATTGAGCGCTTGCCCAATCGACGGCCCGACAGCATCGTGGCGTTGTTTGAGATTGGTGGTTCACTCACCAGCATGCAGGTGCTGCAAGGCGAAGAAGTCCTGTACGAGCGCGATCAGACTTTTGGCGGTGCCGAACTGACGCAGCAGATAGTGCGCCAGTACGGATTTTCCGCAGAAGAAGCTGAAAGTAAGAAACGCAGTGGTGACTTGCCCGATGACTACGATGCCACGGTGTTGCGGCCTTTTGTTGAAAACCTGACGCAGGAAATTGCGCGCACTTTGCAGTTCTTTTTCACCAGTACACCACACAGCAAGGTGGATTACATTTTGTTGGCTGGCGGTTCGGCCGCTTTGACGGGTTTGCCGCAGGCGCTGACCCAGCAAACCACGTTTGCCTGTGGTTTGGCCAATCCGTTTGATGGCATGGAGATTGGCAGCGCGGTGCGATCCAAGCACCTGGCCACTGAAGCGCCAACGTATCTCACCGCTTGTGGTCTGGCGTTGCGGAGGTTCATGCCGTGGTCCTGATTAATCTGCTGCCGCACCGTGAGGCGGCGCGCAAGCTGCGCCGTGACCTGTTCAGTCTGGGCCTTGGGGCATCTGCGTTGGTCGGCTTGTTACTGAGTGGCATCATTTATCTGTGGTACCAGTCCCAGATCATTGGGCAGCAGGGTCGCAACCAGATATTGCAATCCGAAATCAAGGTTTTTGATGCCAAGATCAAGAACATTGCCGGGTTGGAAGCGGAGATTGCCGGCTTGCTGGCGCGCCAGCAAGCAGTGGAAGACTTGCAGGCCGACCGCAACATGCCAGTGCATTTGCTCTCCGAACTTGTCACTCAATTGCCCGAAGGCGTTTATGTGGCAAATTTGCGCCAGGACAACCAGATCGTGACGTTACAAGGGGTTGCGCTGTCTAACCAGCGGGTGTCTGAGTTGCTGCGCAATCTTGGCAGCAACTCGTCCTGGTTTGCGCGTCCCGAGCTGATTGAAATCGTCGCCGCTTCAGTCGCCACGGCACCGCGTGAACAACGCCGCGTTGCCAATTTCACGATCCGGTTCCGTCTGGTGCGTGCGGGCGAAGCGCAGACGGCACCAGCCGCCGCAGCGCTTGCCTCTGCTGCCGGTGCGCCCGGTGTCGCGCCTGCTCCTGTCAAGAAATAGGAGCTCCCATGGCCAATAAACTTTCAATGAAGTTCGATTTTTCGGCCGCCAAGGAAAAGGTCCTGGCGCAGTTCCGCGATCTTGACCCGAAGGACCCTTCGCGCTGGCCCATCGTTCCACGTTATGCCCTGCTGGTGACGATCACAGTGGCGGTGCTGGTGGGCCTGTGGTTTGTCTGGCTCAGCGCTGTTGCCGATGAATTGGCGCAGGAGCAGGCCAAAGAGGTCAAGCTGCGTGACGAATACACGTTGAAGTTGAGCAAGGCGGTCAATCTTGAAGCCCTCAAGGTGCAGCGCGAAAAAGTTTTGCAATCTGTCAACCAGCTTGAGAAGCAATTGCCGAGCAAGGCGGAGATGGATGCCCTGCTGTCGGACATCAATCAGGCGGGCCTGGGACGCGGATTGCAATTTGATTTGTTCCGTCCGGGGCTGGTTGCAGTCAAGAATTACTACGCCGAGTTGCCGATTGCTTTGCGGGTGACCGGGCGCTATCACGATATTGGCTCGTTTGCGTCCGACATTGCCAATTTGTCGCGCATTGTGACGCTCAACAACCTCTCGATTGCGCCGACCAAAGACAATCTGCTGTCGATGGATGCAACGGCCAAGACGTTCCGCTATCTGGATGCCAACGAGGTCAGCGCACAGCGTAAGGCGACCGCTGCGCCGAAAGGGGCCAAGAAATGACTGTCAGTTGCAGGTGGACGTTGCTGCTGAGTGTGCTGTTGCTGAGCGCTTGTGGCGCTTCGGGTGTGGATGAATTGCGTCAATGGACAGCGCAACAAAAGGCCCAGATCAAGCCCAGAATCAAACCGATTGCCGAGCCCAAGAAATTCCAGCCGGAGCACTACGAGCCGAGTGCCGCTAACGAGCCGTTCAGCAAACAAAAATTGACGCTGGCGTTGAAAAGTGAGTCAACCAGCGTGGCTGCCAGCAATGCCCTGATCGCACCGGAAATGGCGCGTCGCAAAGAAGCGCTGGAGGCATTTCCGCTGGACTCGATGACGATGGTTGGTAGTTTGGCCCGGGCCGGCCAGTCACTGGCTTTGTTGAAAGTTGCCAATTTGTTGCACCAGGTTCGCCTTGGCAACCATCTGGGACAAAACTATGGGCGGGTGACGAAAATCACCGAAACCGAACTGACACTGCGTGAAATCGTGCAGGATGCGGTGGGCGAGTGGATTGAACGCACTGCGACTTTGCAGTTGCAAGAGGGGACGAAATGAGTGTTCACAATTTCTGGCTGGTACGGCCAGCGCAGCGGTGTCTGGCGTTGGCGCTTGCCGGCGTGTTGAGCGCCGTCTCGGTGCAGGCGCAAACGGCCATTGAGGCGGTGACCGGGTCGCTTCAAAGCGGTAGTGAGGTCGTCAAAATTGATTTCACGCAAGCGCTTGCGGCTGTTCCAACCGGTTTTTCGATTCAGTCACCGGCCCGGATTGCGCTTGATTTTCCGGGTGTGACCAGCGCGATGCCGCGTTCGCTGGTGGAGGTCAATCAGGGCAATCTGAAATCGGTGAGCATCGTGCAGGCGGGTGACCGCACGCGGGTCGTATTCAACCTCAAACAACCCAGCGCCTACCAAGCCCAACTGCAAGGCAAGTCACTGTTGGTGGTACTCAATGGTGCGACACCGTCGGCTGCGGCACGTCCGGCCGCGGTATTTGCCCCGGGGCCCAGCCGCGATGCGTTGCCGCTGAAAGATGTTGATTTTCGCCGTGGTGAAGGTGGCGCTGGCCGGGTGGTGGTCACGCTGCCAGGCAATCAGGTGGGCGTTGACATTCACCAGCAGGGACAGTCGCTGGTGGTGGAATTTATGAAGTCGGTGCTGCCTGAAGGTTTGCGTCGGCGGCTTGATGTGAGTGACTTTGGCACTCCGGTTCAGACCGTCACTGCATCCCAGGTGGGTGAGCGGGTGCGCATGGTGATAGAACCCAGGGGGCAATGGACGCACAGCGCTTACCAAAGTGACAACCAGTTTGTGGTGGAAGTCAAGCCGTTGCGCTCTGACCCTTCCAAACTGACAGCGGGGCCGGGCTACAGTGGGCAAAAGTTGTCGCTCAACTTCCAGAACATCGAGGTACGCTCGCTGTTGCAGGTGATTGCCGACTTCACCAATTTCAATGTCATCACTTCGGATTCGGTGACCGGCTCGGTGACGCTGCGGCTACAGGAGGTGCCGTGGGATCAGGCGCTAGATATCATTTTGCAAGCCAAGGGGCTGGGTATGCGCAAGACCGGCAACGTGCTCTGGATTGCACCCCGGGATGAAATTACCGCCAAGGAAAAAATTGAGCTCGAAGCTGTTGCCTCACTACAAAACCTGGAGCCGTTGCGCACCCAGTCGTTCCAGTTGAATTACACCAAGGCGGCGGAGGTGGCGGCGCAGTTGATGGCTGGCGGCGGCGCTGCGGCTGGCAGTGCTGCCACCGCCTCACGCCTGCTCAGCTCCCGCGGCAGTGTCATTTCAGCGGTTCGCACCAACCAGTTGTTTGTGACCGACATTGCCGCCAAGCTCGAGCAGGTGCAACAATTGATTGCCAAGCTCGATGTGCCGGTGCGCCAGGTGCTGATTGAAGCGCGCATCGTTGAAGCACTCGACACCTTTGGCAAGTCACTTGGCATCAAACTCGGTGGCTACGATTTGCGCTCATCCAAAGGCGGCGATGGTGGTTATCAATTGTCGGGTAACAATCGTATCGCGTTTGGCTCGAGCTATGCCAATGTTGCGGCCAGCAGCGGTGCTGGCGGCAGCGCTGATGTGAACAGTAATTTTGTCAATTTGCCGGCCATTGGCCAGGGTGGCTACAACCCGGCGACTTTTGCCGTTTCGATTTTCAGCTCGGCTGCCAACCGGTTTTTGAATCTGGAGCTATCCGCCTTGGAAGCTGACGGCAAAGGCAAAGTGGTGTCGAGCCCACGCGTGGTGACGGCCGACCAGATCAAGGCGCTGATCGAGCAGGGCACCGAGCTGCCGTACCAGGTGGCAACTTCCAGCGGTGCGACATCGATTGCCTTCCGCAAAGCCAGCCTGAAACTCGAAGTGACACCGCAAATCACGCCCGAGGGCAACATCATTCTGGATCTGGATGTGAATAAAGACACAGTCGGGCAATCGACTGCGGCCGGTTTGGCCATTGACACCAATCACATCAAGACGCAGGTGCTGGTGGAGAATGGCGGCACCGTGGTCATCGGCGGCATATTTATATTGACTGAACATGATAGTGAAACCAAAGTGCCGATGCTGGGTGACATCCCTGGTGTTGGCAACCTGTTCAAGAGCCGTTCCCGGGTGGCCAACAAACAGGAGATGCTGGTGTTCATCACCCCCAAGGTGGTGGCCGAGCGCGGCGCAGTGCGCTAGCAGATATTACGAAAGAGTTGCTCGAAATGAAATTATTGAACTCTGCAATCGGTATCGTCATGGCGTTGGCACTGGCAGCCTGCGGTGGCGGTGGTGGCAACCCCGGTACTGCCAGTGGCGCACCGCTGGCAGGAGCGGGTGCGGCTCCGGCTCCGTCAATGACATTGTTTATCTTCAACGCTGCTGGCGAAAAGGTTTACAACGTTACCTCTGGTGCGGCCTTTACGGCGCGCGCCACGGTGCTCGATGCAACTGGTGCACCGGTGGCCAACAAGCTGGTGACTTTTGCCGGAGCGGGTGGCGGCAACTTGGTCATTACGCCTGCCAGTCTGGTCACCAACACGGCCGGTGTGGCCGAGATCAGTGTCGCGCCGAGCGCGACTTCCACTGGCGGTGGCGTATCACTGAGTGCCTCAGCAACTGTCGACAGTACGGCTGTGACAACCCAGGTTGATTTCAATCTGGCGGCCAACAGCAATTTGCCGACGGCATCGGTAGTTTCAGATTTTGTTTTGTTGGTGAACAAGAATTCGATGAACAATTCTGGCACTGACAGCGTCGGGTTGACGGTGGTTGCGGTCGATGCCAAACGCAATATCGTAGCGGGCGCGACGGTGGCAGTGGCAAGCGATGGCAACAGCATCTTCACGCCGGGCAGCTCCGCACAGACAGATTCATCCGGCAGCTACAAGGGTGACTTGACGATTGGTTCCGACAAATCAAATCGGGACATCACGCTGACGGTGACGATGAACGGCATCGTCAAGCGCACCACGGTCAAGGTGACCGGAAGTCACTTGTCGATTCAGGCCGCACCGAGTGCACCGACACCCGGCCAGGCGGTGTTGGTGACGGCAACACTGCTGGACTCAGCCGGGGTTCCTATTGCGGATGCAGTGATTACTTTCGGCGGGGACTTGGCCGAGTTAAAGAATCAGACCTTGATCACCGATTCGAGCGGAATTGTGAGCAAGATGGTGACCGCGCCGCAGGTTTCAAAGTCCTATGTTTTATCGGCCAGCGGCAACGGTATCAATGCCTCCAACTACCAACTCAATGTCTTCAGCACCGTGGTTCCGGATGCGGTGATCCCGGCGGGCGCGGTGCCCTCTTTGTCGGCATCTCCGAACGTGTTGTCGGTCAACAGTGCCGGCACCAGTGCCAACAAAGCAAACCTGCGCTTCCTGTTTCTTGACAGCACCAATCGGCCGGTCAAGAACGTGCGGGTGCGCTTTGAAGATATCACCACGGGACTGGCCTTTGTTGGGGCTTCACTTTCCAGTGGTGCGACCGTCTTGTACACCGATGACTCGGGTATTGTCTCGACGCAATATGTTCCCGGCCCGAACTCAAGCCCTACCAACGGAATCAAGGTGCGGGCTTGTTATGCGGGAAGTGATTTTGCAGCCGGGGTTTGTCCCAACCCGGTGATTGTCAGTCTCACCACAGTTGGCCAAGCCCTTGCGGTGTCGATTGGCGACGATAACCTGTTGACGGCAGGTGCGGGAACCTACATCAAGAATTTCACCGTCACTGTGGCCGATTCGGCCGGTCGGGCGGTGGCCAATGCACCGGTGGCGATTTCGGTTGATTTGACGCATTATGGAAAAGGTGCCACTGAAACCTCTTACATAAGCGGGGGTCTCCAGGTCAACGCCTTGACGGTGGTTCCGTTGTCGCTCACGGTATCTTATCCGGCTAATTCAACCGATCCGGCGGCGGCACCGGCGCAGCGAATCTGGTGCGCCAACGAAGACACCAATCGCAACGGCAATGTTGATCCGGGTGAGAACCTCAACAACAGTGTTGATAGCAACGGTCAACCAACGCTGGAGCCGCGCAAGAGCGATTTGATTGTGAGCTATGCCGATCCGGCCGTGACCACGACCAATGCCAGTGGGGTGCTGGTGGTCAAGGTTGAGTACTCCCAGCGCTTTGGCACCTGGCTGGCGTACCGGGTGATTGCCACCACCAGTGTCGCCGGCTCCCAGGGCATGGCCGAGCGTTTGTTTGTGACCGATGTGCTGGCCAAAGATGCTACCAACGGCTCGTTCCTGACACCGCCCTATGGTGTGGGTTCGTGCCAGAGTGCCAACTGAGTGGGCCTGTGTCGGTTGCCCTGGTGGGCCTGCCCGGCTCTGGCAAATCAAGCGTCGGACGCCAGTTGGCGCGGCGCTTGCAGCTTGATTTTTTTGATTCGGACCAGGTCATCGAGCAAGGTCTGGGGTGTTCGATTCGGGAATTCTTCGAGCGCGAAGGCGAGCCAAAATTTCGTGCCATCGAAGAGACAGTGATCGCCGGGTTGTGCCTTAATTCGCAAGCCGTACTGGCAACTGGTGGCGGTGTGGTGCTGAGCAGCGTCAATCGAGAGTGCTTGCACCGGCACTGTCATGTGGTCTATTTGCACGCTGCACCGGATGATCTGTACTTTCGTCTGCGCCACGATGTCAAACGCCCCTTGTTGCAGGTGGCAGACCCATTGGGGCGGTTGCGTGAGTTGTTTGCCGTGCGGGATCCGCTGTACCGCGAAACGGCGCACTTCGTCGTCCAGACCGGGCGGCCTTCGATGGCCACCTTGGTCAACATGATTGTGATGCAACTTGAAATGTCGGGTGCTCTGCCACTAAACTCTTCGTCATGACTAGCGCCGAGCTGCAAACCGTTTCTATCGACCTGGCCGAGCGCAGTTATCACATCGCGATTCGGACCTCGTTGTTTGACAACCCGTTGAGTTACTGTGACTTGCCAGCGGCTGCCAGTGTCTTGGTTGTGACCAACACCACGGTCGGGCCACTGTATGCAAGCCGTCTGCAAGCAGCGTTGCAAACCAGATATGCCAATGTGCATGTGGTGACGCTGCCGGATGGGGAGCAGTTCAAAAACTGGCAAACGCTGAACCTGATTTTTGATGCCCTGCTCAGCCATGGTTGTGACCGCCAGACGATTCTTTTTGCGCTCGGCGGCGGTGTGGTGGGCGACATGACGGGTTTTGCCGCTGCCTGTTACATGCGCGGGGTGCGGTTTGTGCAGGTGCCCACCACTCTGCTGGCGCAGGTGGATTCGTCAGTGGGTGGCAAAACCGGCATCAACCATCCGCTCGGCAAGAACATGATTGGGGCTTTTTATCAACCACTCAAGGTGGTGTGCGATCTTGCCACGTTGAGCACGTTGCCGCAGCGCGAGCTCAGCGCCGGTCTGGCTGAAGTCATCAAATACGCGCCAATTGCCGATGCACAATTTTTTCTTTGGCTGGAAAATAACATCGATTCGCTGCTGCGGCGTGATCCGGCGGCGCTGGCGCACGCTGTTCGGCGCTGCTGCGAGATCAAGGCCTGGGTGGTGAAGGAGGACGAGCGCGAAGCGGGTCTGCGCGCGATCCTGAACTTTGGCCACACTTTTGGCCATGCCATCGAGACCGGTCTGGGTTACGGCTGCTGGTTGCATGGTGAGGGCGTTGGCTGTGGCATGGTGATGGCAGCGCATTTGTCGCAACGGCTGGGCCTGGTTGATGCTGCTTTCGTTGCGCGGCTGACGAGTTTGATTCAAAAGGCCGGTTTGCCGGTGCAGGCACCGTGCCTGTCGGACACCGACAACGCCGGACGCTACCTGGAATTGATGCGGCTGGACAAAAAGGCCGTCGGTGGTGACATTCGCTTTGTGGTGATCAATGGCTTGGCCAATGCGACTGTGCGCAGCGCACCGGAGCCGATGGTGCGTGAAGTGATCGACGCTTGTTGTCAGGCCTCATGAAGCGCACCAGCATCGACGCTGCGGCAGCGCTTGAGTTGCGACCGGGCCAGTCGGTGGCGTTGCTCAAGGAGTTGCACATCCTGACCGGCGAGGGGCGGCTCAATCAGGATTCCAGGCGCAAGCTCAAACAGGTGATGCATCTTTTTCAGTTCATTGAGAAGCTGTTGCTGGAGCTCAGTGCCACTGAGGCGCGCAGTGTGCTGGGTGTTGAGGCAAGGTCTGCCGGTCAGACGGGTGCGGCATTGGCGGGGCCGGAAATCACCGTGGCTGATCACGGGGCGGGCAAATCGTACCTGGGTTTTGTCATTTACGACCTGTTTTTCAAGACACGTCAAAGCGGGCGTATCTATGGCATCGAAACGCGCACTGAGCTGGTTGAAAAATCACGTCAACTCGCCGCCCGGCTTGGTTTTGCGCGCATGGCGTTCATCAACACCAGTGTGGCCGAGTCCACCGAGTCAGACCAGTTGCCAGCGCACATCGACATGGTGACTGCACTGCACGCCTGTGACAGTGCCACCGACGATGCTATCGCTTTTGGCCTGAAGAAAAATGCCAGTTTCATGGTGCTGGTGCCCTGCTGCCAGGCGGAGGTAGCACACTGTCTCAATCAAAACAAGGCACCGGCTTTGTCGCGCACAGCGCTGGCCGAGCTTTGGCGTCACCCCTTGCACACGCGCGAGTTCGGCAGCCACCTCACCAACGTATTGCGCTGCCTGTACCTGCAAGCATGCGGTTACCAAGTCAGCGTGACCGAGCTGGTGGGGTGGGAACACAGCATGAAAAACGAGCTGATTATCGCCCGCCGCATCGGTCAGACCAATTCTGTTGCGGCGCAGCGCTTGCAAGCCTTGCTGCAGGAATTCGGACTTGGTGAGTTGGGCCAAACCCGTTTCAAACTGAATCATGGCCCGATTGCCGCGTCTTAGTGTGGCGGGTTATCCGCACCACGTTGTGCAACGCGGCAACAACCGGCAGTCGATTTTCTCGTCCAACGCCGACTTTGAGATGCTGCTCGACTTGCTGGGTCAATTCGCACGCAAGTTTGACGTTGCCATCCACGCTTATGTGCTGATGAGCAACCACTTTCACCTGCTGCTGACACCGCAAAGCGAGACTGGTCTGCCGCAGTTGATGCAAGCGCTCGGCCGAAGCTACGTGCGCTATTTCAACGATACGCACCAGCGCACGGGCACCCTGTGGGAAGGGCGCTACAAGTCCACTTGCATCCAGGCCGAGCGCTACTTTCTGGCCTGCATGACTTACATTGATCTCAATCCGGTGCGTGCCGGTATGGTAGAGCAGGCACTCAGCTATCCATGGTCAAGCCATGGCCATTACGCCGGGCAGCGCAAAGACAAGCTGATCACGCCGCATGCACTGATCTGGGAGCTTGGCAATACGCCTTTTGCCCGTGAGGCGGCTTACGCCGAAATGGTTGGCTCTGGCATCGCTCAGCAGCAACAGGATGAGTTGACGCACTCTGTGCTCAGCGGTTGGGCGCTAGGGGAAACCGACTTTGTGGCTGAACTGCAAAATCGCACCCAGCGCAGGGTGGCCAAATTGCCCGCTGGCAGGCCGTTTTTGGCAAAGAAGCCTGTTGCTTCATGAGAACTAGATATGTCCCCAATTAAATGTTGAATTAAATAGTCAACCTTTAATTGGAATCTGACCCCTATTAATTTGTTTGAAGGAGGTGCTGGACTGGGGTATCCTCGGGGCTCTGATTTTTTGGGAGCACGCGATGACGGTGGATGCGGAAAAGCTTTATCTGGCGGAGCACGGCCTGTACTCGGGTGCGCTCGAGCACGATTCCTGCGGGGTCGGTTTTGTCGCGCACATCAAAGGCGTGAAATCGCACGAAATTATTCTCAACGCCTTGAAAATTCTTGAGAATTTGAACCACCGGGGTGCGGTCGGTGCCGACAAGTTGATGGGTGATGGTGCCGGCATCTTGATCCAGTTGCCCGATGCCCTGTACCGGCAAGCCATGGCGGCGCAAGGCGTGGTGTTGCCGCCGCTCGGCGAATATGGCGTGGGAATGATTTTTCTGCCCAAGGAACACGCCAGTCGGCTGGCCTGTGAGCAGGAACTGGAACGGGCGGTCAAGGCCGAAGGTCAAATCCTGTTGGGCTGGCGCGACGTGCCGGTCAGCCGCGAGATGCCGATGTCGCCCACGGTGCGTGCCAAGGAGCCGGTGCTGCGCCAGTTGTTCATTGGCCGCGGCAACGATGTGATTGTGCAGGATGCGCTCGAGCGCAAACTCTACGTCATCCGCAAAACGGCCAGCGCGGCGATTCAGAATCTCGAACTCAAGCACAGCAAGGAGTATTACGTTCCGAGCATGTCGAGTCGCACTGTGATCTACAAAGGTCTGTTGCTGGCAGACCAGGTTGGCACCTATTACTTGGACTTGCAGGATCCGCGTTGTGTCTCGGCGCTGGGGCTGGTGCATCAACGCTTTTCCACCAACACTTTCCCCGAGTGGCCGCTGGCGCACCCCTACCGCTATGTGGCACACAACGGCGAGATCAACACGGTCAAAGGCAACTACAACTGGATGAAAGCACGCGAAGGTGTCATGAGCTCGCCGGTGTTGGCGGGCGATTTGCACAAGCTCTACCCTATCAGTTTCCCAGACCAGTCCGACACGGCGATTTTTGACAACTGCCTGGAGTTGCTGACGATGGCGGGTTACCCGCTGGCGCAGGCGGTGATGATGATGATTCCCGAGCCGTGGGAGCAAAACGTCACCATGGAGAAACGCCGGCGGGCGTTTTACGAATACCACGCTGCCATGCTGGAGCCTTGGGACGGCCCGGCTTCGATCGTCTTTACCGACGGTCGTCAAATTGGTGCCACGCTCGATCGCAACGGCCTGCGCCCATCGCGCTACTGCATCACCGACGAAGACATGGTCATCATGGCTTCCGAATCGGGCGTGTTGCCGGTGGCGGAAAACCGGATTGTGCGCAAATGGCGCCTGCAGCCGGGCAAGATGTTCCTGATCGATCTGGAGCAGGGCCGCATGATCGACGATGATGAACTCAAAGCCAATCTGGCCAACAACAAACCCTACCAGCAGTGGATCGAGAATCTGCGCATCCGGCTCGACGATGTGGTGGGTGGCGAAAATGGGGTCGGAGCCAAATCTACCGAGCCACCACCTGGCGGTGTCGGCTCCGGTAATTTGGATCTGACCCCTTTTTCGTCGCTGCTCGATCGCCAGCAGGCTTTTGGTTTTACGCAGGAAGACATTAAATTCTTGCTGCTACCGATGGCGCGCAATTCGGACGAAGCGGTGGGCTCGATGGGCAACGACACCCCGCTGGCGGTTCTGTCCGATCGCAATAAACCGCTCTACAACTATTTCAAGCAGCTGTTTGCGCAGGTCACCAATCCACCGATTGACTCGATCCGCGAAGCCATTGTGATGAGCTTGGTCTCTTTTATCGGCCCCAAGCCCAATCTGCTCGACATCAACCAGGTCAATCCGCCAATGCGGCTGGAAGTGAGTCAGCCGGTGCTCGGGTTTGCCGACATGGCCAAGCTGCGCGATATTGGCCAGTACACCCGTGGCAAGTTTCACAGCTACACGCTCGATATCACTTACCCGTTGAGCTGGGGTCACGAGGGTGTTGAAGCCCAGCTCGCATCGTTGTGCGCCGAGGCCGTTGATGCCATCAAGGGTGGTAACAACATTCTCATCATCAGCGATCGCGGCATCAGCGCGCAGCGCGTCGCCATTCCGGCGTTGTTGGCACTGTCGGCCATTCATCAGCACCTGGTGCGGGTGGGGCTGCGCACCACCGCCGGGCTGGTGGTGGAAACCGGCACGGCGCGCGAGGTGCACCACTTTGCAGCCCTGGCCGGTTACGGTGCCGAAGCGATTCATCCCTATCTGGTGCTCGAAACACTGGCCAATCTGGACGGCGATCTGTTGGCTGGCATCAGCGCCGACAAGGCAATTGCCAACTACGTCAAAGCGATCGGCAAGGGCTTGTCCAAAGTCATGTCGAAGATGGGTGTTTCCACTTACATGAGTTACTGTGGTGCCCAGTTATTTGAGGCCATCGGACTGTCGAGTGCGATGGTGGGCAAATACTTTACCGGTACCCCAAGTCGGGTCGAGGGCATTGGCGTGTTTGACATCGCCGAGGAAGCGATTCGCATGCACAGGGCGGCTTTTGGCACAGACCCCTTGCTGGCCGATGGACTCGATACCGGTGGCGAATATGCCTGGCGCGTGCGCGGCGAAGAGCACATGTGGACACCCGATGCGATTGCCAAATTGCAGCACAGTGCGCGCATCAACAGTTGGTCAACTTACAAGGAATACGCCCAGATCATCAACGACCAGAGTCGTCGTCAGATGACCTTGCGCGGACTGTTCCAGTTCAAGATTGATCCGGCCAAGGCGATTGCCGTGGAGCAAGTTGAACCGGCCAAAGAGATCGTCAAGCGGTTCGTCACTGGTGCCATGTCGCTGGGTTCGATTTCAACCGAAGCACATGCCACGCTGGCAGTGGCCATGAACCGGCTCGGTGGCAAGAGCAACACCGGTGAAGGCGGGGAAGATCCGGCGCGCTACCGCAACGAACTCAAAGGCATAGCTATCAAAACCGGAGACACCCTCAAGAGCATCATTGGTGCTGACGTGGTGGAAGTGGATTTGGCGCTACAAGACGGCGACAGCTTGCGCTCGCGCATCAAACAGGTGGCTTCGGGCCGCTTTGGGGTCACCGCCGAATATCTGACCAGCGCCGACCAGATTCAGATCAAGATGGCTCAAGGTGCCAAACCCGGCGAAGGTGGTCAGTTGCCGGGCGGCAAGGTGTCGGACTACATCGGACGGCTGCGTCATTCGATTCCCGGCGTGCCGCTGATTTCGCCGCCACCGCACCACGATATTTATTCGATCGAGGATCTGGCGCAACTGATTCACGACCTGAAAAATGTGGCACCGCACGCCAGCATCAGTGTCAAACTGGTGAGTGAAATCGGTGTTGGCACCGTGGCCGCAGGCGTGGCCAAATGCAAGAGTGACCACGTCGTCATTTCCGGCCACGATGGCGGCACCGGCGCTTCCCCCCTGTCGTCGATCAAGCACGCTGGCAGCCCGTGGGAAATCGGTTTGGCCGAAACCCAGCAAACACTGGTGCTGAACCGCTTGCGCGGGCGCATCCGGGTGCAGGTTGATGGTCAGATCAAGACCGGTCGCGATGTGGTGATGGGCGCGCTGTTGGGTGCCGACGAGTTTGGTTTTTCCACCGCGCCGCTGGTGGTGGCGGGTTGCGTGATGATGCGCAAGTGCCATCTCAACACCTGTCCGGTAGGGGTCGCCACGCAAGACCCGGTGTTGCGGCGCAAATTTGCTGGCAAGCCCGAACAGGTGGTGAATTATTTCTTTTTTGTGGCCGAAGAAGTGCGCGCCATCATGGCCCAGCTTGGCATCAGCAAGTTCGACGATCTGATTGGTCGCTCCGACCTGCTTGATACGCGTCAGGGCCTGGCGCACTGGAAAACCGGGGGTCTAGATTTTTCGCGCTTGTTTGCGATGCCGATTGCGGATGCCGCTGTGCCGCGCCATCAGACCGAGTTGCAAGACCACGCGTTGGAAGGGGCACTCGACCAGTTGTTGATCGAGCGCAGCCGCGCTGCCATCGACAAGGGCGAAAAAGTGCATTTCATGGAAGTGGTGCGCAACGTCAACCGTTCGGTCGGTGCCATGCTCTCGGGTGCTTTGACGCGGGTCCATCCCGAGGGACTGCCTGACAACACCATACGCATCCAGCTCGAAGGCACCGGCGGCCAGTCTTTTGCCGCGTTCTTGGCGCGCGGCATCACGCTGTACCTGATCGGTGATGCCAACGACTACACCGGTAAAGGTCTCTCAGGCGGACGCGTGGTGGTGCGACCTAGCATCGATTTTCGTGGCGATGCCCGGCGCAACATCATCGTTGGTAACACCGCCATGTATGGTGCCACCAGCGGCGAGGCTTATTTCAGCGGTGTGGCTGGCGAGCGCTTTGCGGTGCGCCTCTCGGGTGCCACGGCGGTGGTGGAAGGCACCGGCGATCACGGTTGTGAGTACATGACCGGTGGCACCGCCGTGGTGCTCGGTGCCACCGGACGCAATTTTGCCGCCGGCATGAGTGGCGGCATCGCCTACGTCTATGACGAAGATGGTAAGTTTGCCCAACGCTGCAACCCGGCTATGGTGACACTGGAAAAAGTGCTGACGCAGGCTGAGCAGCAAGTCAAGTTGGCACCTGGGCTGTGGCATCTCGGCCAGGCCGACGAGCCGCAACTCAAGCATTTGCTGGAAGAACACAACCGTTGGACCGGCAGTCGGCGCGCGCGCGAGTTGCTCGACAACTGGGAGCTTTCACGAACCAGGTTTGTCAAGGTGTTTCCAAATGAATACCGGCGAGCTTTGGCAGAGCTACAGGCGCGCAAGGAAGCGGCACAGGTGCCGGCACCGGTGCTTGCCAAGGCCGAAATGGCAGCGATCAAATAAGGACGAACATCATGGGGAAAATCACCGGTTTCATGGAATTTGAACGTGTGCAGGAAGGCTATCGCCCGGTGTCCGAGCGCATCAGGAACTTCCATGAGTTTGGCCTCGATCTTGATCAGCAGCAGCTCAATCATCAGGCGGCACGCTGCATGGACTGTGGCACACCGTTTTGCAGCCATGGCTGTCCGCTCAACAACGTCATTCCGGATTTCAACGATCTGGTCTATCGCGGCGACCTGCAAGCCGCCAGTGCCGTGCTGCACAGCACCAACAATTTTCCCGAGTTCACCGGGCGCGTCTGCCCGGCACCCTGTGAGGCCGCTTGCACGCTCAATGTCAACACCGATGCGGTGGGAATCAAATCGATCGAACACGCCATCATCGACCACGCCTGGCGCAATGGCTGGGTGCGGCCGCAGTTGCCCGGGCACCAGAGTGGCAAGCGGGTGGCGGTGGTCGGCTCCGGCCCGGCCGGTCTGGCAGCCGCGCAGCAGCTCGCGCGGGCTGGTCATGAAGTGACAGTGTTTGAAAAGAACGATCGCCCGGGTGGCTTGCTGCGCTACGGTATTCCGGATTTCAAACTGGAAAAGTCACACATCGACCGGCGTCTGGAGCAAATGAAATTAGAAGGTGTGCGCTTTCGCACCGGCGTGCTGGTGGGTGCCTGGCCCAAAGGCAGCAAGGTCAGCGCCAAGGAAACGCTGCCAGCCGATCAACTACTGAAAGACTTTGATGCTGTGCTGCTGTGCGGTGGTTCCGAGCAGCCGCGCGATCTGCCGTTGCCGGGGCGCGACCTCGACGGCGTTCACTTTGCCATGGATTTTCTGGCCCAGCAAAACCACCTCAACGCTGGTGACAAAGTCAAAACTCAGTTGCGCGCCGATGGCAAACAGGTGGTGGTCATTGGTGGTGGGGATACCGGCAGCGACTGTGTGGGCACCAGCAACCGCCAGGGCGCTGCCAGTGTGACGCAGCTTGAACTGATGCCACAGGCACCGCTGGAAGAAAACCGCGCCCTGACCTGGCCCTACTGGCCGCTCAAACTGCGCACCAGCTCCAGCCAGGAAGAGGGTTGCCAGCGCGAGTTTGCCATCGCCACCAAGGAGTTCCTGGGTAGCAAGGGCAAGCTGACCGGCTTGAAAACAGTTCGGGTGTCATGGCAGGACGGCAAGATGACGGAGCTGGCTGGCAGCGAACAGGTTATCAAGGCCGAGCTGGCGCTGCTGGCGATGGGTTTTGTCAGTCCCGTCGGGGCCGTGCTGCAGGCTTTTGGCATTGCGTGCGATGCCAGAGGAAATGTCAGGGCCAGCACCGACTTTGACGGCGGTTATGCCACCAGTGTGCCCAAAGTTTTCGCTGCTGGCGACATGCGCCGTGGCCAGAGTCTGGTGGTATGGGCGATTCGTGAGGGACGCCAGGCGGCGCGCGCCATCGACCAATTCCTGATGGGCATGACCGACTTGCCACGCTGATTAGGGAAATCCCTTATCATCCGGGGTCAGAAAACGCCCGACCGCTGCGGCCGGGTCGTTCGCGCTGTCTGCTACAACCACAGATTTTCAATGCCCGCTGCCGCTTTCAAAACGCTCGTTGAGCTTCGTCACCTCAGCTTTGCCTATGGTGAGCGAGCGGTGCTGGAAGATGTCTGCATGTCGGTGCCACAGGGCAAAGTGACCGCCCTGATGGGTGCCTCGGGCGGTGGCAAGACGACCATTTTGCGGCTGATGGGTGGCCAGAACCGGGCGCAATCGGGTGCGATGTTGTTCGACGGCCAGGATGTCACGGCGATGAACCAGCGCGAGCTCTATGCAGTGCGTCGGCGCATGGGAATGCTGTTTCAGTTTGGTGCTTTGTTTGCCGATTTGTCGGTCTTTGAGAATGTGGCTTTTCCGCTGCGCGAACACACGCAGTTGACGGATGTGCTGATTCGCGACATCGTGCTGATGAAGCTCAATGCCGTGGGTTTGCGCGGTGCCTGCGATCTGATGCCCAGCGACCTCTCGGGCGGCATGGCGCGACGCGTTGCGCTGGCGCGGGCCATCGCGCTCGACCCGGAACTGGTGATGTACGACGAACCTTTTTCCGGACTGGATCCGATTTCGCTGGCCATCGCCGCCCGTTTGATTCGCCAGCTCAACGATTCGATGGGTTTGACCAGCGTTTTCGTCTCGCACGAGCTGGAGCAGACCTTTGCCATTTCAGACCACATCGTGATTTTGGCCAACGGGAAAATTGCTGCGCAAGGTACCCCTGAGCAGGTACGCCAGAGCACCGATCCGCTGGTCTATCAGTATGTGAACGCTTTGTCCGACGGTCCGGTGCGCTTTCACTACCCTGGCCAGTCGGTGGCGCAGGATTTTGCTGTGGAGAAGGTCGCATGAGCTGGTACCAGCCAGGAGAAGTCGGTTTCGCCACGCGTCGCCGGTTGACCGACTTGGGTTGTGCGGCGCGGCTGTTTTTACGCTTGCTGACAACTTTGCGCCTGAGTTTGCGGCGCTTTGGACTGATTCGCGATCAAATTCATTTTTTGGGCAATTATTCGCTCGCCATCATTGCCGTCTCAGGCTTGTTTGTCGGTTTTGTTTTCGGTCTGCAGGGTTTCTACACCTTGCAGCGTTACGGCGCGTCTTCGGCGCTGGGATTGCTGGTGGCGTTGAGCCTGGTGCGCGAGCTCGGTCCGGTGGTGACGGCCTTGTTGTTTGCGGGTCGTGCCGGCACTTCGCTCACGGCCGAGATTGGGTTGATGAAAGCCGGCGAGCAGATCAGCGTGATGGAGATGATGGCGGTGGACCCGGTGCAGCGCGTGCTGGCTCCGCGTTTTTGGGCCGGCATCATCACCATGCCACTGCTGGCTGCGGTGTTCAGCGCCATGGGCATCATTGGCGGCTGGGTGGTGGGTGTGTTGATGATCGGGGTCGATGGCGGCTCGTTCTGGAGTCAGATTCAAGGTGGTGTCGATGTCTGGAAGGATGTCGGCAACGGCGTGGTGAAAAGCGTTGTGTTCGGGTTCGCGGTGACTTTTATCGCCTTGTGGCAGGGCTTTGAAGCGCAGCCCACGCCCGAGGGGGTGGCCAGCGCCACCACCCGCACCGTGGTCGTTTCATCGCTCACTGTGTTGGGACTCGATTTCATCCTCACGGCGTTGATGTTTACGATTTGAATACCTTGCGGGACAGACCGCAGCTACACGAAGTGAGCAAGCCCTGTCCCCAAATGATTAGAAAGAATTTTTATGCAACGTTCAAAAAAAGATGTATGGGTCGGTTTGTTTGTGCTGCTTGGGGCGGCTGCCATCTTGTTTCTGGCCTTGCAGGCGGCCAATTTGCTGAGTTTGAATTTTCAAAATACTTACCGGGTGAACGCCAAATTCGACAACATTGGCGGGCTCAAACCCAAAGCCGCGGTGCGCAGCGCTGGTGTGGTGGTTGGCCGGGTGGAAAAAATTGTTTTTGATGACAAATCTTTTCAGGCCCAGGTGGTACTGGCGATGGAGAGCCGTTACCACTTTCCCAAGGACAGTTCGCTGAAAATTCTGACCAGTGGCCTGCTCGGTGAACAATACCTGGGGCTGGAGCCAGGTGCCGATGAAAAGCTGCTCAAACCGGGTGACACCATCGGCAGCACGCAGTCAGCGGTGGTGCTGGAAAATTTGATCAGCCAGTTCTTGTACGGCAAAGCGGCCAGCGGCAACGCTGCTGGGGGAAGTCAACAATGAAAACCGGCGCACATCGCAGTCAACTTGATTTTTGTCTTCGGCGTGGTGGATGGTTCGCGCTTGGCGTGGCGCTGCTGCTGTCGGCCTGCGCCAGCGGCCCCAACGCCAACCCGCATGATCCACTCGAGCCTTTCAACCGCGGCGTTTTCCAGTTCAATGACGGGGTCGATGCGGCGGTGCTTCAGCCGGTGGCCAAAACCTATGTTGCCGTGGTGCCGGAGTTGGCGCGTCGCGGGGTGGACAATTTCTTTCACAACTTGCAAGATGCCTGGTCGTTTGTGAACAACGCGCTGCAATTCAAGGGTGAAGCGGCGGTCAACAGTCTGGCGCGCTTTGGTGTCAATAGCGTGATTGGCATCTATGGCGTGTTCGATGTGGCCAGTGAAATGAACATCGAACGCAACACCAAGGATTTTGGTCAAACGCTGGGCTATTGGGGCGTGGTGCCGGGGCCCTACCTGGTGCTGCCATTGCTGGGGCCTTCCAGCCTGCGCGACAGTGTGGGTCTGGTGGTCGATCACCAGGGTGACATCACCTCCCGCGTGTCGGACGTCGCCGCCCGCAACAGCCTCACTGCCGTGCATCTGGTGGACAAGCGGGCGCGCCTGTTGTCGGCCACGCAGGCACTCGATCAGGCGGCGTTGGATAAATACACATTTACGCGCGACGCTTATTTGCAGCGCCGCCGCAATGCGGTTTATGACGGCAATCCACCCGATGAAGAGCGTCCGGAAGATTCCGGGGCAGCACAATGATTGGCTTGGGTGTTATGGTCAACCGTTAGCGGGTTTGTTTGCAATCACAGGAAAATACCAATATGAACTACAGTTTTTTGCGGCGCTTGGCTCAGCTCTTGTTGCTAACACTATCGATGCTGTTGACGTGGCCGCTTTTTGCCGCCGATGAAGCAGCCGATGCATTTATCAAGCGCCTGACTGCCGACGCGCTGGAAAGCATCAAGGCCGACAAGGCCGCTCAGGCGGGAAACATCCCGCGCATCGTCGCTCTGGTCGATGACAAGATCATGCCGAACGTTGATTTCCAGCGCATGACAGCATCTGCCGTCGGCCCGGCCTGGCGCCAGGCCAGCCCGGAGCAGAAAAGGCGTTTGCAAGCCGAGTTCAAAACCTTGCTGGTTCGTACTTATGCCGGGGCTTTGGCGCAGGTCAACAACCTGACCATTACCATCAAGCCACTGCGCGCCTCGCCACAAGATACCGAGGTGGTGGTGCGCACGCAAGTCCGGGGCCATGGCGATCCGATCCAGCTCGATTACCGGCTGGCAAAAACTGACGCTGAAGGTGCTGGCTGGAAGATTTACAACCTCAATGTGCTCGGTGTCTGGCTGGTCGATACCTACCGCAGCCAGTTCGCGCAGCAAATCAACGCCAAGGGGCTCGATGGTTTGGTCACCACTTTGGCTGAACTCAACAAGTCCAACCAGAAAAATAACTGAAGATGCTGGCGCTACCGCAAACCCTGACCCAACGCCAAGCTGGCGCGTGCTTGACCATGCTGCAGGAGGGCTTGCGTGCTGAAACAGGTCACGACGTGCTGCTCGACGCAACGGCGTTGGATCACTTCGATTCTTCCGCATTGGCTGTGTTGCTGGAGTTTCGGCGCTACGGTCTGGCGCAGGGCAAAAGCGTTCTGCTCCGGGGCTTGCCAGCGCGCCTGCGCGACCTGGCCAAGCTCTATGGGGTTGATCCCCTGTTGCCGGTGGATGCCGGCACGCAGCCCGGTCAATGGCAGGACGCTGCTGCGTCGGTCGCATAGCTGCGCTGGCCGGTTGAGGATTGGGTTTGTCTGCCATTTCATTTCAGTGCGTCTCCAAAGCCTATGAGGAGGCGCGTGGTGCGGGGACGGCCCCCTTGCTGGCGCTGGACGGTGTCAGTCTGGACGTTGAAGCCGGTGAATTCTTTGGCTTGCTGGGCCCCAACGGCGCTGGCAAAACCACCCTGATCAGCATTTTGGCGGGGCTGGTGAAAGCCAGTGCCGGCCGGGTGACGGTGCTCGGTCACGATGTCGTGCGCGACTACGCCAACGCACGGCGCAGTCTGGGAATTGTTCCGCAGGAGCTGGTGTTTGATCCGTTTTTCAACGTGCGCGAAGCACTGCGGTTTCAGTCTGGCTATTTTGGTGTCAAAAACAATCAATCCTGGATCGACGAGCTGCTGGAGAGTCTGGGTTTGGCCGACAAGGCTGATGCCAATATGCGCGCACTCTCGGGTGGCATGAAACGGCGCGTGCTGGTGGCGCTGGCCTTGGTGCACAAACCGCCGGTGATTGTGCTGGATGAGCCCACCGCGGGGGTGGATGTGGAATTGCGCCAGTCGCTGTGGCAATTCATAGACAAACTCAACAAGCAAGGCCATACCGTTTTGCTGACCACGCATTACCTGGAAGAAGCCGAAGCGCTGTGCGGGCGCATCGCCATGCTCAAGGCCGGTCGGCTGGTGGCGCTCAACAGCACCAGCGAATTGCTCAAGTCAGCCACCAGCAACGTGTTGCGTTTCAAAGTTGATGGTGCGCTGCCCAAAGCGCTGGCAGAGCGGGCGCGCGTGACCGGTCGCATCGTCCAGTTTGCCGCCCACGACGCGCTTGAAATTGAGCAGTACCTGGCCGCTGTGCGCCAAGCCGGTCTGCTGGCACGCGACGTTGAAATTCGCAAAGCCGACCTGGAAGACGTTTTTCTGGCGGTGATGAATCGGCCCACCGATCAAAACATGGCGGCGAATAAATGAGTAGCGCAGGCGGCTGGCAAATGCTGTTGTACAAGGAAGTGCTGCGCTTCTGGAAAGTGGCGTTTCAGACCATTGCCGGGCCAGTGCTCACTGCCATGCTTTACCTGCTGATTTTTGGCCACGCGCTCGAATCCCACGTCAAGGTTTATGACCGTGTCAGTTACACCGCATTTCTGGTACCGGGTCTGGCCATGATGAGTCTGCTGCAAAACGCATTTGCCAACAGTTCATCATCGCTGATTATGAGCAAAGTGATGGGCAATCTGGTGTTTTTGTTGCTCACGCCGCTGTCTTACCTGAACTGGTTTGTCGCCTACGTGGGTGCGGCCTTGGTGCGTGGCATCATCGTTGCGCTGGGGGTTTTTGCGGTGTCAGCGCTGTTTACCGACATCACTGTGGTGGCACCGTTGTGGATTGTCGGCTTTGCCATCATGGGCGCGGCCTTGATGGGCGCTTTGGGCCTGATCGCTGGTTTGTGGGCCGACAAGTTTGACCAGCTCGCAGCGTTCCAGAATTTCGTTGTCATGCCCATGACTTTTCTGAGCGGGGTTTTTTACTCGATACATTCATTGCCGCCGTTTTGGCAAGGCGTGAGTCATCTGAACCCGTTTTTCTACATGATCGACGGTTTCCGCTACGGTTTTTTCGGGGTCAGCGACATCTCGCCCTGGTATAGCCTGGCGGTGGTTGCCAGCGTGCTGTTGCCGGTGAGTTGGCTGGCGGTGCAGATGCTGCGCAGTGGCTACAACATTCGCGGCTAAAGCATTTTTTTTGGGGGATTTCGTGATGGATGCTCAACAAATCAAGAACCTGATTGCTGGCGGTCTGGCGTGCGACCATTTGGAGCTTGACGGTGATGGCCAACATTGGAGCGCAATCATTGTCTCGAGCGCGTTTGAGGGCTTGCGCGCCGTCGCGCGGCATCAGCGGGTGTACGCCACCCTGGGCGGCAAAGTTGACAGCGGCGAAGTGCACGCCCTGTCAATGCAGACTTACACCCCGGCTGAATGGTCGGCGCTGGCCGCGAAATAATCCTTGACGGGCAATTGAGATGGACAAATTATTGATTCGCGGTGGTCATGCGCTGCACGGTGAAGTGCGCATCTCGGGTGCCAAAAACGCGGCGCTGCCCGAGCTGTGCGCCTGTTTGCTGACAACAGAGCCGGTGACGCTGTGCAACGTGCCGCGTTTGCAGGATGTCTCAACCATGCTCAAGTTGATTGGCAACATGGGTGTGGTCACGCCAGCCCAAATGGCAGCGAGTGCGCCGGTTTTGGGTCAAGGCAACCGTATCACGCTCTGTGCCGGCACCTTGAACAAACCCGAAGCGCCGTATGAGCTGGTGAAAACGATGCGGGCCTCGATCCTGGCTTTGGGGCCGTTATTGGCGCGTTTTGGCCGGGCCAGGGTCTCCCTGCCTGGCGGTTGCGCCATCGGCTCGCGGCCGGTGGATCAGCACATCAAGGGGTTGATGGCTATGGGAGCTGACATCAAGGTTGAACACGGCTACATGCTGGCCAGCTTGTCGCCGGGTCGCAGCCGTTTGACGGGCGCACGCATCGCCACTGACATGGTCACCGTCACCGGAACCGAAAATTTTCTAATGGCTGCCACCCTGGCCGAAGGTGAGACAGTACTGGAGAACGCAGCGCAGGAGCCGGAGGTCACCGATCTGGCTGAAATGCTGATCAAGATGGGTGCCCACATTGAAGGCCACGGCAGCAGCCGGATTCACGTCCAGGGTGTGCCAGCGTTGCAGGGGTGCGAGCACCAGGTGGTGGCCGATCGCATCGAAGCCGGTACTTTTTTGTGTGCAGTGGCCGCCACCGGTGGCGATGTGGTGCTGCGTGATGCCCGTATTGACCACCTACAGGCAGTGGTTGAGAAACTGCGCGCCGCCGGTGCCATCATCACCCGGCTCGCCGACGGTATTCGCATCCAGTCGGGCGGCCGCTTGCAGGCACAGAGCTTTCGCACCACCGAATACCCGGGTTTCCCGACCGATATGCAGGCCCAATTCATGGCACTCAATTGCATCTCGGAGGGTAGCGCCACTGTCACCGAGACGATTTTTGAAAACCGCTTCATGCACGTCAACGAGATGGCGCGCCTGGGCGCGCAAATCCAGATTGACGGCAAGGTGGCAATCGTGCACGGGCAGCGCAAACTCTCTGCCGCCACTGTGATGGCCACTGATCTGCGCGCTTCGGCCAGCCTGGTGATTGCCGCTCTGGTGGCCGAAGGAGAAACGCGCCTCGAGCGCATCTACCATCTCGATCGGGGCTACGACCAGATGGAAGTCAAGCTGCGCGCGCTGGGTGCCGATATCGAGCGCATTCGTTGAATTAAACTCGGCCTCATGATTACACTGGCGCTGTCCAAAGGACGGATTTTTGAAGAGACGATGCCGCTGCTGCGTGCCGCGGGCATTGAAGTTCTGGAAGACCCGGAGAAGTCGCGCAAACTCATTCTCGCCACCAACCAGCCCGATGTGCGCGTGCTGGTGGTGCGCGCCACCGACGTGCCAACCTACGTGCAATACGGGGGTGCTGATCTGGGCATCACCGGCAAGGACACGCTGCTCGAACACGGTGGCGACGGTCTGTACCAGCCGCTGGATCTGCAGATTGCCAAGTGCCGCATCAGCGTTGCGGTGCGTTCTGATTTTGACTACGCCTCGGCCGTCAAGCAGGGCTCCAGGTTGCGCGTGGCCACCAAGTATGTGTCAATCTCCCGCGAATTTTTTGCTTCCAAAGGCGTGCACGTGGACCTGATCAAACTCTACGGCAGTATGGAGTTGGCACCCCTGGTCGGTCTGGCCGATGCCATCGTCGATCTGGTCTCCACCGGCAACACGCTCAAAGCCAACCAGTTGGTGGAAGTCGAGCACATCATGAACATCAGCTCGCGTCTGGTGGTGAACCAGGCTGCGCTCAAACTCAAGCAGGAGCCGATCCGCAAAATCATCGATGCCTTTGCGGCTGCTGTGGCCAAATAAGCAGGGGAACGAGTAATTTTGAAACTATCTGTTCTCGTCACCGCGAGGCGACATTTTTCTCGTCATCGCGAGCGTAGCGTGGCGATCCACGAATCCCTGGATTGCCGCGCTACGCTCGCAATGACAGCCCCAAAAGCAATTCATCCTGAAAAATAGTCATGACACTTACCGCCGCTCCCGCCCGCCTGTCCACTGCCAGCAGCACGTTTGACGCTGAATTCAAGGCGCGACTGCATTGGTCGGCGGCCGCCGATGCGGCGATCGAGCAGCGCGTGGCGGACATTCTGGCCGATGTGCAAGAGCGTGGCGACGCGGCGGTACTGGAGTACACCGCACGCTTTGATGGCTTGAATGCCAAAACGATGACCGAGCTGGAGCTGACGCAAGTCGAACTCAAGGCGGCGTTTGATGTCCTGCCCACAGTTCAGCGCGAGGCCTTGCAAGCCGCTGCGGCCCGAGTTCAAAGCTACCACGAGGCGCAGAAAAAAGCCTGCGGCGGGAGCTGGAGTTACCGCGACGGCGACGGTACGCTGCTGGGCCAAAAAGTCACGCCGCTGGATCGCGTTGGCATTTATGTGCCTGGCGGCAAGGCGACCTATCCCTCAACCGTGCTGATGTGCGCCATCCCCGCGCACGTCGCCGGTGTCGGCGAAATCATCATGGTGGTGCCCACGCCCCGCGGTGAAAAGAACGCACTGGTGCTGGCGACTGCTTATGTGGCTGGTGTCACCCGTGCCTTCACCATCGGTGGCGCGCAAGCGGTGGCAGCGCTGGCCTATGGTACGCAAACCATTCCCAAGGTCGACAAAATCACCGGCCCGGGCAACGCCTACGTGGCGGCGGCCAAGCGGCGCGTGTTCGGCACGGTGGGCATCGACATGATCGCTGGCCCGAGCGAAATCCTGGTGCTGGCCGATGGCAGCACGCCGGCGGATTGGGTGGCGATGGATTTGTTCAGCCAGGCCGAGCACGACGAGCTGGCGCAAAGCATTTTGCTGTGCCCCGATGCCGATTACATCGACCAGGTGCAAGCCAGCATCGAGCGCCTGTTGCCTGAGATGCCGCGGCGCGAGATCATTGCCAAGTCGCTCAGCGGACGCGGCGCGCTGATCCACACCCGCAGCATGGAAGAAGCCTGCGCCATTGCCAACCGCATCGCCCCCGAACACCTGGAAGTCTCCAGCCGTGAGCCACAGCGCTGGGAGCCGCTGCTCAAACATGCCGGAGCGATTTTTTTGGGTGCCTACACCAGTGAATCGTTGGGCGATTATTGCGCTGGGCCCAATCACGTGCTGCCCACCAGCGGCACGGCGCGCTTTAGTTCACCGCTGGGCGTCTATGATTTTCAAAAGCGCAGCAGCCTGATCGAGGTCAGTGAGGCTGGAGCCCAAACCCTGGGCCAGATTGCCTCGGTGCTGGCGCGCGGCGAAGGCTTGCAGGCCCACGCGCGCGCCGCCGAGATGCGGCTCAAGAAGTGAATACCGCTTCGGTTGCCAGGCAGTCGCGTGCAACCGAAGCTGGCGCAGTCTGGTCTATCTCACTGGATCGTGATGGGATAGGCACCGGCTTTGCAAGTCGGTGAGTATTGATAGGTAACGTTGATCGATATTCCGGCTGGCAGTTGGTTCATGGCCGAGGAATTGAGTTGTTGCGCCAGGCTGGAGTTGCCGGCATCGCACGAAGCCTGGATGCCACTGACGCAATAATCCAGCGCAATCGGAATCGTCATGCCACCAAAGGTATAGCTGCCCTGCATCGAAACACCACAGGTGCCACTGCCACCGCCAGCCCCTGAGCCTGTTACCGTGGTGCCACCTGGCGTCACCGTCGTGGTGGTGGTTTGTCCATTGGAGCCGGTCACCGAACTGGTGATGCTGTTGGCATCAATGCTGTAGGTTACGGTCTGACCGGTAGCTGTCTTGTAGGCAGTAGAAAATTTACCCGAGAAATTACCCCACTGCGCCTGCGTCATGGTCTGCGTGGTAATCGCCCCGAGCGTGGTGCTGTTGTCTTTCAAGTACTGCGATATAGCCTTCAGTGCGTTGCCATAAGCGTTGGTCGTTCCGGTGACCACGGGTGTTGTGGTTGTCAAGTCAACGCCGGTGAGCTGAAATTGTGTTGCCAACTTGTCGGCAGCAGACCTGAAAGCCGCAGCCGTGGCACCGGTTCCGTTTGGAAACGACGATGTGAAGGCCATGGTGGTCAGCGGTGTCACCACGCCAGTGACTGAAGCGCCGCTGGTGGTGAGCACTGTTTTCATGGGACTCGACAGGGTGGTGGTGATGCCCGTTGCCTCATCGGTGTAAGTGCCGCCGCTGACCTCCACGATGACATCGCCCTGATAGGCAACGCCAACGCTGAACGAACCACCCGCTGCCGTCGTGGTGGTTCCGACCACGGTACCATCGCTGGCTTTCTTGACCGTCACGGTGGCCCCTGTCACTGGCCCTTTGACGGCTGAACCCGTAATGGTCGTGGTGGCTGCTGCGGCCGGGGCCGGGGTGGGATCACTGCCACCACAGGCCACCAACAGGGTGGCAACGGCTACGGTCGTGAGTGAAAAATAAAGTGTGGTACGCATGGGAGCTCCTTTTGAGGTTGTACTCACTGACACAGCGAGTCGGACGGTTCGTTAAAAAAATGCCTAAGGCGACATCAGTCTAAGTGAGAGCAATTGACCTGTGTACCCCCCCATCGGGGGGGTGACGCAATGGTTTGATTGACTGATACTCGAACCCTCAGCGCCGAACCCGGAAGTGAACAAAGTCCTCTTTCCCAATCTTGAACCCACCATGGAGTGGGAACTTTTTGTGCTTGGCTATCGCAATCTGTGGGTGCACGTGGCTGGGCATACCGGTTTGTCGCTGCTGGTAGCGGCAGGCAGTTGGTCTGCTGCACCGCATGTCAGGGTGTTGGCGTGGTTGGCCGTCATGCTCGGCTTGGCACTGCTTTTTTTTGCAGCGTTGTGGCAGTTCAGACAAAGCGTCAAGCCCCCCGCACGCAACGAAAAAGTTTTACGGCAGTGGAAGCTGGTCAATTTGTGGGTGGTGACTTTTGCCGGATTGGGCTGGGGCGGCATCGGGTTTTTGTTTGTCCCGGGCGCGCAGGTCAATAACCTGCTGGTCATGACCGCGTTTGCTGGCGCGCTGGCCTATTCGGCGGTTGGCAACGCCTATGATTTGCGCGGTTTTGTCGTCAGTGTGTCATTGGCCAGCGTGTTGTTGTTGTCGCAGTTGCCGGCGGCATTTGGCCACCAGGCATTGGTTGTGATGGGCATGTGCCTGTTGTATTTTTCAGTGATGGTCTGGGTGGCGCGTAATGCGCACTTGACGCTGGTCGATTCAATTCACCTGCGTTTGTCCAATGAAGTATTGGCGCGCAACAACGCCGAAAACGCCCGCTTGGCCGAGCAGGCCAGTCGGCACAAGTCGGAATTTCTCGCCGCTGCCAGCCACGACTTGCGCCAACCAGTTCATGCCTTGATGCTGCTGATTGAAGCCTATCGTCAGCAGGTACCGCAAGCGATGACTCACCCGTTGATGCCGCACATCATTGAGGCTGGGCAGTCCATCAACGCGCTGTTCAATGCGCTGATGGAGTTGTCGCGGCTGGAGAGTGGCACCGAAAAGCCAACCCTGTCCAATTTTGATTTGTGTGCCACGCTGCGTGATGTGTTGGAGCGCTTGCGACCAGAGGCGCGTGCCAAGGGACTACGTCTGCGCTATTTTGTTGCTTCTGGGCTGGTTTCTGGCTGGCTGCGTACCGACCGGGTTTTGTTCAGTCGAATCATCGCCAATCTGCTTGGCAATGCTTTGCGCTACACCTCGCACGGTGGTGTGTTGTTGGCACTGCGTCGCAGGCGCCTCACCGGCGTTGCGGGGGGTGGCCAAGTGGTTTGGATCGACATCTGGGATACCGGCATTGGCATCGCACCCGAAGATCAGGGGCGAATTTTTGATCCCTATGTGCAAATGGCCAACCGCGAGCGTGATCGCAGCAAGGGCCTGGGTCTGGGCTTGGCCATTGTCCGGCACGCCTGCGAGTTGCTCGGTTTGACCGTCAGTGTGCGCTCAGTGGTGAATCGCGGAACCTGTTTTCGGCTACTGCTGCCAGCTCGCCTGATGGTTGCGTGTTTGCCGATGAAGGATTCAGCTGATGCAGTTCCGACGAAGGACTTGAATCTGGTTAAGGCTGGTGTCTGGCTGCATGGACGACGCGTGTTGCTGGTTGATGACGATCCACTGGTTCAAGTGGCCATGCAGGCACTGCTGAAAAGTTGGCAACTCGACGTACGCTTTGCCACCCGCGCCGATGCTTCAGTGCTGAAAGCGTGCGAGCCGGACTGGATTCCGGAATGTGTGTTGTGTGATTTCAGGTTGCCCGGTACGATGAATGGCATCGAGCTGCTGGATTTTTTGTTGCAGCAGTTTCCAACTGCCATTGGTGTCCTGTTAACCGGGGAAATGGTGCAGACGGTGCAACAAGGTGCTGATGATGCCGGCTATTTGCTGCTTTCAAAACCACTTGATGCCTCACTGCTGGCGCTCACGTTGGGCACACTGCTGGAGCGTCGCCAGCAAGAAAGAAGTGCATGAATATCCTGATCGTCGATGATCATCCCTTGACGTGTCAAGGCTTGGCCGCGCTGCTGTCGGCGACCCGGCCTGGAGCGCAGGTGCAAAGCGCCTACTCGGCTGAGCAGGCGCGGCTGGTGCTACAGAAGTTGCCGGCACCGGACTGGATTTTTCTCGACATCAATTTGCCTGACGATCCGCAGCATCTGCTTTTCAAGTACCTGTGCGAGTCACACTGGATTGATCACACGGTGCTGATTTCAGCCGACCCTGGGCATCATTTGATTCGAACTGCACTGGCAGCCGGTGCGCGTGGTTTCATTCCAAAGACGGCTGATCCCGAGCTGGTGTTGACGGGCTTTTCACGCATTCTTGAGGGTGAGTTTTATGTCCCTCCCTCTCTGGCCGCCATGGTGAAGGTCCAGCAGGACACCGAATTGGCCGACCGCCACCTGTCGCCGCGTTTGCAGCAGGTGCAGGAGTTGTTGTTGCGCGGTATGGCCAACAAAGTCATCGCACGTCAACTGTGTCTGTCGGACCATACCGTCAAAGAGTACGTGTCGTCGGTGCTGATGTTTCACGGTGTGTCGAATCGGCTGGAGTTGGTGCTCAGGCATTCCCATCATCAACTGTCGCAGAACTGACTGCGAAGACTCCCCGCTAGCGTATGGTGGCAGCCGCAGTGGCTAAGCTGCTGGTGTCAAAATAATTCAGCGCTCTGGCGTATTCGTAGCGACGTGCAGTCCACCAGCGGCACCGCGCGCTTTTCATCGCCGCTGGGTGTCTATGACTTTCAAAAGCGCAGCAGCCTGATTGAAGTCAGCCAGGCCGGTGCGCAAACCCTGGGCCAGATCGCCTCGGTGCTGGCGCACGGTGAAGGCTTGC
>JAVHQY010000191.1:4256-9363 GCA_036171375.1 Rhodoferax sp. | reverse complement strand
GGAATCATAATCCACAGGTCCGCGGTTCGAATCCGTGAAGCGCCACCAGTTACAAGCCACGCCAGCAGCGGGCAACAAAAAAACCGGCATTGACCGGGTCTACTTGGCGTACAACCCCTAGAAAAAACAACCCCCTTGGGCTCCACTCAGGAAATAGGCAGATCGCATCGCCGTCGGTTTGGGTTACACCATTGCACCAGACGGGTGAACCGTCCTCGCAAAGCGCGTTCTTGTCGGCGGGTTTAGTTGGGGTAAAAACGCTCTTTACGCGCTCACACCACGCGCCACAGCGTCACGCAGCACGGCATTAATGCGGGTCTGCCAGCCCGGCCCGGCTGCCTTGAATGCGTCCAGCACTTCGGCATCAATTCGCATATTCAGGGTTGGGCGCTTCACTGCCACGGGCGGTCTGCCACGGCCCCGGGTCATGGTTGCCTGTTGCCAGTAGGCAGACACGGCGGCGCTGTCGTTGGGGTCATACGGCCCGTCACTGGCGGCATGGGTTATCGGCGCATCGGCGGCGGCTTCGCGCTGCACACGCTTCCAGTTTGTGCCCTTGGGCTTAAGTGTGATTTTTGGCATACAGCGTCCTTTCCTGTCTGGAGGCACGGCGCAATGAAATAGCTCGCACTTCGTCCGGCTCACGCAGCACGTAAACCAGCACCAGCACCACGCCAGCGACTTGCACCAGGGCTATGTCCATCAGCCGGGTTTCACCCTTTTGTGGTGACTGCAATGTCAGTTTGTCGGGCGCATCAAATACCAGCATGGCATCGGCCAGCGATAGCCCGTGCTTTTTGATGTTCAGCGCGTCCTTTGCCGGGTCGAATGTGAGCTTCATTGCTCTGTTTATTGTATTGGCATCAATTCAACACGTCAACCTGCCACCACGCCCAATTTCCCGGGCTCTGCGGCGGCACCGGTATTTTTGCGCCCTCCCCGCAGTCCTTGCTGGCCGGACCCGGCAGCGCGCTACAGCAGCTCGATGCCAAAGCGGCGCACCAGCAGCGCAAACAGGGCGAAGCAGACCACAGTGACGATGACACAGGCCAGCAGGCTGGGCCAAAAACCAAGGCGTGGCAGCAGGATCGGAAAGACCAGAAACATCGGCAGGGTCGGCACCACATACCAGAACGTGTACCAGGCGTGGTTGGCGATTTTTTCCGGCGACTGATTTTCCGCGTACAGCCAGATCAGCGTCAGGATCGTGACCAGCGGCAACGCGGCCACCAGCCCACCGAGCTTGTCGCTGCGTTTGGCCAGCTCCGACACCAGCACCACCACCGCCGCAGTCAAAAAATATTTGCTGATAATCCAAACCATGTTTGTTCCCAATGAGTGGATGATTTCGGGCGCGATGGCACCCACGTATGGTAGCTTTTCACGTGATTAAATTTTTTCCTGCCGCGCCAGCGCCGGAACCGCCGATCAAGTCCAGCCATTCAAAAACCGCATCAGGCGATGAGGATAAGTCGTTTGCCGCTCCAAGCTGCGCTGGACTACCATTGCGACATTGGTGCGACCGCACCGTTTTTTGACCGGAGACTCCTCATGGCCCACGCCGCATTCAATTGGCAAGACCCTTTTTTGTTGAACGACCAACTCAGCGCCGACGAACGCATGGTGCAAAGTGCCGCCAGCGCCTACTGCCAGGGCAAGCTGCTGCCGCGCGTGCTGGAAGCCTTTCGCAAGGAGCAAACCGATGTCTCGATTTTTCGCGAAATGGGCGCACTCGGACTGCTCGGTCCGACCATCCCCGAGGCTTACGGTGGCCCCGGATTGAGTTACGTCGATTACGGCTTGATCGCACGCGAAGTCGAGCGCGTGGATTCCGGCTACCGCTCGATGATGAGCGTGCAAAGCTCGCTGGTGATGCTGCCGATATTTGATTTCGGCACCGAAGCGCAAAAGCAAAAATACCTGCCCAAGCTCGCCAGCGGCGAATGGATTGGCTGCTTTGGCCTGACCGAGCCCGACCACGGCTCGGATCCCGGCTCGATGGCCACGCGCGCGCACAAAGTCGCCGGCGGCTACAAGCTCAGCGGCAGCAAAATGTGGATCTCCAACAGCCCGATTGCCGACGTGTTTGTGGTCTGGGCCAAAGAGGTGAGTGAAAGTGGCAAGGTCGGCTCGATCCGCGGCTTTGTGCTGGAAAAAGGCATGGCCGGTTTGAGCGCCCCGGCAATCCACGGCAAAGTTGGCTTGCGCGTGAGCATTACCGGCGAAATCGTCATGGACGCGGTCTTCTGCCCGGAAGAAAACGCTTTCCCCGAAGTGCACGGTTTGAAGGGCCCGTTCACCTGTCTGGACTCGGCCCGCTACGGTATTGCTTGGGGAACGCTGGGGGCTGCCGAAGACTGCTGGCTGCGCGCGCAGCGCTACGTGATGGAGCGCAAACAGTTTGGCCGCCCCCTGGCCGCCAACCAGTTGATCCAGAAAAAACTCGCTGACATGCAAACTGAAATTGCGCTGGGCTTGCAGGGTTGCCTGCGCCTGGGACGGATGAAAGACGAAGGCACGGCATCGGTCGAAATCACCTCGATCCTGAAGCGCAACAGTTGCGGAAAATCGCTCGACATCGCGCGTTTGGCGCGTGACATGATGGGTGGCAACGGCATTAGTGACGAGTTCGGCGTGGCGCGCCACCTGGTGAACCTCGAAGTGGTCAACACCTATGAGGGCACGCACGACATCCACGCCCTGATTCTGGGCCGTGCGCAGACCGGGATTCAGGCATTCAATTAATTGGGGTCAGATTTCAATTATTTTTTCCTGGTGTGGGTCACTCAATGGTCGGCAGTGGCAGCGAGTCGGGCATGGGTCCCCGGCGCAACCGCATCATGACCGCACCGCCCGCCGCCCTCTCCCACCTCAAAGTGCTCGATCTCTCGCGCGTGCTGGCCGGTCCGTGGTGCACGCAGATGCTGGCGGACCTGGGTGCCGACGTGATCAAGGTTGAGCGCCCCGAAGTGGGTGACGACACGCGCCATTGGGGGCCGCCGTTCCTGCCAGATGCCGACGGCCGCGATACCGATCAGGCAACTTATTTCACTGCCTGCAACCGCAACAAGCGCTCCGTCGCTCTGGACATTGCCAAGCCCGAAGGCCAGGTCTTGATTCGCCAATTGGCCGCGCAAAGCGATGTTCTGGTGGAAAACTTCAAGGTCGGCGGGCTGCGCCAATACGCCCTGGATTATGAAAGTCTGCAAACCCTCAACCCGCGCCTGATTTACTGCTCGATCACCGGTTTTGGCCAGACCGGGCCTTATGCCCAGCGTGCCGGTTACGACCTGATGATGCAGGCCACGACTGGCCTGATGAGCATCACCGGGCGCGCTGACGACACCCCCGGCGGCGGCGCGCAACGCGTCGGCGTGGCGGTGATCGACCTGCTGACCGGTGTCTATGCGTGTAGCGCCATTCTGGCCGCGCTGGAAGTGCGCCACCGCAGCGGCGCGGGCCAGCACATCGACATGGCGCTGCTCGACGTTGGCATGGCGATGCTGGCCAACCAGGGAGCCGGTTTTCTCAACACCGGCGCAGTGCCGCAGCGCATGGGCAACAGCCACCCCAGCCTGGCACCGTACCAGGACTTCAAAACACTCGATGGTTCACTGTTGCTGGCGATCGGCAACGACGGTCAGTTTGCGCGCTTCTGCGCCGTCGCTGGCCACCCCGAATGGGCCACAGATGCGCGTTTTGCCAGCAACACCTTGCGCGTCACAAATCGCGAAGTGCTGGCCGCCACGCTACAGGTCGTTCTGCTGGAACGCAGCACCGCGCAGTGGATTTCGCTGCTTGAAGACAAGGCCGTTCCGTGTGGCCCGATCAACGACATCGGCCAGGCTTTTGCCGATGCCCAGGTAGTCGCCCGTGGCTTGAAGGTACACCAGTTTTTGGAACCAACCGCAAGTCTGCCAAACCAGCCGAAATCGATCACCACGGTGGCCAGCCCGCTGCGTCTGATGGCGACACCGCCGGTGCTGCGACACGCGCCACCGGCGTTGGGTCAGCACACCTTGGAAGTGCTGACTGACTTGGGGCTGGACGCAGCGCAAATCAAAATTCTGCAAGACAAAGGGGTCATAGGCGCGGGGCAATGATGCCCAAACGCCCATGACCCCCGAACGACGCCCGAACTCGAGGCAGCCGATGCTTGCGTAAGTCCGTCAGGCTGCTAGCGGATTCAGATAATCACGAAATCGCTGGCCGACAGGCTGCTTGCGTCAACCCCGACCAGGGTAATGCTGTTGCCGTGACCCAGATCGATGCTGACATTGCTGCCATTGACAGTCATGTGTTCGAGCACCGAAGCACTGTCGAGAATCCCCGAACCATTGAGATTGTGATCAATCACAATCTTGTCAGTGGCGGTATGGAAATTCAGAATCAGGTCATTGCCGTTGCCGCTGTGAATGGCGAAATCATTTTCAACTTGCGCCGCAGCGGTGGCCAGGGTGCCGTCCAGAATGTTGGCCACATCGGCAAATTTGGCATCGTTGTGAACCACTGCATTGAGCAAGCTGTTGGCCGAGAACAGTGCATCGAGTTGGCTCGTCTTGTGACCGGCAGCGATCAGGATGTCGTCGCCGGCACCGCCGTCGAGGTGGTTGACTCCGGTGTCGCTGCTGCCGCCACCGACCAAAATGTCATCACCAGCGCCCGCATCCAGACTGTCGCTGCCACTGCCGCCTTCAAGCACGTCGTTGTATACGCCGCCCGAGATGACATCGTCGCCAACACTGCCTTGAATTTCGTTCTGGTTTGTCTCCAGCCCTTGCACATCATGGTGCTCAGCGTCAGCCGTCTGGTGTGCATAGCCATCGCTCTCGACCGTCACGCCAGACGACGCAGTGGCCGTTGTGGAATTGGTGCTGACCGAATCATGGCTGGCATCGGTGGCGCTGTTTTCAAGGTCTTGGCTGTCCGCAGTCGTCATGCCAGTGCTGGTTGAATCTGCGTGCGTGCTGGAATCAACATTGTCGCTGGTCGTTTCGATTGAAGCCCCGCCATCAGAGCTGTTTTCAAGGTTTTGGCTGTCCGTAGTCGTCGTGCCAGTGCTGGTTGAATCTGCGTGCGTGCTGGAATCAACATTGTCGCTGGTCGT
>JAVHQY010000191.1:0-4156 GCA_036171375.1 Rhodoferax sp. | reverse complement strand
TTCGTTGCTCGTCGTATGTTGGTTCTCCACGGAGTCAACTTCCGTCGCATCGGTGGTGTGGTTGTGGTTGTGGTGGTCGCTCATGATAATTCCTCGGTTGGTTGATGGTTGGGTCTGTATTCGCTTGATTGCGAAACATGGGATGAACTATGCCTGGCCAGTCTTAAGCAATTCTTAAACGACCAGTGAAATGCTCGACACCCGTGGGACACTGACTGACGGCATAAGCACGGTAGAATTTTCTCGGCCAAACTGTTAGGGATGCTCTGCATAACTCCTCACGGCGTGTGCCAGCGCGGCCTCGGGCGGTCTGCGGCGTTGCCTTTCTTGCCAATAGCACGCGCTATTGGCGGCAAAATGCGCCTTGCATCCCATCCCGATCCGCACTGCACCCACTCGCGTTGAGTTATGCAGGGCATCCTTAGCGACCCATTCCTTTTTTTTGGAGAAAATAATGGCACTTTTTGCCTGGAGCGATGACCTTAGCGTCGGCAACCAATTCATCGATGCGGATCACAAAAAATTGATCCAGTTGATCAACGACTTCCACAATGCCATGGAGCAGGGCCGTGGCAACGACGTGATCGGCAAAGTGCTCAACAACCTCATCATCTACACCAAGGAGCATTTCCAGCGCGAGCAAACCGAGATGCAGAGAATCCAGTACCCCAAGTACCTGGCGCACAAGCTCGAGCACGAAAAGCTGATCAAGGACGTGCTGGAATTGCAGCAAAGCTTCGCCAAAGGCACCAACATGCTATCGCTCAAGGTGTCCAAATTTTTACGTGACTGGCTGGTCAATCACATTTTGCAAACCGACAAGCTGCTGGCGAACGCGTTGCGCACCAAGTAAGCCGTTCAACACAACACAACACAGCACCGCACCGCACCGCTCTGACACCATTGCATAGACTACTACACACCCGATGAGCACGATTCTTATCGCCTACTCCACCACCGATGGCCACACACCGCGCATTTGCGAGCGGCTGCGCCAGGTGTTGGTGCAGCGCGGGCACAGCGTCACGGTGACAGCACTCGCGCAAGCCGATGCGCTCGACCTCAACGCATTTGACAAAATCGTCATCGGTGCCAGCATCCGCTACGGCAAACACCAGCCGCAGGTGGCGCAATTCATTGCCCGCCATCAAGCGCTGATCGAGAGCAAGGCAAACGCTTTTTTTAGCGTCAATATCGTCGCGCGCAAGCCAGAAAAGAACCGGCCGGAAACCAACCCCTACCTGATCAAGTTCCTGCGCCAGATCAGCTGGAGGCCCAAACTGCTGGGCGTTTTTGCCGGCAAGCTGGACTACCCGCGCTACCGCTTTTTTGACCGCCTGATGATCCGCTTCATTATGCTCATGACGCAGGGCCCGACCGACCCCACAGCGGTGATTGAATTCACCGACTGGGCGCAGGTGGAGGCTTTTGGCAAAAAGATCAGCGATCTGGTTTGAGGCACCTCAAACTGGTCAATCTTGAGTTCATCCAGCTTGTGTGCGACCACAGCGGCACCAGCGTCATCAGCGCACACTGACTGCCGCCAGATTCTCAAGCCACGGCGGCTTGACGCTCCAGCCGTTGCGGCCCGAGCTGCTCCGGGGTCAAACCGTAAGCGGCGATGTGCGCCGGAAGGGGCTCGCCACGCACCAGCGCGGCGCAGGCCTGGCCCATGGCGGGCGAAGTCTGAATGCCGTAGCCACCCTGCGCTGCCACCCAGAAAAAGCCCGGCCGGTCGCTGGCAAAGCCGCCCACCAGGTCACCGTCGGCAACAAACGAGCGCAGCCCGGCCCAGGTTCGGGTCGGACGACGGATCGACAGTGTGGTCATCTCCTCGATCCGGTAGATACCCAGCGCCACGTCGAGCTCCTCCGGTTGCACGTCTTGCGGTTCGACCGGGTCGGCATTGGCCGATGAGCCCAGCAACAGACCGGCATCGGGCTTGAAATACCAATCCTCGCTCATGCCGATGGCCATCGGCCAGTGTGCCGTTGCCAGTCCTTCGGGCGACTTGAACAAGAACGCTGAACGACGCTTGGGTTGCAAGCCAATCGGCTGCACGCCAGCCAGTTCGGCCACCACGTCAGCCCAGGCACCGGCCGCATTGAGCACCACGGGTGCCTCAAAATTGCCTTGCGGCGTTTGCGCCTGCCAACGACTGCCGCGGTAGCGCAGCGCCGTGACTTCGGCGTTGCACACCACCAGACCATCGGCACGGCGCAGGCCGCGCAAATAACCCTGATGCAAGGCATCGACATCGATGTCGGCGGCATCGGGCTCAAACACGGCACCCAGCACTTTCTCCGGGCGCAATGCCGGAATCAGGGCGCAAGTGGCGCCGCGGTCAAGCAACTCGCTGTTGGGAATGAGAGCGCGCATGGTGGCCCATTTTTGTGCCAACAGTGCCTCCTGACCCGGCTCGGCAACGATCAGTGCGCCGCGCCTGGACAACAGCGGCTGGCTGCTGAAGCCGGCGGGTGGTGCCTGCAAGAAGGCGCGGCTGGCCATGGTGAGCGCACGCACTTGCGCTGTGCCATAACTTTCCATGAACAAGGCAGCCGAACGGCCCGTCGAGTGGTAGCCAGGCTGCGACTCGCGCTCGAGCAGGATCACCCGCCCGTGTGGTGCCAGCCAGTAGGCGACGGAGGCAGCGGCGATGCCGGCGCCAATGACGAGAAAATCGGCTTGATGTGACATGATTTGACGACCGTTGCAAAGAATCTATGCAATCCCCTGCACCTGGGCAGTTACTGAAAGCCTGAGTGTGTTGCAAGTGAGCGACTTTGGGAACCTCGATCAAACTTATCGCCACATCATTCACCGCGCTAATGCCCTCACCAGGCGGGCTGACTACAGCGCCGTACGGGTAACTTCAGCCCGCATGTTCGCGACGCACCTTACGCACTTTTTCCAGATTGAGCCGAACCTTGATCTTGTCAGGGTTGACCGCAGCACGAACGGCAAATTGCGGCACACTCGAATCATGCCAGACGGGTTTTCCCAGCACCATGCCAGCAGGGTTGACGATGCTCAACACCTGTGGCGCGTTGGCACGCTCACCACGTGCCAGCACCACCGCCTGCTCAGCGTTGGCGAGCAACACATAACTGCCGGGCGGGTAAAAACCGAGCGCCATTGCCAGTGCAGACCCAAGTTTGGTGGCCTCAGCATCCGCACCGACAAAAACCGAACGCTGCGCTCCGAGCGCGGTCATCGCCTTCCTGGTCTTGCGTGGTGCCAGCTTGGCAACAAACTGGTTAACCATACGCAGCAATTGCCGCTGCAACCGGTTTCTGACCAGGCCATCGTCACTGGCACCGTCGTGTTGCCAGCGCACCAGATCAAGTTCGTCTTCGTCGGTGATACCAATTTGCTGCAGAATTTGAAAGCTCTTGCGCGAGCGCTCACGAACCAGTTCTTTTTGCTGTGCGCTCAGGGGCGACTTTTGTTGCGCCAGACTGTCCTGCTCACGCGCCATACCAATGTTCATGACCAGCGCCGAGCGCAACAAAACACCTCGCACTTCCTGCACCAGACCCAGTTTTTCAGCCGTCAGATCAACCGTAACCGCCGACAACAGGGCATGCGTGGCGCAATAACCCAGCGCGGTGTCAGTCAGTGCCTGGACCAGTATGAACAGAGCCTCGTCAGCATCTTGCGCAAGCAACTCGCGCACCCGGGTCTCGATGCCATCGAGACGCTGCAATGGGCTGATGGCGGCGACACCCTGGTACAACAAGCCACGCAATGTCTCCTGTAAATCGAGCCAACTGCCCTTCACTTCAGTGGCTGACTGGTAATCGCTTTGCCCGATCTCGCTGGGCATGCCGGTTTGCAAGATGCGCTCGATCGGGACACCGTCACGAAGCATGGTGCGGATCATCCGTTCATAACTTTTTTCCCAGGCAACGGCATCGCTCTGGCTCATGCACGCCTGATGCTCACTGAGCAGGTCAATTTGCTGCTGCGACTCAACAGTTTGCCCCCGGCGCAGCAACAAGCGACCGTCGGGTGCCAGCACATCAACCGGTATGGGTTTGCCCAATACCAGCATGGCTACGGGAATAGCAACGTAGCTCATCAGTTTGTCGCCAGGTTGTTGCGCAGTGCCTGGGTATGGATGATGGCTTGAATCGGACGCGGCATGGGGTGGGTG
>JAVHQY010000190.1:0-1940 GCA_036171375.1 Rhodoferax sp. | reverse complement strand
CCCCGAATTTGGATCCGACCCCGATAATCGTCGCTGGCCAGTCCGAACCCCGAACCGGGCTCTGACCCTCCGTTCGACTACAATGCACGCCATCGTGGTGAATCAGTTGCCCACGATATCGGCACCATGCCGGGAACCAAGCCTCGCGCAAACGTTCCATCCTTGTATCCCATCTGCCTAAACTGACCTGGTGTTTTGAACACAGAGCAGGCCGATGCCATAGCGCCTGTGGATTGGCGCCCATCTATGAAATTTGAAGAATTGAACCTCGACGAGGCCCTCGTCAAAGCTGTGCATGAGCAGGGTTACGTGCACCCCACCCCGATCCAGGCGCAAGCCATTCCGGCGGTGCTCGAAGGCCTCGACCTGCTCGGCGGTGCGCAAACCGGCACCGGCAAAACGGCGGCTTTTGTGCTGCCGATATTGCACAAGCTCAGCGCCAGCACGGCGCCACGCAACAAGTTTGGCGGCCTGGGAACGCGCTGCCTGGTGCTGACCCCCACGCGCGAACTCGCCGCGCAGGTGGAAGAATCGGTGCGCACCTACGGCAAATACATGACGCTCACCTCCACGGCCATTTTTGGCGGCGTTGGCATGAGCCCGCAAATCAGCAAGGTCAAGAAAGGCGTTGACATTCTGGTCGCCACGCCGGGGCGGCTGCTCGACTTGCTGCAACAAGGTGTGCTGGATTTGACACAAGTGCAAATCCTGGTGCTCGACGAAGCCGACCGCATGCTCGACATGGGTTTCATTCACGACGTGAAAAAAGTGCTGGCGGTGGTGCCCAAGGACAAGCAAAGTCTGCTTTTTTCGGCCACTTTCAGCGACGAGATCCGCGAGCTTGCGGCCACCTTGCTGAAAAACCCGCAGAGCATTCAAGTCACTCCCGCCAACAGCACCGTGCAGCGCATCACGCAAATGATTTGCCCGGTCGGACGCGGCAAAAAGAAAGCGCTGCTGGCGCACATCATCGAACAAAACAAATGGAGCCAGGTGCTGGTGTTCACGCGCACCAAGTTCGGTGCCAACAACGTGGCCGAGTACCTGGTCAAGAACGGCATCAACGCCATGGCGCTGCACGGCAACAAGAGCCAGACCGCGCGCACGCAAGCGCTGGGCGGCTTCAAGAGCGGCGACATTCGCGCGCTGGTGGCCACCGACATCGCGGCCCGCGGCATCGACATCGACGACTTGCCGCACGTGGTCAACTACGATATTCCCAACGTCTGTGAAGATTACGTGCACCGCATCGGCCGCACCGGACGCGCCGGTGCCGACGGTCAGGCCGTCAATCTGGTGTGCCTGGATGAAGAAGGTTTCATGCAGGCGATCGAGCGCTTCACCAAGCAAGACATTCCGGTGCAGGTGTACCCGGACTTCATGCCCGATCCGGGCGAAAAGGCCGAGCCGCTGGCAATGGGCCGGCAAACGATTTGGGGCGGCGCTGGCAGGCCGCCGAGCCGCGAAGTGATGCAAGCCGCAGGGCGCGCTGCGCGTAGCGAGATGCTGCAACGCGTGCGTGAAGGCAAAGGCAGCGCCGGTGGGCGCGGTCCACGCAGCGCCAATGGCGATGGGCGCAACGCCGCTGGTCGTGGCCGCAGTGCCGGCCCGGCAGCGCGAAACAACGAGCGTCCCAACCGGGTGCTGAGCGACGAGCAGCAGCCGCCCGAAGGCGCCTTCCAGCGCACGGCGCAGGAGCACACCCGGCGCAGCTATATCGGTGTCAACCCGGTGCCACGCTCGGGTCAATCGCAGCCCGATCCGATGCGCACCAGCGTTGACACCATGGCAGCCTCGCCCCGAGGAAACCGTGGCGCGCGCAATGGCGGTGGCTACGGCGGAGGCAATGCCGGCGGTGGCGGCTATGGTGGCGGCAACCGCGGTGGCGCTGGCCGCAAAGGCGGCACTTCGCGCGGATCGTTCGACCGCTGACTTTTTTC
>JAVHQY010000189.1:0-9423 GCA_036171375.1 Rhodoferax sp. | reverse complement strand
AAATGAAAACGGATACATTCTTTTCAGCTGCTACAGCGCAGTTCGATGCAACAGGCGCAGGCGAACACCGGGACCGGGAGCACTTGCGGCACAATGGCGATCATGCTGATTCATCCTCAAATCAATCCGGTGGCGTTGCAACTCGGGCCACTGGCGATTCACTGGTACGGCCTGACTTACCTGGCGGCGTTTGGCTTGTTTCTGCTGCTGGGTCGCCTGCGCCTGCGCCACCAACCGTTTGCCTCGGTGCAGGGGTCGGGTGCGTGGACCCGGGCCGATGTGGAAGACATTTTGTTTCTGGGTGTGATGGGCGTGGTGCTGGGTGGACGGCTGGGCTACTGCCTGTTTTACAAGCCGCTTTATTTTCTGGCGCATCCGCTGGAGATTTTTGCCGTGTGGCAAGGCGGCATGAGCTTTCACGGCGGCATGCTGGGTGTGATTGTGGCGATGCTTTGGTTTGCCCATTCGCGCGCCAAGCCCTGGCTGCAAGTGGCAGACTTTGTGGCACCTTGCGTTCCCACCGGGCTGGCCGCGGGGCGCTTGGGCAATTTCATCAATGGCGAGCTGTGGGGTCGCTTGAGCAGCCCTGACCTGCCCTGGGGAATGGTGTTTCGCGGTGCCGGTGATTTGCCACGGCACCCGTCGCAGGTTTATCAATTTCTCGGCGAAGGTCTGCTGCTTTTTATTTTGTTGTGGCTCTATGCACGCAAGGAGCGCAAGCAGGGCCAGGTGGGAGCCGCATTTTTGCTGGGCTATGGCGTGTTTCGCTTCAGCGCCGAATTTTTCCGTGAGCCCGATGCGCACCTGGGACTGCTGTCGCTGGGAATGAGCATGGGCCAGTGGTTGAGCCTGCCAATGATTTTGGCGGGTGCGGGCATCTGGTGGTGGGCGCGGACGCGGCCCGATGGCCAACACAATAGGAGCAGCTCGTGAGTACGTCGGAGTGGATCAGTCGCAATGTTTCCAAGTTGCTGCCAGCCGCTGGCAGCAGGGGCAAAGCCGCCGTGGTCGTGCCAGTGGAGCCGTTTGCCGACTCGGCCGCGAAGCGCAATGCGCAGGATGGCGGCGCGGCGCAGACCGCTCAGGGCAGCGCACTTCGTTCCACCCGCGAGCGACTGGTGGGTACGCTGCGCCACAAGGAAGAAGCACTGTCGCCGCGCGTGCTGCGGCGCACGCTCACCGAATTGCAGGCGGTGGTCGATCCGCAGGTCAGCGAGATTGAAGGCGGGCGCCGTGCCATGGGCGTGGCACGCTGGTACCAGGCCGCCAAGCCCGACCAGCGGCGCGATTGCTGGTTGCTGATGAGCGAGCAATTTGGCCCGGACTTGAAAAAAGTTCAGTTGGCGCGTGAGCATTACGATGCCGCGCAAAACACGCCCGACGAGGGACCGGCTGAAATCCGCTTGCGCCGCGCGCTGGTGTCGCCGCGCACGCGCCTGTTGCAGCGCTTTGCGGTGTTCCCGCAGGGCATGCGATTTTTGATTGATTTGCGTGCTGAGTTGCTGCCGCATTTGCGCGGTGAAAAGCGTTTGCTGGCGCTCGATGCCGAACTTGAAAACCTTTTTTCAACCTGGTTCGATGTCGCTTTTCTGGAGCTACGCCGCATCAGCTGGGATTCACCGGCATCGCTGCTGGAAAAATTGATCCAGTACGAAGCGGTGCACGACATTCGCAGTTGGAGCGACCTGAAAAACCGGCTTGATTCGGATCGCCGCTGCTACGGTTTTTTCCATCCGCAATTGCCCAATGAGCCGCTGATTTTTGTCGAAGTGGCGCTGCTCGATGAATTGCCAGCGGCGATCGCGCCGCTGCTCGATGAAACCGCTGCGGCACAGGACCTGGCCAAAGCCACCACTGCCATTTTTTATTCCATCAGCAGCACCCAGACTGGTCTGCGCGGCATCAGTTTTGGCGACTCGCTGATCAAGCATGTGGTGCAGACGTTGAAGGCCGAGTTTGCCGCGCTGAAAACTTTTGCCACGCTTTCGCCGATGCCGGGTTTTCGCACCTGGTTGGGCAAGAACGCAGGCCTCATGCTCGACAAACTCGAAGACAAGGCGCGTGCGGCTTTGGTCAAGGCGTTGGGCCTGGAGTCGGTCAACGCTGCGCAACTGCTGCAGGCGGCTGAAAATGCGCTGGAACTCGATGCCAAAGCGCCGTTGCGCCACTTTCTGCTGCAGTGCGCCGCGCACTATATCGGCAGCGAGCTGGCCAATGGCAAACCACTCGATCCGGTGACGCGTTTTCACCTTGGCAACGGTGCCCGCATCGAGCGCCTGAACTGGGCTGGTGACCGCTCGGCCAAAGGCTTCAAGCAGTCCTACGGCATGATGGTCAATTATCTCTACGACTTGAAACGGCTGGACCATTACCGGGCACAATTTGCCAGCAGCAAAATCGCCGTTTCCAGTGACATCAAGGCGCTCAAGTTTTGAAAACACCGCAGATTCACACCACCCGCTGCATTCTTCAACTGGAACGGCCGCTCGCCGTGGCGCAGGTCACGATCAGTTACCCAAAGCGTTTCAACGCCATGTCGCGCGCCATGTGGCGGCAACTGCGAGAGAGCTTTGAACAACTGCAAAACGATGCCCAACTGCGCGCTGTTTTGATTGCCGGGGAGGGCGCGCATTTTTGCTCCGGTGGCGATATTTCTGAATATGCCAGCTTCCGTTTTGAAGAAAGCAGCTTGCGCGATTTTCATGAAAACGAGGTCTGGCCAGCGTTGCAGGCGATGCTCGATTGCGACTTGCCAATCGTGGCGCAGATCCAGGGCAACTGCATGGGTGCCGGCGTTGAAATTGCCAGTTGTTGCGATATTCGCCTGAGCAGTTCGACTGCCAGTTTTGGCGCGCCGATCGCGCGCCTGGGTTTTCCGATGGCTCCGCGCGAAGCCGAACTGGTGGCGCGCGAAACCGGCTTGGGCGTGGCGCGCCAGATGTTGCTTGAGGCGGCGTTGTTCAGCGCTGACGAGATGAAAGCGGCAGGGTTCCTGAGCCAGGTGGTGGCAGCCGATGCGCTGGCGGATGTGGCGCAAAAAACACTGCGCCAGATTGCCGAACTGGCACCGCTTGCGGCGCGCCTGAACAAGCGCACGCTGCGCTCACTGCGTCGCATGCCAGCGTCACCGGTCAGTACGGCTTGCGTCATTGATGAGGGCGCACCCAGCACTTATGCCTACGCCAACAGCGCCGAACACCGCGAAGGCATTGGCGCTTTTCTGGCCAAGCGCAAGCCGGTTTTTTGACCGGCCTGCCGTTACTGGCCGCGGACGCTAGGCGGTTTCCGCCACCGTGGCTGCCGCTGCCACGTAGTCGCTCACCTGGTCAAAGTTGAGGTACTTGTAGATCTGGCTGCTGCTGGGGGCCAGTGCATCGACGGCGCTCATGTATTCGGCCTGGGTTGGAATGCGCCCGAGCTTGGCGCAGATGGCCGCCAACTCTGCACTGCCCAGATAGACCATGCTGTTTTTGCCCATGCGGTTGGGGAAATTGCGGGTCGAGGTGGAAAACACCGTTGCACCTTCCTTGACCTGTGCCTGGTTGCCCATGCACAGGCTGCAGCCCGGCATCTCAATGCGCGCGCCGGCCGAACCCAGCACGTTGTAGTGTCCTTCTTCGCTGAGCTGTCTGGCATCCATTTTGGTCGGCGGGGCCAACCACAGCTTGACTGGAATGTCGCGCTTGTTTTCCAGCAGCTTGGAAGCAGCACGGAAGTGGCCGATATTGGTCATGCAGGAGCCAATGAAGACTTCGTCGATCTTGGTGCCCGCCACGTCGCTGAGCGTCTTGACGTCGTCGGGGTCGTTCGGACAAGCCAGGATCGGCTCGTGAATGTCAGCCAGGTCAATTTCGATCACGGCGGCATATTCGGCATCGCCGTCGCGCGCGAGCAGTTGTGGATTGGCCAGCCAGGCTTGCATCGCCTTGATGCGCCGGGCAAGGGTGCGCGCATCGGCGTAGCCACTGGCGATGAGCCATTTCAGCAGCGTGATGTTGCTGTTGAGGTATTCAATCACTGGCTCTTTGTTGAGCTTGACGGTGCAGCCGCCGGCGCTGCGCTCGGCTGATGCGTCGCTGAGCTCAAACGCCTGCTCGACTTTGAGGTCGGGCAGACCTTCGATTTCCAGGATGCGGCCAGAGAAAACATTTTTCTTGCCCTGTTTGGCCACCGTCATCAGGCCGGCCTTGATGGCGTACAAAGGAATGGCATTGACCAGGTCACGCAGTGTGATGCCTTTTTGCATCTTGCCTTTGAAGCGTACCAGCACGCTCTCTGGCATGTCCAGCGGCATGACACCGGTGGCGGCACCAAAAGCCACCAGGCCCGAGCCAGCCGGAAAACTAATGCCGATCGGAAAACGCGTGTGGCTGTCGCCGCCGGTACCGACCGTGTCGGGCAGCAGCATGCGGTTGAGCCAGGAGTGAATGATGCCGTCGCCTGGACGCAGCGCAATGCCGCCGCGGTTGTTCATGAAAGCGGGCAACTCGTGGTGCATTTTCACATCGACCGGTTTTGGGTACGCCGCCGTGTGGCAGAAAGACTGCATCACCAGATCGGCACTAAAGCCCAGGCAGGCCAGGTCTTTGAGCTCGTCGCGCGTCATCGGGCCGGTCGTGTCCTGCGAGCCGACGCTGGTCATTTTGGGTTCGCAGTAGGTGCCCGGGCGCACGCCCTGGCCTTCGGGCAAACCGCAGGCGCGGCCGACAATTTTTTGCGCCAGCGTGAAACCCTTGCCGCTGTTGGCCGGGTTGTTGGGCAGACGAAACAGCGTGCTCACCGGCAAGCCCAGTGCGGCGCGCGCTTTGGCGGTGAGGCCGCGGCCGACGATCAGCGGAATGCGGCCACCGGCGCGCACTTCGTCCAGCAGCACATCGCTTTTGAGCTTGAACTCGGCAATCACTTTGCCGTCTTTCAGGGCCTTGCCTTCGTAGGGGCGCAACTCGAGCACGTCGCCCATTGCCATCTGGCTCACGTCAAGCTCAATTGGCAGTGCGCCCGAATCTTCCATCGTGTTGTAAAAAATCGGCGCAATCTTGCTGCCCAGACAGACACCGCCAAAGCGCTTGTTCGGAACAAACGGAATGTCTTCGCCGGTGAACCATAGCACCGAGTTGGTGGCCGATTTGCGGCTTGAGCCGGTGCCGACCACGTCGCCGACGTAGGCAACCAGATGGCCTTTGGCTCTGAGCTGCTCAAGGAACTTCACCGGCCCGCGTTTGCCGTCTTCTTCGGGAACGATGCCGGGGCGTGCATTTTTGTGCATGGCCAGCGCGTGCAACGGAATGTCGGGGCGGCTGAAGGCATCGGGCGCGGGCGACAAATCGTCGGTGTTGATTTCACCGGCGACTTTGAAAACCGTAATCTTGATCGATGCTGGAACCTCGGGGCGGGAGGTAAACCACTCGCCATCGGCCCAGCTTTGTAACACCTCTTTGGCCAGCGCGTGGCCCTTGGCCGCTTTTTCCTGCACGTCGTGAAACTGGTCAAACATCAGCAGCGTCTTCTTCAAGCCGTTGGCCGCCACCTGCGCGACGGCCGGTTGGTCGAGCAGTTCGATCAAGGCACTGATGTTGTAGCCGCCCAGCATGGTACCGAGCAGCTCAGTGGCTTTGACAGGTGAAATCAGCGCACATTTTTCGCTGCCGTGCGCCACCGCTGCCAGGTAGCTGGCTTTGACCTTGGCAGCATCATCGACACCGGCGGGAACGCGGTGCGTGATGAGGTCAAGCAAAAAGGCTTGTTCGCCTTTGGGCGGGTTTTTCAGCAGCTCGATCAGGTCGGCCGTTTGTTGCGCTGACAGCGCCAGCGGGGGTATGCCAAGAGCAGCCCGTTCAGCAACGTGGGAGCGGTAGGTTTGCAGCATAGTTTCTTTCTGATTGGATGAGGTTTTGAATTTGGAATTTGTGAATGACGTTGCGCGGGCTAGCGCGATCAGTGCACGGAACTTTGGGTAGCTGCTTCAAGGATGCTCTGCGGTGGGTGAGCGAGCATCATCTCGGCCACTTTCTGCTGCTCCGGACTGCGGCAATCGTCGGCCAGACGTTGCCCCAATTTCTGGCTCATCAGCATCGATTTGTTGGGCAACTGTAGCCAGACGGCACCGGCGTGATGGTCTTCGAGCCGCACCGCGCCGGTACTGGTCTCAACCGGAAACATGCGAAATTTCTGCGTTTTGAGGAGGACGTTGAAATAACCTGGCACGTGTTCATCTTCGCTCAGTACCACCATAGCACCCAGCTCGCACGGCAAGCGGCCGCGGTGAACGCTTTTGCCGATCAGCAACTGGGCTGGCGTGAGCGCTTCTTCAGCGGCCTGGATGCCAACTGCCATTTCGCTTGCCTGGCGCCTGGCCTCGATGCGGCTTTTGTTGCTGGGTTTGATCTTGTGGCTGACATTGGGGTTGGTCTGCGCCAGCAAAACAAAAGGCACAGCAGTCAGCAAAATTGATGCAAGGAATTTCTTAATCATTTTTTTGACTCCTGTGCCTGCCGCGAGCCGGGCGGCCCGACAACTTGTCAGTCTGGTCGCCGCGCGTTATCGCAGCGGCAGCGACCAGCGCGTGAATCCTCTCAGAGCAGATGGGCCACGCCCGCTTGTTCGTCCTGCAACTCCTTGAGTGTCTTGTTGATGCGTTCCCGGCTGAAAGCATCGATCGGCAAACCCGGCACCACCGTGAATTCGCCGCCTTCGCAGGTGACCGGAAAACCAAACATGGTGCCAGCCGGAATGCCGTACAAGCCGGTGGAGGAGATTCCCATGGTGACCCATTTTCCATTCGTTCCCAAGACCCAGTCGTGCATGTGGTTGATGGCGGCATTGGCGGCCGAAGCGGCTGACGAGACACCGCGTGCGGCGATGATGGCAGCACCGCGCTTGCCCACGGTAGGCAGGAAGGTGTCGGCGTTCCAGGCCTGGTCGTTGATCATGTCCTTGACGCTGGCACCGCCCACCGTGGCAAAGCGGTAGTCGGCGTACATGGTTGGCGAGTGATTGCCCCACACCGCCATGTTTTGAATGTCGGCCACCGCCTTGCCAGTCTTGGCAGCGAGCTGGCTCAGTGCGCGGTTGTGGTCCAGGCGCAGCATGGCGGTGAAATTCTTGCTCGGCAGATCGGGCGCGCTCTTCATGGCGATGTAGGCATTGGTGTTGGCCGGGTTGCCCACCACCAGCACCTTGACGTTGCGGCTGGCCACCGCGTTGAGCGCCTTGCCCTGGGCGGTGAAAATGGCACCGTTGACGGCCAGCAACTCGGCGCGCTCCATGCCCGGGCCGCGCGGCCGCGAGCCGATCAGCAAGGCGTAGTCGGCATCCTTGAAAGCCGTCATCGGGTCGCTGTGCGCGTGCATGCCCACCAGCAGCGGGAAGGCGCAGTCTTGCAGCTCCATCATCACGCCTTGCAGCGCCTGCTGCGGCTTTTCCATGGGAACTTCAAGCAGCTCCAGAATCACCGGTTGGTCCGGCCCCAGCATTTCGCCAGCGGCAATGCGGAAAAGGATGGCGTAACCAATTTGACCTGCGGCTCCGGTGATGGCGACGCGAACGGGCTTTTTGCTCATGGTAAAAACTCCAGAAGTGTTGAGAAATGGGTGTTGATATTGGCACCAAAAGTGGTTCGAGCCGCCTTCAACGCGGCGCAAGTTTACTCTTGAAAAACATTGCTGGTCAAAGTTTGACGGCTGCAACACGATGCCCAATGGTTCATCGTGCGCAGCGCTGGCGGGGCGCTGTGGCTGGGCGTGCGGCCGCTTGTTTGCCGTTGGCAGTTGGGAAAAACGTGAACACGCAACGCTTGTCAACCAACACACTTTTTGTTGCAGATCAAGCTCCCGGCAGTTAGTGCGGCAGGGCGCAGTCCTTGCAATAGAATGTTTCGGTTTGATGCCCGGGCTTTTGCCGAGCAGATACTTAAAGCAAAGGAAACAATGTATGTCTGATTCCGTCACCGGCGCGACCAAACCAAGGCCGCAGTTCTCCAACATTGAGGGCAGTGCTCTCATCACCTACCGATGGCCGCTGGCTTCCATCGTCTCCGGCATGCACCGCGTCAGCGGCGCCATCCTGTTTATCTTGATGCCGCTCATCATCTGGCTGTTCGACAACTCGATCTCGTCGGAGATTTCGTTTGAGAAATTCAAGGCGGTGTTCAATGTTGGCATGTGGGGCCTGCCCGGTTTCCTGTGGAAACTGGTCGTGCTGGGAATGATCTGGGCCTACCTGCATCACTTCTTCGCCGGTTTCCGCCACCTCTGGATGGACACCCATCATGAGTCGTGCACCAAGGAGTTCGGCAAATCCACTGCCGTTTCGGTGCTGGTGCTGACGCTGGGCCTGACGCTGATTCTGGGCGCCAAGCTGTTTGGTCTTTATTGAATTTCCCGGGCGCAAGTTTTTGACACCGCCCCTTTACTGACAAGGAAACTTATCATGGCTGTTAATTTTGGTTCCAAGCGCCTGGTGGTTGGCGCGCACTATGGCATGCGCGACTGGCTGTCGCAGCGGCTGACGGCGGTATTGATGGCGCTGTTCACGCTGCTGGTGTTGGCCGAGCTCCTGTTTTCCAAAGGGCCGATCGGCTACGAGTCGTGGGCCGGCATTTTTTCGCCGCAGTGGATGAAAGCGCTGACTTTCAGCGTCATCCTGGCGCTGCTCTACCACGTCTGGGTTGGCATGCGCAATGTGTTCATGGACTACGTCAAGCCGTACGGCACGCGCCTGTTTCTGGATGCGTTTTCCATCATCTGGCTGGTCGCCTGCTCTGGCTGGGCGATTCAGGTTCTGTGGCGGCTGTAAATTCAGTTGCGCCCTGGCTTGACCCCCTATCCGTTCTCATGGTCGCGCGGCACCCGCCTGAGCTGGCCATCAACCGAGACTTCCTAAAATCATGACTGCTACTTCCAAAATTACCAAACGCAAATTTGATGTTGTCATCGTCGGTGCCGGCGGCTCCGGCATGAGTGCTTCGCTGCTGCTCGCCAACGCCGGCCTGAACGTGGCCGTTCTGTCCAAGGTTTTCCCCACCCGCTCGCACACCGTCGCAGCGCAAGGCGGCATTGCCGCTTCGCTGTCGAACATGAATGAAGACAACTGGGACTTCCACTTTTACGACACCATCAAGGGTGGCGACTGGCTGGGCGACCAGGATGCGATTGAATTCATGTGCCGCGAAGCGCCCAAGGTGGTGTATGACCTTGAGCACTACGGCATGCCGTTTGACCGCAACCCTGACGGCACGATCTACCAACGGCCGTTTGGTGGCCACACCAGCAACCACGGTGAAAAAGCGGTGCAACGCGCCTGTGCCGCGGCCGACCGCACCGGTCACGCCATGCTGCACACGCTGTACCAGCAAAACGTCAAGTCGCGCACCAACTTCTTCGTCGAATGGATGGCGCTGGACCTGATTCGCGATGCCGAAGGCGA
>JAVHQY010000188.1:0-33332 GCA_036171375.1 Rhodoferax sp. | reverse complement strand
ATATGTTTACCAAAATCCTGATCGCCAATCGCGGCGAGATTGCTTGCCGCGTCATCATCACGGCGAAAAAAATGGGCATCAAAACGGTCGCCGTTTATTCCGATGCGGACAAGGACGCGCGCTTTGTGCTGCTCGCCGATGAAGCCGTCAACATTGGCCCGGCCGCCAGCCGTGACAGTTATTTGCGGGCCGACAAAATCATTGCCGCCTGCAAGCAAACCGGCGCGCAGGCACTGCACCCCGGCTACGGGTTCCTGAGTGAAAACGCTGCTTTTGCCAAACAGGTAGAAGAAGAAGGCATCGTCTTTATCGGCCCCAAGCATCAGTCGATGGCCGCCATGGGTGACAAGATTGCGTCGAAAAAACTGGCCAATGCTGCTGGTGTGAACTGCATCCCCGGTGTCAACGCCGCCATTGAGACCGCCGAAAAAGCCGTGGAAATCGCCAAGGGCATTGGCTACCCTGTCATGATCAAGGCCAGTGCCGGTGGGGGCGGCAAGGGTTTGCGCGTGGCCTACAACGATAAAGAGGCGTTTGAGGGATACACCAGTTGCCGCAATGAAGCGCGCAGCGCGTTTGGTGACGACCGCGTGTTTGTCGAGAAATACGTCGAGGATCCGCGTCACATTGAAATCCAGTTGATCGGCGACAGTTTTGGCAACGTGATTTATCTCAACGAGCGCGAATGCTCCTTGCAACGCCGGCACCAGAAAGTGCTGGAAGAAGCGCCTTCGCCCTTCATCAGCGAGGCCACGCGCAAAGCCATGGGCGAGCAGGCGGTGGCGTTGGCCAAAGCAGTCAATTACCAAAGCGCCGGTACGGTGGAATTTGTGGTCGGCAAGGACCAGAACTTTTATTTTCTGGAGATGAACACCCGGCTTCAGGTGGAACACCCGGTGACCGAATGCATCACGCACCTGGACTTGGTCGAGCTGATGATTCGTGTGGCAGCCGGTGAGGCACTGCCGCTGACCCAGTCCCAGGTCAAGCGCGACGGCTGGGCCATGGAGTGCCGCATCAACGCCGAGGATCCGTTTCGCAATTTTTTGCCCTCCACCGGTCGTTTGGTGCGTTTTGCGCCACCGGCGCAGACGATGTTCGCGGGTGATGTTGAGCATTGGCAAGGCGTGCGCGTGGACACCGGGGTGCAGGATGGTGGCGAAATTTCCATGTACTACGACTCGATGATTGCCAAGTTGATTGTGCACGGCAAAGACCGCCTTGAAGCAATTGCCAAAATGCGTGAAGCGCTCAATGGTTTCGTCATTCGCGGTGTCAGCAGCAGCATCCCGTTTCAGGCGGCGCTGTTGGCGCACCCGAAGTTTGTTGCGGGTGACTTCAACACCGGTTTTATTGCCGAACATTACGCGCAGGGTTTCCGCTCCGAGGATGTGGCGCACGACGACGAAGCGTTTTTGACTGCACTGGCGGCTTTTGTTCGGCGTAAGTCGCGCGAGCGCGCTGCCAGCATCAGTGGCCAGTTGCCGGGCTATGCCGTCAACGCCGGCAAGGATTACGGCGTGGTCACACTCGGTGCCGAAGGTCACAACGCTTACACGGCAGTGCATGTGGATGAGTTTGTCGGCGAGACCGGTTCGGCCAAAGTCACGGTTGGCACCAATTGCTATGAAATTCGGAGCCAGTCGCGGCTGAACGATAGGGTCATCAAAGGCAGCGTGAACGGACAGCCATTTACCGCGCAGGTTGAACGTGGCACGCCAAAAAACCCGCTGGCGCTGCGCGTGCAGCACAACGGTCGGCGCATCGACGCGCTGGTGATTTCGCCGCGCATGGCGCAGTTGCATGCGCTCATGCCGTTCAAGCCGGCTCCCGACATGAGCCGTTTCGTTCTCTCTCCGATGCCAGGTCTGCTGGTTGACGTGGCGGTGCAAGTGGGGCAAAAAGTTCTAGCGGGTGAGCGCGTCGCGGTGATCGAAGCCATGAAAATGGAAAACGTGCTGTTTGCCGCGGCGGACGGTGTGGTGGGCAAAGTGCTGGCAGCCAAAGGTGAAAGTCTGGTGGTGGATCAGCCCATCGTGGAGTTTGCATGAGCATGGATCATCAGCCGGCATCGCTGCGGCCTTTCAAGGTACTTGGCATCCAGCACCTTGCCATTGGTGCCAGCGACAAGCTTGCCTTGCGCAAACTGTGGGTGGAGATGCTGGGGCTGGCACCCGCTGGCAACTTCAGGAGCGAGAGCGAAAACGTCGATGAGGATATTTGTGTCATCGGCAGCGGCGCGCTCAAGCTTGAAGTTGACTTGATGCAGCCGGTCGATATTGAGAAAAAGCCCGCAGTCCACCTGCCGCCACTGAATCACGTTGGATTGTGGATTGACGATTTGCCCGCCGCCGTGACGTGGCTGTCGGGGCACGGTGTGCGGTTCGCACCCGGTGGCATTCGCAAAGGCGCTGCTGGTTTTGATATTTGTTTCCTGCATCCCAAAGGAAATGATCAATTTCCGATCAGCGGCGAGGGTGTGCTGATCGAACTGGTGCAGGCACCGGCCGCCGTGGTTGACGCTTTTGGCAAGCTTGCCGGGTTTTGCCGGTGAGCGCCAACGCCCAAGCCTGACACTTTGCGCTGGGTCAAAGCTGCGCTGATCTGGAGCAGATTTCAGCAATTCCCGGGGCTTTGCAGGGATTTGGGATGAACACCCCGGTGTAAACTCGCACCCCTCGCAGCCGTCCGCGCTGTGCAATGAAGGCGTAGGAGAGTCACTTGCAAGCTACCAATACAGCCAATCCCAACTACTTTCACAAAGTTGTTGACTGCCAATGGGCCTGTCCGGCCCACACCCCGGTTCCTGAATACATCCGTTTGATCGGGCAAGGCCGCTACAGCGATGCCTACATGATCAACTGGGTCTCGAACGTTTTCCCCGGCATTCTGGGCCGCACTTGCGACCGTCCCTGCGAGCCCGCTTGTCGGCGTGGCCGGGTGGAGGAAAACAACGGCGCCAAGCCCGAACCAGTGGCGATTTGCCGCCTCAAGCGCGTTGCAGCCGACAACAAGGGCGACGTGAAAGCGCGCATGCCCAAAGTGGCGGCACCCAACGGCAAGCGCATTGTCTGCGTCGGTGCCGGACCGGCCTCGCTGACGGTGGCGCGCGACCTGGTGCCGCTGGGCTACGAGGTCACGGTTTTCGAGAGCGAAGCCAAAGCGGGCGGTTTCATGCGCCAGCAAATTCCGCATTTCCGCCTGCCTGAAGAAGTGATCGACGAAGAAACCGGCTACGTGCTGGATTTGGGGGTGAAATTCAAGAGCGGGCAAAAAGTCGATTCCATCAAGACCTTGATGACGCAAGGCTACGATGCCATTTTTGTCGGCTGCGGTGCACCGCGCGGGCGCGTGCTGGATTTGCCCGGTGGCAAGAAGGCCAGCGCCAATATCCACATTGGTATTGACTGGTTGTCGTCGGTTTCATTCGGCCACGTCACCAAGGTCGGCAAGCGCGTTATCGTTCTCGGTGGCGGCAACACGGCGATGGACTGCTGCCGTTCGGCCCGGCGTCTGGGCGGCGAGGATGTCAAGGTGATTGTGCGCAGCGGTTACGAAGAAATGAAAGCTTCGCCGTGGGAAAAAGAAGACGCCCAGCACGAGGGCATCCCAATCATCAATTACCACGTGCCAAAAAGCTTCAACCATGTCGATGGCAAGCTCACTGGCATGACGTTTGAGGTGGTGCGTGCGGTCTATGACGAAAAGGGCAAACGCAGCCTGGTTCCGACCGGCGTGCCCGACGTGACATTTGAGTGTGACACGGTGCTGGTGGCAGTCGGTCAGGAAAATTCTTTTCCCTGGATTGAGCGCGACTGCGGCATCGAGTTTGACCGCTGGGGCCTGCCGGTGCTGACCCAGGATACTTTCCAGTCCACGGTGCCCAATGTCTTTTTTGGCGGTGATGCCGCCTACGGTCCGAAAAACATCATCACGGCGGTGGCCCATGGCCATGAAGCGGCGGTGTCAATAGACCGCTTCCTCCACGCTGAAGACGTTGCCGTGCGTCCGGCACCGCTGACCATAATGATGTCGCAAAAAATGGGCATTCATGAGTGGAGCTACAGCAACGATGTGTCGGGCGACACACGCTTTAAAGTGCCATGGGCCAAGGCCGAAATTGCTTTGGCCAGTATCCGCGTTGAAGTGGAGCTGGGTTTTGATGCGGGCACCGCTTTCAAGGAAACCAGCCGCTGCCTGAACTGCGACGTGCAGACTGTATTCAACCGCGATACCTGCATCGAGTGCGATGCCTGTGCTGACATCTGCCCGATGGATTGCATTACTTTTACAAACATTGGCAATGAAGCCGATTTGCGTTCGCGCCTGAAAGCACCTGCGCTGCACACGGCCCAGGACTTGATGGTTTCCGCCGAACTCAAGACTGGCCGCATCATGGTCAAGGACGAAGACGTCTGCCTGCATTGCGGCCTGTGCGCCGAGCGTTGCCCGACGGGTGCTTGGGACATGCAGAAATTCTTGCTCAACACGACCCATGCCGGCCCACGGTGTCGTGACAGCCAATCAGCTCAAAAGGAGGCCGCATGAAGCGCATTGAAGCCATTAACGATTTCGTCATCAAGTTTGCCAATATCAACGGCTCTGGCTCCGCTTCTGCCAATGAACTGTTTGCCAAAGCGGTGATGCGCATGGGCGTGCCGGTGAGCCCACGCAATATTTTCCCCAGCAACATCCAGGGCCTGCCAACCTGGTACGAAGCGCGGGTGTGCGAAAAAGGCTATCACGGCCGTCGCGGTGGTGTGGACATGATGGTGGCGATGAATCCACAGACCTGGGACCAGGATGTGGCTGAGATTGAACCGGGTGGCTATCTTTTTTACGACAGCACGCGACCGATTCCGGAAGCAAAATTCCGCAAGGATGTCCAGGTCATCGGTATTCCGCTGACCGAAATCAGCAACGCTGCCTACACCGACCCGCGTCAGCGCCAGTTGTTCAAGAACATCATCTATGTTGGTGCGCTCTCGGTGCTACTTGACGTTGAAGCCGAGGTGTTTGAGAAGCTTTTTGCCGAGCAATTCAAGGGCAAAGAGCGTTTGCTCGACTCCAACGTGAAAGCCTTGAATCTGGGCCGCGATTACGTCAAGCAGCATCTACAGGCACCGCTGGGAATCCGGGTGCAGCGCTCAAACAAAGTGGGCGATCAGATTTTTGTGGATGGCAACAGCGCGCTGGGTCTGGGTTGCGTTTACGGCGGTGCCACGGTGGCCGCCTGGTACCCGATCACGCCATCGTCATCGGTGCCGGAAGCGTTCCAGAAATATTGCGACAAGTTCCGCATCGATCCCGAGAACGGCCAACACTATTACGCCATTGTGCAGGCTGAAGATGAACTGGCTTCGATCGGCATGGCCATCGGTGGCGGCTGGAACGGGGCACGCTCGTTCACGGCCACATCAGGGGCCGGCATCTCGCTGATGACGGAATTTATTGGGCTGGCTTATTTTGCTGAAATCCCGGTCACACTGATCGACGTGCAGCGCGGTGGCCCATCGACGGGCATGCCCACACGCACGCAGCAGTCGGATTTGCTCTCCTGCGCTTACGCTTCGCACGGTGACACCAAGCACGTGATGCTGTTTCCGAAAGACCCGCACGAGTGTTTTGAGCACGCGGCTACTGCGCTTGATCTGGCTGATCGCTTGCAGACTCCGATTTTTGTCATGTCCGATTTGGACATCGGCATGAACCAAAGCCTTTGCGAACCCTTTGTCTGGGACGATGCGCGCGAGTACGACCGCGGCAAAGTCATGACCGCTGCCGAGCTTGAAGCCGGCAAGGATTTTGGCCGCTACAAGGATGTTGATGGCGATGGCATTCCGTGGCGCACCCTGCCCGGTACGCATCCCAAGCGCGGCAGCTACTTTACCCGTGGCACCTCCAAAGATGCCTATGCCAAGTATTCCGAGCGTGGCCCGGACTACACCTACAACATGGAGCGCCTGCTCAAGAAGTTCAAAACGGCGGCCACGCTGGTGCCACAGCCGGTGTTGCGCAAAGCCGCCAAACCGACGCGTTTTGGCGTGATCTACTTTGGCTCTACCAGCCCATCGATGCACGAGTCGCTGGACGTGCTCGCTGGGCAGGGGTTGCATGTGGATGCGTTGCGTCTGCTGGCATTTCCGTTTCCACAATCGGTGGTGGATTTCATTGCTTCTCACGATCAGGTATTTGTGGTGGAACAAAATCGCGACGCCCAAATGCGAACGCTGCTGATCAATGAACTCGAAGTCGATCCGGCACGTCTGATCCGGGTGCTGCACTACGACGGCACACCCATCACCGCACGCTTCATCACCCAAACCATCAGTGACAAACTGAAGACCTTGATGCCAAAATCTTCCAAGACTTCCCTGCAAAAGGAGGCAGCATGACCTACATTGCCAAACCCCGGATGCACCATCCGGCACTGACCGCCAACAAGGTCGGTTTTACCCGGCGCGACTATGAAGGCCCGGTTTCCACCCTGTGCGCCGGTTGCGGCCACGACTCGATTTCGGCCGCCATCATTCAGGCCTGCTTCGAGCTCAACATCGAGCCGCACCGGGTGGCCAAGCTCTCGGGCATTGGTTGCAGTTCCAAGACCCCGACCTACTTTCTGGGTGCCTCGCACGGTTTCAATACGGTGCATGGGCGCATGCCCTCGGTGCTGACCGGTGCCAACCTGGCCAACCGCGATCTGCTCTATCTGGGTGTCTCCGGTGACGGCGATTCGGCTTCCATTGGTCTGGGACAATTTGTCAACGCCATGCGTCGTGGCGTTCGCATGGCTTACATGGTCTATAACAACGGCGTTTATGGTCTGACCAAAGGGCAGTTTTCGGCCACGGCAGACCGTGGCTCCAAGAGCAAAAAAGGGGCTATCAACCGCGACAGCCCGATCGATTTGGTGGCGTTGGCGCTGCAAATGGGCGCGACCTACGTGGCACGCAGCTTTTCCGGTGACAAAGCGCAACTGGTGCCTTTGATCAAAGGTGCGATCGAGCACGGTGGCGCGGCCTTCATTGACATCATCAGCCCGTGTGTCACGTTCAACAATCACGCCGGCAGCACCAAGAGTTACGATTACGTGCGCCAGCACAACGAAGCCGTCAGTCGCATCGATTTTGTTCCGCGTCGCAGCGAAATCACCACCGATTACGCAGCAGGGACGACGATCGAAGTCGAACAGCACGATGGCACCAATTTGCGCCTGCACAAGCTCGCCACGGACTACGATCCGACCGATCGCAATTCGGCACTGAGCTACATGAACTTGCACCAGTCGCGCGGTGAAGTGGTTACCGGTTTGATCTATGTCGATCCGCTGGCGGTGGATTTGCATGTGGCGATGAACACCAGCGACACACCGCTGAACCAGTTGGGTGTCAGGCAACTGTGTCCCGGCACGGCCGAACTGGGAAAGATCAACGCCGGTTTGCGTTGATGCCGGGTAGAATTTTTCAATTCATTGTTTCGAACAGGATCCACATCATGCCAGAACGCACCGTATTTCAATCTGTTTCGCAGCGCCATGTCGTGAGCGTTGCACCGCAGGCCAGCGTCTGGGATGCGGCTTGCCTGATGACCAAGGCCAATTGCGGCAGCATTCTCGTCATTGACACGGCCGGCGTGGTGCAAGGCATTCTGACTGAGCGCGATCTGATGACGCGGGTGCTGGCCAAGGCGCTTGATCCCAAGAGCACACTGGCTTCAGCGGTGATGACACACAACCCGCAGAGCGTGACACCCGAGACCAGGGTGGCCGAAGCGGTGCTGATCATGATCGAGCGCGGTTTCCGGCATTTGCCGATCATCTCAGCGGCCGGCAAAATCATGGGAATTTTCTCGGTCCGCGATGCCTTGCCACGCGAAGTTGGCGCAGCCGAAAGCATGGCTGCTTTCAACGACCAGATGAACGACGGGTCAGGTGGCTAAGACATTTGTTCAAATTCGGTGGCAGTTATTAGCCGCTGCGCCATCGGAAAAATAAGATTGTCTTCACGGAAGACATGCAGGCGCAGCAGTTCGACCAAAAACCGGCTCTGTTCCAATGCTGCATCCAGTATGGTCAGGCGTGTTTTTTCATCGGAAAAGCGAAATGCCAGGCCAAGAAAATTGAGAATTACGGCGGCCAATTGAACAGCCTTCGTGTGCTCGTCCTGCATCAGATCCACCGGTGTCTGGGCGTTTTTCCCACTGCTATGCTCGGCGCTGGCCAGCAAGCGTTGGCGCAACAATGGGAACAGCGCTGATTCTTCATGTCGGTGGTGCGCGATGAATCCCTCATCAAAAAAGTTCAGAAAGTGTTTGAGTTGTGCATCCGCCTCTTGGGTGTAGCCACTCTTCTGGATTGCAAGAATTGCATTTTCAAAGGCATCCACTTCGCTCAGCAGTGGACGATGTTCCGTGACCAACTGCCGCAGAAATGGATGCATCTCTTCCAGAGTCACCGGTTGGATGTTTGGCGGTGCGAAGGCATCGGGTGGGTCCATGGGCGACAGGGCATCCGCTGCCGTCAGACCCTGCTGGGGCTGTTTTTTCACTGGGTCGATCCGTTTGAGGATGTGTTCCATGATCTTGCCTGTTCAGTTGTTCTTGGGGCGAGCCTCGGACCAGGCGGTGTTGGGATCGCGGATGGTTTTGCGATTCCAGTTCCAGATGACTTGTTGATAGGGTCGCGAAATATAGCTAAACGGTGCCACCAGAAAGTGCACCAAGCGGGTAAACGGGATCATGGCCAGAATGACGAAGGCCACCGCGACGTGAATCAGTACCACGCCGGGCAAAGCCATGACGGCGGCAGTCTGTGGATCCAGGCCAAGGATAGACCACAGGTAAGGCGTGAGGTCGCTGGCAAACCAGGATGAACCCCAGCGATAATTGAACGCGATCCAGCAGCCCAAAGCGACCTGCACAATGATCAACAACTCGATTGCGATGTCCATCCGGCTGGTCACCATTTGCAAGCGGGCATTGCTGAGCCGACGGATGAACAACCAGACCAGGCCCAGCAGCGTGCCCAGACCGAAAGTGAAACCCAGCAACTCAAAAATGATCTGGTTGGTCGGGTTGCTGTTCAAGCTCAAAATCCACGACGGAAACAAGAAAGCCAGCAGGTGGCCCGTGAACACCACCAGGATGCTCCAGTGAAACAGCAGGCTGCCAAAAAAGAGCTTTTCGCTGTCAAGAAACTGGGACGACAGCGAAGATATTTTGAAGCCGGTGGCTCGATAGCGGTAAATACAACCGACCACGCATAGCACGATTGCCGTGTAGGGCAAGCCGATGGTCAGAAAATTGCCAAGTGCGTTCATGATGGTGTCCGTTTCCTGTGATCAGTGGTCAGCGCCACTGTTGTTGCCGTTAGCGGTCGCTTCCACTTCCATTTCCCGCTCAATCATTCCGAGAAAATCAGCGCTCTGATGGTTGGCGACGATTTCCGCTGCCATGCCACTGGCAGCGGCAGTCTGGAAGTCGGTGCTCAGCACCTGCAGCAGCGCTTTGAAGGGGCGGCAAAAAATGGTTTTGTCAGTCACCGGAGTTTCGATCAGCGTCTTGTAGTGTTTCTGGTAGTTCTCGTCTTTTTTCAAAATTCGTTCAGGGTCGAATTCCTGAATCATCAGCGCCACCGCTGGCAGGAGCAAATCTGCCACCAGTTCTTGCCGCAGGTCGTCATCCTGGAGCAGGGGAATCAGTCGCAGCACATTGGGCAGGTGGTCAGCCAGTTCGCCATGGCAGTCGGTGCCGGCCAAGCCATGCTCACGGTTCAAGTTGGCCAGCAGATCGCCGCGTTTGTAGTCGTCGCCGAACAGGATGTAGCCGATGCCCAGGGTCGTCAAGGACTGAATTTCGAAAGTTCGGGTATAGAGTTCCTGCAAACTGTTCTCGGAATCCGGGATCACGTCGAGGAATAATTGCAACTCGGTTGCTGCTTGCGGATAGTGCTCAGCGAGGAAAGTCAGCAGTCGTTTTGCCTGGGGCCGGTATTCTGGCCCCGGAAAATCGAACAGGCCGGCCAAGTCGTTGTAGTGTGCGTAATTCATGATTTACATGCCCCTGACCATGGTGTCTTCCTTGAAGCCAAAGCCAGTGTTGCCCTTGCGGTCACCAGTGAACTCCAGCATTTCGATGGCCTGCTCGCGGTGTGCCGCGGGTATCACGAAGCGGGAATCGAACTTGGCCAGCGAAGTCAGGGTATAGACCGCCTCTGCCATCTCAGGGCTGTAGCCGACCTGGCTCAGCGCGGCCAGCGCTGCCTGCTCGGAAATGTCGCCAACCGTTTTCCAGCGCCGGTAAATACGGATTGACATGAGTTTCTTCATGCGGTCCTTGACCTGATCAACATTGCCGGCACTGAACAAACTTGCCAAGTATTTGAGCGGAAAACGGGCATTGTCAATATCGCCAAAGAAATCGGTGGTCGATGTATCGTAAAGCCAGGTGTCACTCCATACTTTGGAGATGTCATTGAGTTTGCCGTTTTGTGCGGTGTTATCCACCTGCTTGATGCTGGCCATCACGGGCAACATCGGCGGCACATAAAATAGCGACGGCAAGGTGCGGAACTCGGGGTGCAACGGCAACGCCAGGCCCCACTCCTTGACGAACTTATAGACCGGCGAATTCTGCGCTGCTTCGATCGTCGAGTCGGCGATGCCGTTGGCCTTGGCCGATGCGATGACCTCCGGATCAAACGGATCGAGGATCATGCTCAGGTGCTGGTTGACCAGATCACCCTCGGGCGCTGATGCAACTTGCTCGATCCGATCAGCATCGTAGAGCAGCACGCCGAGATAGCGGATGCGGCCCACGCATGAGTGCATGCAGGCCGGTGCCAGACCGGCCTCAATGCGGGGATAACAAAGAATGCATTTTTCCGACTTGCCGGTGTTCCAGTTGTAGTAGGTCTTTTTATAGGGGCAGGCAGTGACGCACATGCGCCAGGCGCGGCAGACGTTCTGGTTGATTAATACGACACCGTCTTCACCGCGTTTGTAAATGGCGCCTGACGGGCAAGCGGCAACGCAAGCCGGGTTGAGGCAGTGGTTGCAGATGCGCGGTAGATAAAAGAAAGCCATTTTTTCCAGTTGGAACATCGCCTCCTGCTCGGCCGGTGTGAGGTTGGCCAGATTGGGATCCTTGCGCGCAAAATCGGGTGTGCCGGAGAGGTCGTCGTCCCAGTTCGGCCCCATCTTGATGTCCATCGGTTTGCCGGTAATCAGCGATATCGGCCGGGCTGTTGGCTGGCAGTCACCCTCGGGTGACTCGATCAGATCCAGGTACTTGTAAGTGAAAGGCTCGAAGTAGTCATCGAGCACGGGCATGTTGGGATTGTGGAAAATATTGAGCAGGCCTTTGCGTTTGCCAGCGCCCTTGAGTTGCAGCGAACCGCCGATGCTCTCCCAACCGCCTTTGTAGATGCTCTGGTCTTCCCATTTGGTCGGGAAACCCGTGCCGGGCTTGGTTTCCACATTGTTCCAGTACATGTACTCGGCACCCTTGCGGTCGGTCCAGATGTTCTTGCAGGCCACCGAACAGGTGTGGCAACCCAGGCACTTGTCCAGATGAAACACCATTGATATTTGTGAGCGGATATCCATGTTATATAGTCCTTAACGGCGAATCAGAAAACGACCTTGTCCATCTTGGTGACGGTCACATGGGTGTCGCGATTGCAGGCAATGGGTCCCCAGTAATTGAAGTGGTACGAGAACTGGCCGTAGCCGCCCGCCAGATTGTTGGGTTTGAGGTGGATACGGGTAAAACTGTTCAGACCACCGGCGCGCTTCTTGCCGCCTCTGACTTGCGACTTGGGAATGCCCAAGGTTCGATCGGTGGAGTGATAGACGATGCAGACCCCCGCCGGTATGCGCGAGGTGACCACGGCCCGGGTCGCAAAAACACCATTGTCGTTGTGCACCTCAACCCAGTCGTTGTCCTTGATGTCCATCTCGGCGGCATCCTTTTCCGACAGCCAGCAGGGTTCAATGCCGCGGTGCAAGGTCATCATGCGCAGGTTGTCGCCGAAGGTCGAGTGGATGTGCCATTTGCCGTGCGGGGTCAGTGCGTTGAGTACCTTGGTTTTGCCGGCTTTCATGGTTTCCTTCAGGTCTCCGTAGGCTTCGGGTTTGGGTGAAGGTTTGTAGGTTGGCAAATGCTCACCGTAGGCGATGTACATGTCGTGGTCAAGATAGAAGTGTTGGCGGCCCGTCAGCGTGCGAAACGGCACCAGGTTTTCGATGTTGTAGCTAAAAGCCGCGTAGGCGCGTCCTGCCGTCATCAAACCGGACCATAGCGGAGAGTTGTTGTAGCGGCGTGGCTGGGCTTGCAGATCGGCATAGTTGATACGCACGTCCTTACTGCCCTGACCCAGGTGGGCCAGCGCCAGTCCGGTTTTTTTCTCCATGTTCTGGTAAGCCCGCAGCGCCAGCTCGCCATTGGTTAGCGTGGACAAATGCAGAATGGCGTTGCAGACCGAGACATCATCTTTCAGCGAGGGGTAGGTTTTTCCGTCAACAAGTTCGGTCGGGAAATGCTTGGAGTCGAGCATTTCGTCGTACTCCTGGGAACAAGCATAGTGGTTGCCGTGAGCACCCATACCGGCGTTGCGGGCGCTGTCTCCCAAAGTAATGAATTTTTCATAGATCTTGGTGTAATCACGCCGGATCACGCCGAGCTTGTGCATGGTCTTGCCTGGAATGGCCTCGCATTCGCCGTGATACCAGTCCTTCAGGTGGGGTTGGCTGATCTCATCGACCGAGTCATGCGCCAGGGGTGCCATGGTCACATCGACCTGCACCTCGGGCAAATACTTCTTGGCCACTTCGCTGGTGGCCTTGGCCAGCTCGCGAAAAATGGCCCAATCGGTCTTGGCTTCCCAGACGGGCGCAATCGCCGCCGACAGTGGATGGATGAAGGTGTGCATGTCGGTGGTGTTCATGTCGGCTTTTTCGTACCACGAGGCTGCCGGTAACACAATATCCGAATACAGTGCCGAAGTATCCATGCGGAAGTTTAGGTCCACCACCAGGTCCATTTTGCCGCTGGCGGCAATTTCAGGCCACTTCACTTCTTTGGTGTGCTCGTCACCGTCCTTGGCGATGATGTTGTGATGGGTGCCAAGGTAGTGGTGCAAACAGTACTCCATGCCCTTCATGCTGCCGCCGATCGCGTTGCCGCGCCAGATGTACCACAAACGAGGATGGTTCTCGGGTGCCTCCGGGTCGCCCACCGAATACTCCAGGGTCTTGTTCTTGAGACGCTCCAGCACGTGTTTCTTGATCGCTTCGTCATCCCCGGCACCACCGGCAACGGCCTCCCGACCGAGCGCCAGCGGGTTTTCCTTGAACTGCGGGAAGAAGGGCATCCAGCCGTTGCGTACCGACATGAAGATCGAGTCGGCGTTGTGCAAGTCGGTGAGCTTATTTTTGGGAACCGTGTCGTATTTGGCAAAATCACCGTCGTAACGGTACTGGCTGGTGTTGATGTAATGCCACAGCGGTGCCTGCTGGAGCCGGTTGCCTGACACCCAGTCCTTGGCCAACATGATGGTTCCCCAGGAATCCACCGGTGCCAATTTTTCCTGACCCACATAATGGTTGAGGCCACCGCCGTTCTTGCCAACGCAGCCGCACAGCATCAGCGCCATGGCACCAGCGCGGTACATCAGATTGGCGTGGTACCAGTGGTTGACACCGGCCCCGATGATGATCATGCACTTGCCTTCGGTGACGGCGGCGGTATGGCCCCATTCACGCGCAAATTGCAGCACGGTCTTGCTGTCGATGCCGGTAAATATCTCCTGCCAGGCCGGGGTGTAGGCAGCGTCCTTGTTGTCGTAATCGAGCGGGTAGTCTCCCGCCAGGCCGCGGCTTACACCGTACTGAGCCATGATCAGGTCGTAGATGGTGGTCACTGCCAGCTTGCCATCGACGCTGTCAACGTACTTGACCGGCACCCCGCGGATAGCCTTTTGGTCAAGTCCGAACTCGGTGAACTCGGTTTGCAGCACCGCGTCGCTCTGATCCAGCAAGGTCAGCACTGGATCAAACGCAGCATTGTCGGTGCTGTTCTCACACTTCATGTTCCATTGACCGCCGGCCTTGTCGTAGCGGTGGCCCATGGCACCCTTGGGTACCACCAGTTTGCCGGTTTTGGCATCGATATTGATGAATTTCCACTCGCCGTTTTCGATTTCCTTGTATTCGCTCACCTGGTTGGCGCGCAGCATTCGGCCTGGCACGTAGTTGCTTCCCTCCTTGTTCAGTACCACCAGCATCGGACTGTCGGTGAAGCGCTTGGTGTAATCAAGAAAATAAGGGGTTTGCTGCTCATGGTGAAATTCTTTCAGCAACACGTGCGTCACAGCCATCCAGAATGCACCATCGCTGCCAGCGTGCAGCGGCACCCACTGGTCGGCAAACTTGCTGACCATGGAAAAGTCGGGTGAAAAAACCACGGTTTTCGTGCCGTTGTGGCGCGACTCGGCAAAGAAATGGCAGTCGGGCGTGCGCGTCATATTCAGGCAGGCACCCATGTCGGCGATCATCTTGGCGTTGTACCAGTCGGCACTTTCGCAGACATCGGTTTGTTCGCCCCAGATCTCGGGGAATGCCGTGGGCAGGTCGCAATACCAGTCGTAAAAGCTCAGATTGACACCGCCAAAGAGCTGTAGGAAGCGAGCCCCTGCGGCATAACTGATCATCGACATGGCAGGGATCGGCGAAAATCCAAAAACCCGGTCCGGACCATGTTTTTTCGCGGTGTAGATGTTGGCGACGGCCATGATTTCCATCACCTCATCCCAACTGGTGCGGCGAAAACCGCCTTTGCCGCGTGCGCTTTGATAGGCCTGGCGTTTGACCGGATCGTTTTGCAAAGCAGCCCAGGCTTGCATCGGGTCGCCGTGTTTTTCTTTCTCGGCGCGGTAAGCGTCAATCAGAGCGCCGCGGATTAGCGGATACTTGATGCGCAGCGGGCTGTACAGGTACCAGGAGAAGGAAATGCCGCGCTGGCAGCCGCGCGGCTCATAAGGCGGCAGTTTGTTTTCCAGCAGCGGATAGTCCAGCTGCTGCGTTTCCCAGACCACGATGCCTTCCTTGACATGAATCTGCCAGGAGCAGCCGCCGGTGCAGTTGACACCGTGCGTGCTGCGCACCACCTTGTCATGCTGGAAGCGGTTGCGGTAGAACTCCTCCCACTTGCGCGTGTCCGGTGCAATGATGTCTTTAATCCAACCCATGTCTATCTCCTGAGGTAATTTGCGAGCCGTGTCGTCGTTCGATGCGTGCGGTCCTAGTCGGTCTTGAGCTGACGGTCAAACAGTTCCTGATTCACGCTGCGGCGCTTACGCCCCGTGCCGACCAGGGCGAAAAGCAGCAGCAAAATCACGATTCCAGAACCCCCCGCAAGCAGCATCTTGGTGCCGAAATCACTGGCTGGCTGCTCAGTTGATTTGGTGCTGACATCTTGCAAAAAGGCCACCAGCGCAGCACTTTCCGATGGTGTCAGTTCTCGCCCCTGAAACGCTGCCTGCATCACCGGAAAGGGTGAGGGTTCATCCTTGCGTGGCAGCATTGCATTGACCCCTTCCGCCCCCAGACGGCTAAAAGCCTTCGTCAGGTCTTTGGCCAGGGTTCCGCCAGCAATGAGGCTATTGATGCTGACGTTGTGGCAAGCATTGCAGGACGGCCCACCGGCATTGAAGCGGGCATTGCCAAGGAACAGGCTTTGCCCTTGCTCGATCAGCGCCGGCGCGGGGACAATCGGGGCGCTGGTTGTGGTGGCAGCGGCCGGGGTTGCGGTTTGGGCACTGGCGATCGAGGGTGATGTGATCACGATGCTGGTGACGATCGCTACGCTGGCAACGTGTGATAGAAAGTATGGGATATGCATTTGAGAAAGTCTCCTGGTTTGTCGGTGTCGCCGGTTCAAGGGTTCTTGATGTAGGCATCGCGGCGCAGATAGAACCACCAGTTCAGGATCAGGCACAGGGCGTAGAACACGGCAAAGCCGTACATCGAATACTCGGGTGTGCCGGCCTTGACCTGGGCACCGATGACCACCGGTGCGATGAAAGCGCCGTAGGCCGCGGCGGCCGAGGTCCAGCCAAGCACCGGACCGGCTTGCTGGCGGTCAAAAATCACGCCAACGCTGCGGAAGGTTGAACCATTGCCCAGCCCGGTGGCGGCGAACAGCACCACGAACAGGATCATGAAGAGAGTGAAATATTGCTCCGGCGCTGGCGAGTTGTAGGCCAGCAGCATCATGTAGCCGACCGCCGCAGACGACACCACCATCACCGCCGAAATGATCTGCGTGACGATGGAGCCGCCGACCTTGTCGGCAATCCAGCCGCCCACCGGGCGGATCAGGGCACCGATGAATGGGCCGATCCAGGCGTAGGTGAGGGCCGACGGCGCATTCGGGTTCTTCAGCGTGTGCTGCATCACGCCGGCGGCATCGGGAATGTGCTGCACGCCAAAAATGACGGTGATCGACAGTGGCAACGCCATCGAGAAGCCGATAAATGAACCGAACGTCAGTACGTACAGAACGGTCATCGACCAGGTGTGCTTGTTGCTGAAAATGGCGTATTGCTTGTTCAGGCTGGCTTTCATTTCACCGAAAGCTGCAAATTTCATGACCAGCAGTGTCAGGATCATGATCAGCGGCAACGCCACCCACATATTGAGCACACCCAAACCAGTGGGTGCTGGCAGATACAGATACAGGCCAACGGCACCGACCAGACAGGACAGAGCCCACAGGTACAGGATTTTGATGAAGGCCGCCAGCGTGCCGCCATAATTGGGCGAGAGCGGCAGTAAATTGTTCATGCCAAACCAGGCGGCAACGATCAGTGGCAGCAGGATCAAGGCCCAGACGAAACCGGCGTTTTGAATGTAGGTGGGTGTGCCGGCAAGAATCTTGCCGAAAATCCAGCCTGAATCCTTGGTCAAGGTCATGGCCTCGCCACCCAGGGTGCCAAAAACGCCGGCGGTCATCACCAATGGGATCAGAATCTGCATAGTGGTGACACCGAAGTTGCCCAAGCCCGCGTTGAGCCCCAGTGCGGTGCCTTGCAGACGCTTGGGGAAGAAGCCGCTGATGTTCGACATGGAACAGGCAAAATTGCCGCCACCAACGCCGGACAGGAAAGCCCAGCATTGAAAGACCCACAGCGGCGTTGTTTTGTCCTGCAACGCAAAGCCCGCGCCAATGGCCGGGATAACCAACAGGATAGAGGTCAGGAAGTTGGTGTTGCGGCCACCGCTCAAGCGAATATAAAACGATGCCGGAATGCGCATCGTGGCACCCATCAGGCCCGAAATCGCGGTCAAAGTAAATAATTCGGCGGGCGTGAATGGAAAACCCAGGTTGAGCATTTGCACTGCGATGATCCCCCACATCAGCCAGACGGCAAAGCCGCACAACAAATTGGGAATCGAAATCCACAGGTTACGGTTGGCAATGGCCTTGCCTTTGGTCTCCCAGAAGGCGTTGTCTTCCGGGTCCCACTGCGCGATGTCGGCGGAACTGTAGCTGGCCGAGCTTTCGGCTCCAGATGATGCCACCTGACTTGTTTTACTTTGCATAACGTATCCTCTATGACTCAAATGGTTAACTGAAAATAGCCACTCAACCCGGCATCAATGCGAGGCTGCCATCATTTCCCGGTCAACCGAGGAAAGTTGGTATTCCTTGGCGAATGCGCCCACCGGCTCTTTCAGAAAAAAGAAACAGAAAACGAAGGTCGCAGCAGCCGTCGCGCCGATCATCAAAAAGAATTGACTGTCGGTCAACGAGACATAGGCCGAGGTATAGATCACCGCCCCAACGTTGCCATAGGCCCCGGCGTAGCCCGCCACGTTGCCGGTAATGCGCCGCTTGACAAAAGGCACCAGCGCGTAAGTGGTGCCGCAGCCACCGGTGACGAACATGGCACAGATGACGGTTACCAGCACGGCTGCAGCAATCGGCCATTGCGGTCCAATCATGCTCATCAAGATAAAACCGCCAGTGACACCAGCCAGATAAATCATGTGCGCCAGCTTGCGCGTTGGCGTGCGATCCGACACGTAACCGCCGAGCGCCCGGGAAAAGAAATTCATCAGTGCAAACATGGAACCGAACATGCCGGCCATCACCGGTGTCAACTCAAATGTTTTCTGAAAAAAGAACGGCAGCATCGAAATCACCGCGAGTTCCGCGCCGAACGTCACAACGTAGGATGCATTGAGTGTGCCCACTTGGGTAAACCGGTACCTGTCATCTTCGGGCACGCCATTTTTCAGAATCGGCACATTGACCTTAATCAGCGCCCAGAGCTGTTGCAATACCATGATGACAATCACTGCGTACAACAGGTACGAGACATCGGACGTGATATAGCCTTTCTTGGTCACCATCCTGACCAGCAGCGACAACACGCCCCAAATCGGAATCGTCCAAATGATCGCCAGCACCAAGTCACCCCAGGTGGAGACCTCGATGGCCTGCGCCTTTCTGGCGATAGGGCGAACAAAGCCCTTGGGACCATCGGTAATGGCAAACCAGTAATAGACACCGTAGAGGAACATAACCATGCCACTGACCGCTACCGCCCAGCGCCAGCTGTCAAATACCGTGAGCGCCAGGATCGGCATGGTGAGCGCTGCCAACGACGATCCCCAGTTTCCGAGACCTGCCTCAACGCCCTGAGAAAATCCTGCATCCCTGGGTTTGAACCACAACGATGTCATGGCAATGCCAACCACAAAACCGGTACCCACTGCGCTCAAAATCAATCGGGCAATCAGCATCTCGGTGTAGCTGGTGGCCAGGGCGAACCACCAGCAGGGCAAGGCCATGGCCCACATCACGATGCAAAACGTTTTGCGTGGACCCAGGCGGTCGCACATCATCCCCACGACCACACGGGTTGGCACCGTCAAGGCCACGTTACAAATCGCCAATACCTTGAGTTGATCCAGCGTCAACCCGGTGCTCTTCATGATGGTTGACACCAGCGGTGCCATATTGAACCAAACATAGAACGTGATAAAAAATGCAATCCATGTTTTGTGCAGCGCCGCGATTTCAGCCCGGCCAAAGGCGAGCAAGTCGGCCCAGCCCATGGTTTTTTCTGCGGTCCTTCCAGAACTTGTCATTTTCAACTTTCAATGATTTTGAGAGGGTTTAAGAGCATCTGCTGACGATTTGTTCAGGACATCAGCAGCACCGGGCAATCGTCGATATGGCGCAGCAAATAGTCGCTGACGCTGACGCTGACGTTGCCAAAACGGATGCCCCCTCTTGGGGGGCGGCTGGCAATCACCACCAGATCGGGCTGCTTGCTGGTGATGGCCGCCATCAGCATCTTGCGTGGGTCGCCAACCGCCAGCAGAACGCTCACGTCAAGGCCATGTTCGGTGACCCACTGTGCATCCCGCTTCAGGACAGTGTCCATGTATTTGCGGTGATTTTGAAACGCTGCTTCGGCGTGACTGCTGGCATCAAGCGCTTCTTCTATCACTGTTACCAAAATAACCTGCGGCTTTTGATGTGCCAGCAGAGCGACGCATTTTTCCAGCGCTGACTGGGAGATGTCAGTACCGTCGTGGCAAACAAGAAGTTTCATTTTTTTGTCCTCATCGGCACCTGTTGTAGAGCTGTTGGCAGCGGATGCTGGCGGAAGTCTAGTGACAAAGCACAGCGATAAGACAGCACGCAAAGACTGCGTGAAATGAGCAACTACCCATAAAGTGGTAGCGTCAAAACTTGGCGCAAAATGCTGGCTCTTGATGTTTATCCGTTGCGCAGGTGCGGCCTTCGATTTGGATGTTGCGGGTCTGCTGAAGGCGTTCAGGGCAAGCACGGAAAATTGGAGGTATTCCCATTGCGCCAGTATGGATGAGCGGCCTACCGCAGGAAGTTGCAAATGATTCGTCTCTTTTCGCGTCACACCGTGCTGGGTCGGCTGGAAATTGCCATGACCATTTTGGCCGTTGCCGCTACGGTGTCGTTCGTGAATCTGGTCATTTTTGCCGAGAACACCACTGGCAAGGCCAGCGCCATCAATATCGCCGGCTCGCTGCGCATGCAGTCATATGCGGTTGCCTTGACACTGACCGACACCAGCCTGAGCAGTGGCGACCGGAGCCGTGCGGTTGAGCAAGCGGTGTTGGAGTTTGATCGGCGCCTGAACCATCCCAACATGGTTGCGGCGCTTTCGACCGACACGCAGGATTCGCTCACCATTTTGTTTTTGCAGGTCAGTCAGCAATGGAATCAGCAATTGCGCCCGCTGGTGATGCGGGTTGCCACGCAGCCCGGTGTTGCACCACAGGCTATCCCGCGCATTCGACGCTTTGTCGGCGACGTGGATGAATTTGTGGCGCGTCTGGATCAAGCGCTGGAACGACAGATCACCATACTGAAACGTGTTCAGGCGGGGTTGCTGTTTTTGATGCTGCTCACTATATTGGCCGCTCTTTTCATGTTGCATCAGCAGCTCAACAACACCTTGTCAAATCTGTTGCGCTTTGCGCGCGATGCGAAAGAGGGCGATTTTTCGGTGCGAGCACCGGTTACCGGCGGCGGTGAATTTGGCGAACTGGCGCAGGCGTTCAACCTGATGGCCGAAAATATTTCGCGCATGTACGTCACGCTGGAAGACCAAGTGGCGCAAAAAACTGCCGCACTCAAACGCAGCAACCGGACTTTGTCTTTGTTGTATGAGACCGGGCGTCTGCTCTCTAACCGGCCCCTGACACCGGAGCGATTGCAGCAGGTGCTGCGAGCCATTGAAGTCGATATCAATTTGCCGACAGTGGTAGTTTGCGCTTTCAGCCCAAACCAGGAACTTGGTTTTCCGGTTGCCGTCAATGGTGTCGAGCGACTGCATGCGACTGACCCCACCATTGAGGAGTGTGCCGCCTGCCACGCATCGACCATGTCGCAATTGCGGACCGATAAATGCCACCAAGGTGGGCGCATCCTCAATGTGCCATTGAGGGACGCTGAGCGCTGTCTGGGCACCATGCCTGTGATGGTGCCGGCGGGCACGCAAATCGAGGGCTGGCAGATTGAGTTGTTGGAGGCGGTCGGCAGACAGATCGGTGCGGCAATGGCCGGGGTGGAGTTTTCTCAGCAGGAGCGTCGGGTAGCGCTGTTCGAGGAACGAACCGTGATCGCCCGTGAGCTGCATGATTCACTGGCGCAATCGCTGTCGTACCTGAAAATTCAGCTCACGCGTTTGACCCGGATGCTTGAAGCAAAAGAGCTTGAGCAGACGCACGACGTGATTGACGAATTGCATAGTGGATTGAACGATGCATACCGCCAGTTGCGTGAGCTGCTTACTACTTTTCGCATGCACTTCGACGGCATGGGGTTGGGCCAGGCACTCAGCAACATGGTGGAAGAATTCAAGCAGCGCGGCATCGCACAACTACAGGTCGTCAATACGCTGGCCGATATTGAACTTTCGGCCAATGAACAAATTCATGTGCTACATATTATTCGTGAAGCACTTGCCAACGTTGAGCACCATGCGCACACGCCCAACGCCTGGGTGGTGCTCAAACGGGTCGATGCCAGCTTGGTTGGTGTCACTATCGAAGATGACGGCGTGGGTGACCAGGCAACGATGCCGGCATCCCATCACTATGGTATTTGCATCATGCGCGAGCGGGCCGACAGCTTGGGTGGCAGTTTGAGTTTTTCACCCAGGGCAACCACTGGCACCTGCGTTGAGCTTCGTTTTCAGCCGCACTTGCGTCAACCTGATGGCAACGTCGAGCGGCCCACGGTGTGGATGGCGGAAAACTTATGAGTGTGAGCACCGTTGTCATCATCGACGACCATCCCCTGTTCCGCAAAGGAATTCGCCAGCTGTTGGAACTGGAGCCTGGCCTGGAGGTGGTGGCAGAAGCTTCCAGTGGTGAAGAAGGCATTGATCTGGTATTGGCGCATCGACCCGACATGGTTCTGCTCGATCTGAACATGAAAGGCTTGGGTGGCATCAAAACGCTGCAAATCATCAAAAAACAGTGCCCGAGTACCTGCGTGGTGATTTTGACTGTCTCGGACATTTCGGATGACTTGATCGCTGCCATTCGTTCCGGTGCCAACGGTTATTGTCTCAAAGACATGGAGCCCGAAGAAATGCTGCTGCGGCTGAAAGAAGCCCTTTTGGGTCGAACTGTGATTTCGGCTGAATTGACCGGTCAGTTGGCAGAGGCATTGCACCATGAAGCTGCGGCCAAAAATCGCAGCATCAAGGAACTCACGGAGCGCGAATTGCAAATCCTACAGGGCCTGGCGGATGGAAAAAGCAACAAGCAGATTGCGCGTGATCTGGACATTACCGAGGGAACCGTGAAGGTGCACGTAAAAAATCTTTTGCACAAGCTTAATTTCCGCACCCGCGTGGAAGCGGCGGTTTGGGTGGTGGCCAACAAAATCGGGTTGACTTCAAACGGCGGAAAATTCACGTTGCGTTGAGGTGGCAATGCCGCAGTCGCTAAACTAGTGCTCAAGCACAGAAATCAACGACCGAAACTGAAATATTTATGAACAATGTTCAAACTGACATCAGACAAACGCTGGGTGACGATCTCTTGCGCTGCATGCCGGAGGCGCTGGTTTTTGCCGACCTCCAGGGCATCATTCGGCGTTGGAATCGAGGCGCTGAAAACGTCTTCGGTTTTAGCGCGGCGCAAGCGTTGGGACAGAGCTTGGACCTCATCATTCCGGAGAAGCTGCGCAAGGCGCATTGGGACGGCTTTGACAAGGCGATTGCCCGCGGCGACACGCTGCCTGGCCGCTCGTCCGCCATCACACGGGCGCTGCACCAAAGCGGCGAACAGATTTACGTTGACATGAGTTTTGCGATGGTCAAAAACGATGCCGGACAACTGATCGGGTCGATGGCCGTTGCGCGCGATGCCACCAAGCGGTTTCTACAGGAAAAAAACCTGCGCCGTCAACTCGCCGAGTTGACGACCAAACCAGCATAGTGACGCGGCTGGTGTTCGCAGCTAGATTTCTCAGTAGGACGTGCCCGAGTGAACCGAAAGCGGCGTTGCTGGTTCGCGCTGACTTGCTTTCTTGACGCTTGCGTCGGTGGCGGTCACAGCCGCTACAGCGAGAAAATCTTGCCCGGGTTCATGATGTTTTTGGGGTCCAGCGCGTGCTTGATGGCACGCATCACATCGATGGCACCGCTGCCAGCTTCTTCAACCAGGAAATCCATTTTGTGCAGTCCGATGCCATGCTCGCCGGTGCAAGTGCCACCGAGCTTCAGGGCGCGCTGCACCAGTTGCCGATTGAGTTGCTCGGCGGTGGCGCGCTCTTGCGGCTGGTTGGGGTCGATCAGATAAGCCATGTGGAAATTGCCGTCGCCGACGTGGCCGACCAAAAAGTAGGTCAGGCCGCTGGCTTGGGCTTCGGCGACCGAATCGAGCAGCGCATCGGCCAGGCGCGAGATCGGCACGCAGGTGTCGGTGGTGACGGCGCGGCAGCCGGGGCGCGACTGGATACCGGCAAAATAGGCGTTGTGGCGTGCGCTCCACAAACGCGTGCGTTCCTCGGGCGTGCTGGCCCACTCGAAAGTCTGGCCGTGAAAATCGTTGGCGATGGCCTGCACCGCGGCCACCTGCTCCTTGACGCTGGCGGGCGAGCCGTGGAATTCCATCAGCAGCATGGTGCCCTCAACCAGGCTCAGGTGTGAATGCTGGTTGACCATCCGAATGGTATTGGCATCGAGCAGTTCGCAGCGCGCGATCGGCACCCCGAGTTGAATGATCTGGATGGTGGTATTGACGGCATCGGCCAGGCTGGCAAAAGAGCAGGTGGCGGCCATCACCGCTTCTGGCAGCGGGTAGAGCTTGACCGTGACTTCGGTGATGATGCCCAAAGTACCTTCAGAGCCGACCATGAGTCTTGTCAAGTCGTAACCGGCTGCCGACTTTTTGGCACGGGTGCCGGTGCGAATGATGTCGCCGCTGGCCGTGACCACTTCCAGCGCCAGCACGTTTTCGCGCATGGTGCCGTAGCGCACGGCGTTGGTGCCGCTGGCACGCGTGGCGCTCATGCCACCCAAACTGGCATCGGCTCCGGGGTCGATCGGAAAAAACAACCCGGTACTTTTCACGGCCTCATTGAGTTGTTTGCGCGTCACACCGGGTTGCACTGTCACGGTCAGGTCTTCGGCGTTGATGGCCAGCACCTGGTTCATGCGACTGACATCGATGCTGATGCCGCCTTGCACCGCCAGCAAGTGGCCTTCAAGCGAAGTGCCCACGCCAAAAGGAATCACTGGGACACTGTACTGGCTGGCGAGCTTGATGGCCGCGGCGACATCGGCGCTGCTTTGGGCAAAAACGACTGCCGCCGGCGGCGGCGCTTCAAACGGTGATTCATCGCGGCCATGCTGCTCACGCACCACCAGGGCGGTCGAGCAGCGCTCGGCAAAGCGCTTTTTCAACGCCTCCAGCAGCGCCTGCGGCACGCTGCGCGGATGAATCCCCGGAGCAAGACGCGGGTTGGCGTTGGTGATATCGGTCATGGCGAGATTCCTCAGCGGTAAATCAGGGTTGGCAGCCACATGGTAAGCGGCGGCCACAGGCTGGCAAGGAGCAAGTCGAGCATGGCCACCACCACCAGCGGGATCACGCTGCGTGAAATTTTACCCAGCGACACGTTGGCGATGCCGCAACTCACAAACAGGCAGATTCCCACCGGTGGCGTCATCATACCGATGGCCAGGTTCATCACCACCAGCACGCCAAACTGCACCGGATCAATCTGCATTTGCGGTGTCAACAAGGCCAGCACCGGCACCACCAGCAACAAAGCGGCAGTGGTTTCCATCACGCAGCCGACAATCAACAGCATCGCCATCACCAGCAGCAGCAAGCCGGTGGGCGGCAGTGAGAGTGAGTTGACAAACACGTCGAGCAAGCGGGCGCTTTGCTGCATGGCCAGCAGCCAGCCAAAAATTTTGGCCATGGCGATGATGAACAGGATCGCCGCCGCAGTGACTTGCGAGCGCACAATCAACTGCGGCAATTCGCGCCAGGCCAATTCCTTGTTGATCACCGTGCCGACCAACAGCGCGTAAAAAACCGCCAGCGCTGCCGCTTCAGTGACCGTGACGAGGCCGCTCAGAATGCCGCCCAGAATGACCACGGGTGCGCCCAGCGACCACAGGGCCAACCTGCCGCTTTGGCGCACCTGCGGCCACGAAAACGGTTGCCGGATGCCATAGCCGCGCCGCCACGAAATCCACACTGCCACCGTCATGAACGACAGTCCCATCAGGATCCCCACCAGCATGCCACCGGCAAACAGTTGTGAAGTGGAAATATTGGTCATGAAACCGAAAATCACCATCGGGATCGACGGTGGGATGATGATGCCGATGGCACCGCCGGCAGCGACCACGGCTGCGGCAAACGGCGCTGGGTAGCCCTGACGGATCATCGCCGGAATCACCACCGCACCAATCGCCGCAGTGTCGGCAGCAGCCGAACCCGAGATGCCGGCGATGAACATCGAAGCGACGATGGCGGCGGCTGCCAGACCGCCCGGCGCCCAGGCCACCAGCGAGTCACAAAAATCGATCAGGCGGCGTGAAATCCCACCGCTTTCCATGAGGGCGCCGGCCAGCATGAAAAGCGGCACCGCCAACAGATCAAACGAATCGACTCCGGAGAAAAGCTGCTGCACCACGGTTTGCCCCAGCGCAGAAAAGGCCACACCGTCGGGAAACACACCGGGGGTGACGATCAGGCCGATGGCCGGCAGGCCAATGGAAAGCGAAATGGGCAAGCCCAGCGCCATCAACACAAACATCAGCACAAACAGCGCGACGATGATCATGGTGTGGTTTTGGACTGGGTCATGTCGGCCAGCACGTGCAACAAAAACACCGCGCCCGACAGCGGAATCACTGCCAATGGAATCGACATCGGCATTTGCACCGCGGTCGATGCCTGTTGCCAGGCATTGACAGCGTAGAGAGCGCCAAACCAGGTGATGAAACCGAAACAGGCCAGCGTCAGGAGTTGCAGCAGCAACACCACGCCGCGCTCAAAAGTGGTTCCCAGTCGCGCGCCCAATCCGGCCAGGCCAATGAAGTGCGCGCGTTTGTAGGCTACGGTGGCACCGAGAAAAGTGATCGCCACCAAAAGGTAGCGACCCACTTCCTCTGACCAGCTCAGCGAAGCACCCAGGTAACGCGCCAGCACCTGGGCAAACAAGATGAGCGCGATCGCCACCCCGGCCAGCAGCAGACATTTCTCAATCAGTACATTGACTTGCTCGCTGAGAATTTGCAGGCGTTGGCGCAATGCCATGGCTGTAGCGGACTATTTTTCCGACTGGCGAATCTGATCAACAATTTTCTTGGTATCGCCGCTCAAGCCGGCGTAGATTGAATCGGTTTTGGCGCGGAAAGCGCCATAGTTTGGCGCATCGACCACCTGCATGCCCGCTTTCTTCAAACCCGCAAGTTGACTGGCTTCGTTGTCGCGGATGTAGCTGCGGCCCGCCAGCGAGGCACTGCGCGCGGCATCAAAAAACACCTTTCGGTCGGCCGCTGGCAACTTGTCCATGAAAACTTTGCTGCCGGTAAAAACCAGTGCGGAATAAACGTGCCGTGTCAGCGACAGGTATTTTTGGCCGACTTCATTGAGCTTGGCGGCAGAGATCACCGCGATCGGATTTTCCTGACCGTCGAGTACACCTTGCTGCAACTGGGTGGTGATCGGCCACGCCATCGGTGTCGGGTTGGCACCCAGTGCGCGCCAGATGGCCAAATGGGTCGGCGACTCCATGGTGCGAATCTTCAATCCCTTGAGGTCGTCGGGTGTGTTGACTGCATGTTTGGAATTGGTCACGTTGCGAAAACCGTTGTCGAGAAAATGCAGGCCCACCAGGCCGGCTTTTTCAAAGCGCTTGAGAATGTCTTTGCCAATCGGCCCGTCGAGCACCTTGTCGGCCGCTTCGTACGAAGTGAACAGAAAAGGCATTTCCAGCGCCTTGATTTCCGGTACAAAGGATTCCACCGGACCGGTGGTGTTGACGCTCATCTGCACGGTGCCGAGCTGCAACTGCTGCAACACCTGTGTCTCGCTGCCGAGCGCGGCAGAGTGATGGATGACGATGTCGTATTTGCCCGGCAGTGCCTTGTCAACGATCTCCTTGAACTTCTGTGCCGCAAAAGTGTGGACAAAAGTCGGTCCGGTGACGACGCCGATATTGACTTTTTCGGCACTCCAGGCGGTCGGACTGATGGCCAGGATGGCGCTGAGGCAGGCGGTTGAGACAAGGTGTTTGAGCGTGAGATTCATGGTTTTCCTTTAACGTGATGCTTGAGTGAAAAGCCGTTGCAGACCCGTTTCATTCTAACTTTTATGCAGCGTCAACACTCAGCACCCGCGATCATGAAAAATCGTCATCGCGACGCGATCGGGTTGCTGGCGCGCCTGCCGCAGCAGCAAGTCAACCAGACTCATGCGTCACGCACATCGGCGACCGGATGGGTGCCAAAGTCGGCGCGCGCCAGATAAGCCAGCACGCGCTCGGCAGCGGTTTGCGCCGAAGTCAGTTGCCCGCCGGTTTTGAGTTTGACAAAGTTTTCCCGATCCGGAAATGCCACCGGATCGGTGCCGCGCAATTGCACTTGCATATCGGTGTCAATCACGCCCGGTGCCAGCGAGCAGACCTTGGCACCCTGTGACCTCAGTGCTTCGTCCAGCGCCAGGCAGCGGGTGAAGTGATCCATGCCGGCTTTGGCAGCGCAGTAGGCAGCCTGCGAGGCCATCGCACGCCGGCCCAGCCCGGAAGAAATGTTGAGCACTTTGCGTGGAATATTCCAAGATTGGGTGGCATGCAAAAACGCCGCTGCCAGGAGCATCGGTGCTTCCAGATCGATGCGCAGGGCGCGCTGCAAATCGAGTGCGTCGCAGTCACGCAGCGGTGCGATGGCCGGCAGCACACCGGCGTTGTTGATCAGCGTGGCGCTGTTGATCGCGCTGGCAGTGAGGTTTTGCAGCCACTGCGTGAGCCGGCTGTAGGCTTGGTCGCCCTGCTCAAGATTCATCGACCACTGATCGAGCTGGCAGAGCAATTCATTAGCGCGTTTTCCCAACTCGGCGTTGGGTTGGCGTGAAATACAGAGCAGCCGGTGCTTGCTGCTGAGTAACTGCTGGGCCATTGCCAGGCCCATGCCGCGCGATGCGCCAGTGATGATGTAGAGATCCAGAGTCATAGTGATTCCCTTCGATGCCATGCTCGATTGGTCAAGCGCGTAACATACCGCATAAGCTGCTCATTTGTCGCCATGAAATCAAATTCTTTAGCTCTTTTTCGGCTCGGGTTCCGACCTTTTTACTTGGGTGGTGCCTTGCTGGCCGCGCTGTTCGTGCCGTTGTGGGTGGCCCTCTACCTGGGCTGGCCCGTCTGGTTGCCCACCAGCCAGCCCTTGCTGTGGCATGGACACGAAATGCTGTTTGGATTTGTCGTTGCCATCGTGGTCGGATTTTTGCTCACCGCCGGCCAAAACTGGACCGGCCTTGCAACGCCGCATGGTCCGGCATTGGCCGCGCTGGCGTTGCTCTGGCTGGCAGCGCGGGTGACTTCGCTGCTCGGGCCGTACGCCGTTTACGCCATGCTGGACTTCGCTTTGTTGCCGCTGGTGGCGCTGGTCATGCTGAGCATCTTGTTGCGCTCGCGCAATTACCGCAACCTGCCGCTGGCGCTGTTGCTGTTGTTGTTGGCCGTTGCCAATGGAACTTTTCACCTGGCGGTGATGGGGGTCCGGCAAGCCTCGGCGATAAATGCTTTGTATGCTGCGCTGGCGCTGATTGTGCTCATTGAATCGGTCATGGCCGGACGTGTGATTCCCGCCTTCACGATGGCGGTGACACCGGGCTTGAAGCTGCTCGCCAATCGTCGGCTGGAATGGGTCACGCTGGCAGTGACGGCGCTGGGTCTGGCGCTGTGGGTCCGGGCGGCGACCGGTATGGCGGGATTTATTTTGTTGGCGCTGGGCGCGGTGCTGCATTTCAAACGACTGCTGGGTTGGCACACCGAGCTCACGCTCAGGCACCCGATAGTGTGGATTTTGCATGTGGCTTACGGCTGGATTCCGATCGGCCTGGCGCTGTTGGCGCTGGCTCAACTGGGTTGGCTGGAAGCTTCCATGGGCGTGCACGCGCTGGCGGTGGGTGCCAGCGGCGGCCTCATCATCGGCATGATCACCCGTACGGCGCGTGGCCACACGGGTCGCCCTTTGCAGGTTTCCAGACCCGAGGTACTGGCCTATTCGTTGGTGATGCTGACGGCCTTGTTGCGCGTGCTGTTGCCGCTGCTGCCACGCGCTGGCTACGTGCCGGCACTGATTATCTCGGCCAGCATCTGGAGCGCAGCGTTCTTGCTTTACCTGTGGGTTTTCACGCCCTGGCTGCTGACCGCGCGCCTCGACGGCAAAGGTGGCTGATGGACTCACGGGAGTCTGTAGATATTAAGTTAACTGGCATCGCATCGAGGTCACCACGAAACATGAAACAACACCGTCATTGCGGCCGCAGGCTGCGCCAATCCATGCGGCCCTGAATTCATGGATTGCTTTGCGTTACGCAATGACGATAGCCTTTCACATCAACCTTTTAACGTTAGAGTCATGACCCCAATTAGCCAGCCGATGGTTCGACCCATTCAATTGCATGGCAAGCCGGTGGCGGCAGGCAAGTCGCCGCTTGTTAGTGTGGCGCTGGTTGGGCACAACGCTGAGCAGATTCGCGCTGAAGCCGTGCTGGCGCTGGCCAGCCAAGCCGATATTCTGGAGTGGCGAGTGGACTATTTCAAAGCCATCGGCGACAGCGTGCAAGTGTTGGCCGTGCTGGCTGAGATCCGCCGAGTGGCCGGAAAAGTGCCGCTGATTTTCACTTGCCGCTCGGTGCCTGAAGGCGGTCAGCAATCTTTGCTGACGGAGGCTGAAGTGCTGGCGCTCTACCGCAGCATCTGCCAAAGCGGCCTGGTGGATGTGATCGATTTTGAAATGAACCGTGACCCGGTTCAGGTCGCTGCGTTGCGCGAGGACTGCCATAGTCATGACATTGCGCTCATTTTGTCGTTCCATGATTTTGCCGCCACACCGGCACTTGAGGCGATCGTGCAGCGCTTTTTGCAGGCGCAGCAAATGGGTGCGGATATTGCCAAAGTGGCGGTGATGCCGCACCAGATGGAAGATGTTCTGACGCTGCTCGCTGCCACCCAGGCGGCGCATCACCAACTCAGCATTCCACTGATCAGCATGGCTATGGGCGGCCTCGGTTCGATCAGCCGCGTGTATGGCTGGGCATTCGGGTCGGCCTTGACTTTTGCCGCCGGGCAGAATGCTTCGGCACCTGGGCAGTTGCCGATTGACGAGCTCAACGCCACTTTGGCGGTGGTGAAAAAATCGATGGCGGCGCAATCTACGCTCGATCCAACCGGTCACCACGATGGGCTGGCGCGAGCGGGCCGCGCGTAGAATGAAATCCAACCAAGTCGGGTGGATTGACAGAGTTCTGCCAGACCTGGGACACGTGATTCGAGAGTGGCACAAGTTAAAGGAGAAACTTTGATGCGTCGTGATACTTTTCTAAAGTCGATGGCCGCGTTGGCTGCGAGTGCGGGTCTGCCGCTGTCTGCGCTGGCAGCGACCAATATCAAAATGATGATTCCGGCTAACCCGGGTGGCGGTTGGGACAGCACCGGTCGCGCGCTGGGCAAAGCGATGATCGAAGCCAAAGCGGCCGACACGGTCACCTATGAAAACAAGGGTGGTGCGGCTGGTGCGCTGGGGTTGGCGCAATTTGTCAGCGCCAGCAAGGGCGACCCGAACGCGATCATGGTGATGGGTGCGGTGATGCTGGGTGGCTTGATCACCGGCAAACCCGCAGTGAACCTGAGCACTTCCACACCACTGGCGCGCTTGACCAGTGAATACAACGTTTTCGCGCTGCCCGCCAATTCGCCCTTCAAGACCATGGCGGACGTGGTGGCGCAGCTCAAGAAGGACCCAGGCAGCGTGAAGTGGGGTGGCGGTTCACGCGGCTCCACCGAGCACATCGCTGCCGCCATGATCGCGCGCGAAGTCGGGGTCGATGCCGCCAAGATCAATTACGTCGCGTTCCGTGGCGGCGGAGAAGCCACCGCGGCCATTCTGGGTGGCAACGTGACGGTGGGCGGCGGCGGCTACAGCGAGCTGTCGGAGTACATCAAGGTCGGCAAGATGCGAGCCCTGGCCGTGACTTCCGCGGCGCGTCTCAAAGGCATCAATATTCCGACACTCAAGGAGCAGGGCATCAACGTGGTGATCGGCAACTGGCGCGGCGTGTACGGTGCCCCTGGCATCAGCAAGGCGCAGCGCAAGACGCTGACCGATCTGGTGCTCAAGGCGGCAGCATCGAAATCCTGGGCGCAGGCGCTGGAGAAAAACAACTGGACTCCCGCCGTGCTGTCAGGTGCCGCGTTTGATGAATTCGTTGACAACGACTTCGCCGCTTTGCGCGCCACTATGGTGAAAGCCGGAATGATCTGATCGATGACACAACGGCCCCCGTCTTTTGTCTTGCAAACCCTGGTCGGGGCCGGAGTCATTGCGCTCGCACTCGCGCTGGCGCTGGGCGCGCTGGGAATTCCGTCCAATGCCGGTTACGCCGGTGTCGGTCCCAATTTCCTGCCCTGGCTGGTGGCGGCGGCGCTGGCCGTGTGCGGTGGCTTCATGATTTATGAAGCGCGCAGCGGCGGCTTTCGCGATATGGAGGAAATCCCTGGCCATGGCAAACCGTATTGGGGCGGCTTTGTCTGGATGTCGGCCGGCTTGCTGGCCAATGCCGCTTTGATCACCACCATCGGTTTTATTTTCAGCTGCATCCTGTGTTTTGTTCTGGCCGCGCACGGTCTGCGCAGAGCTGAGCAGCAGCGCTCCAATACGTTGCGAGCGTGGCTGACCGATGCCATCACCGGCTTGCTGATTTCAGCCCCGGTGTATTGGATGTTCACCCAGTTTCTCGGCATCAGCCTGCCCGGACTGACCAGCAGCGGCTGGCTTTAATCCTGAGCGGTCATGGACATCTGGAGCAACCTCATTCAGGGCTTTCTCACGGCAGGGACACCGGTCAACCTGCTGTGGGCGTTGGTCGGCTGCGCGCTGGGTACGGCAGTGGGTGTGCTGCCCGGCATCGGCCCAGCGACGGCGGTGGCAATGCTGCTGCCGATCACGGCCAAGGTCGATGCCACGGCATCGATGATTTTCTTTGCCGGTATTTATTACGGTGCCATGTACGGTGGCTCCACCACATCGATCCTGCTCAATACGCCGGGCGAAACGGCCAGCATGGTGACCGCCATGGAAGGCAACAAAATGGCCAAGAGCGGGCGCGCTGGTGCGGCGCTGGCGACGTCCGCCATCGGCTCGTTTGTGGCGGGCACCATTGCCACGGTGCTGGTCACATTGTTTGCGCCGGTGGTGGCCGAGTTTGCCGTCAAGCTCGGGCCGCCTGAATACTTCATGTTGATGTTGCTGGCGTTTACCACGGTCAGCGCCGTACTCGGGCAAAGCATGGTGCGCGGCCTGTGCGCGCTGTTCGTCGGGCTGGCCATGGGACTGGTCGGAATGGACCAGATCACCGGCCAGGCACGCTACACCGGCGGCGTTCCCGAGTTGCTCGATGGCATTGAAATTGTGTTGGTGGCAGTGGGCTTGTTTGCCGTGGCAGAAGCGCTGCACGTGGTGTTGTTCGAAGGCAAGACTGTCGAGACCGAAAACCGGATGAGCCGCGTCAGCATGAGCTGGCAGGATTGGCGGCGCTCGATACCGGCCTGGTTGCGCGGCACCGCCATCGGTGCGCCGTTTGGCTGCATTCCGGCCGGTGGCACCGAGATACCGACTTTTTTGAGTTACGCGGCGGAGAAGAAATTTGCCAAAGGCGAGAACCTGGCGGAGTTTGGCAGCAAGGGTGCGATTGAAGGCGTGGCGGGACCGGAAGCGGCCAACAATGCCACTGTGACAGCGGCGTTGATTCCGCTGTTGACGCTGGGCATTCCGGTGTCGAACACAACGGCGATCATGCTCGGGGCGTTCCAGAACTACGGCATTCAGCCCGGGCCGCAGCTCTTTACCAGCTCCAGCGCGCTGGTCTGGGCTTTGATTGCTTCGCTCTATATTGGCAACGTGATGCTGCTGGTGCTGAACCTGCCGCTGGTGGGGCTTTGGGTGAAGTTGCTCAAGGTGCCCAAGCCGCAGCTCTATGCCGGGATTTTGATTTTTGCCACCGTGGGCGCTTACG
>JAVHQY010000187.1:0-1952 GCA_036171375.1 Rhodoferax sp. | reverse complement strand
CTCTGACCCCAAAAACCGCGCAGCTTACCGGCGCAGCCGGGCGACGAATCCGGCTGTCTTTTGGTGTTTGCATAACTTCGCTTCACGAAGTGAGCAAACCCCCGCTGCGCGAACTTTCGGTTCCCTTTCTTTGGACAAGCAAAGAAAGGGAACTCGCCCGCCGGGGCGAGACCCGGCCTGCCGCGCGCTTGCAAGCCCTGCTCCGAATCCGGATTCGACGACTCCAGGCAATTGACCAAGTTGCGCTAATCCCGTTCCACCACACAATAAGCCAGCGCGTAATCGGACTCATCGCTCAGGCTCAGGTGCGCGCACAGGTGGCGCGCCGTGAACCACTCCAGCAGGGTGCCATGCAAAACAATGAACGGCTGACCGGCGTTGGGCTCGCCGCGGGCGATCTTGTCCACCTCGCACCACTGCCAACGCATCGGTGTGGTCAGCCCCAGACCGACGGCCTTGCTGAACGCTTCCTTGGCGCTGAAGCGGCTGGCCAGGTAACGCACGCCGCGCTCGGGCAGACGCTGGCTGCGCTGCTGCCAGGTGATAAATTCGGCTGGACCCAGAATCTTGCCGGCAAAGCGCTCGCCGTGGCGCGCCAGCGCTGCACGGACGCGGCGCACGTCACACAGGTCGGTACCGATGCCGTAGATCATGCCGGTCGATCAAACGCCGCGTCGATGCAGCGCAGGTAATCGCGCACCGTTTGCTGGTAGCCCAGCTCGAGCGCATCGGCAATCAGCGCGTGACCAATGGAGACCTCGGCCACCCCCGGCACCTGTTGAAGAAATGTGCTCAGATTGTCGCGATTGAGATCGTGCCCGGCGTTCACGCCCAAACCGACTTCATGCGCGGCCTGCGCCGCGAGCCGGAACCGATCGAGCTGGCCGGCTTGCGCCGCTTGGCCCCAGGCGGCGGCATAGGGTTCGGTGTAGAGCTCCACCCGGTCCGCGCCGACCGTCCGGGCCGCTGCCATCGCCCCCGGCTGCGCCTCCATGAACAGGCTCACGCGCAAACCCCAGGCGTGGGCCTGGGCAATCAACGGCTGTAGGCGGACGGCATCGGCGGGAAAATTCCAGCCGTGATCACTGGTGAACTGGGTCTGGCTGTCGGGCACAAAAGTGAGCTGGTGCAGTGCCAACTTGCGTTGCACCAGCTCGCTGGCCACCGCCATCAGATTGTGCAGCGGATTGCCTTCAATGTTGAATTCGCACCCCGGCCAGGCGCGCAGCAATTCGCCCAGATCGAGCACATCGGGCGCGCGAATGTGGCGCGCATCGGGACGCGGATGAACCGTGATGCCGTGCGCCCCGGCTTGCAGGCACAGGCTGGCCGCGCGCGTGACACTGGGGATGCCGAGGTGGCGCGTGTTGCGCACCAGCGCGACTTTGTTGAGGTTGACGGAGAGCCGGGTTTTGGGATGGATCATCATGCGTTGACTTTAGCCGGGATTATCCATTGGGACGCGGCCAGATGGAACCGGCTCGTGTCGCAAATCTCGTGTGCCGTCATGATCTGAACTGCGTGTTGCGCGATTGCCGATGGGCGCACACCAGGCATCAAAGCGCTTGCAGGTCGAGCATCAGTTGGCGCGTGCGCAGGGTGCCGACACCGCAGTGGTAATTGAGCAGGTTGCGCAACTGCGGCTTGAGAGCACTCATCACCTGGGCGCAGGCACGCAGCGTCACTGTGAATGCGGCACCGGGGGCAATGGACTGTTGCAGTTGGCTCCATTGTTCCCCGCTCAAACTGGCGCTGTCTTGCGCGTCGCTTTGACGCAATCCGCCCTCCGGCACCAGACTGTAGCGCGACTGCGGTGCCAGCGCCGCCAGCGTCATGGTCTGGTTGTTGAGCAGCGGCAGCAGGCCGATCTCGCGCAGCAGCAGTAGCTCAAACGCGCGTAGCGCCGACTGCAACACGGCACCATGCTCGGACGCAATCACCTCCACCGCATC
>JAVHQY010000186.1:0-9497 GCA_036171375.1 Rhodoferax sp. | reverse complement strand
GCGCGCAGCGCGGGGGACACGGAGCAAAACGTCCGGGCAGTCTGGTCCGGCGCGAGGCACTGTGCCTGAGTGCTCCGGGCTTTTGGTCAGCTCGCACTCATGCGTAAGTGATCAGGCCCGGGTCATCAGCCACGTCCAGATGCGCTACCGAATTGAAGCTCAGCAGCGAGTGCCGTTTGGGATTGAAATCGAACACGCTCACCGCGCTGTTGCGCAAGCGCATGTTGAACTCAATGGTGGTTTGTGCTGCGCTGCCCAGCACGTGGCCGATGGCGCTGGCAATCGGACCGCCGCTGGAGACGAGCAGCACGTTGCCGCAATATTGCCGGCGAACGTCGTCCAGCGTCTGGGTGATGCCCTGCAAAAACTCGCGGTAACTTGGCATCGCCTGCGGCTCGATACTGGCATTCATCCACTGCGCCAGCGCTTCACGCAGCAAGCGAAAGTGCTGCCGGTAGCGCTCAGGCGTATCGGGCTTTGCCAGCGTCTGCGGCGACACGCAGGCCATCAGCGCGGCGCTGTCGTACTCGTTCAATTCAGCTCGGGTCAGGGCCTGATGGGCGTAACCGCCACCCTGGGCAATGCCGCTCCAGGTTTGCGCGTGGCGGCGCAGGGTTCCGGTCAACACGGCATCAAATGACAATCCCCGCTGCTGCCAGTACTGCCCTAGGCGCAGGCTCTGACGCTGCCCGAGCTCGCTGAGCTGGTCGTAGTCTTGGGCACCAAACGAAGCCTGGCCGTGGCGAACAAGGTAAAGCAGTCCCATGGCAGTGATCAATTAAAAAAGTGCTGCGATTACATCAGAACGCAAACCCGGCTCCAGTCACGCCAGCGACCAGCGCAGCACACCACCGAGCATCCACGCGGCGGTGGCAAGCAGCAGCGCGGCCATGCAGCGATTGAACCAGCGCAAGCGCGCGCCCGATTGCGCCGGGGCGGCCAGCCAACCACGCGCCGCCGATCCCAACAGCGCATAACAAAAGTTGCTGGCAAAACCAAACAGCAACAGCGTCGGCAGAACAACTGCCAAGCGCCCCAGTGCGTCCGACCGACCGGCCAGCCAGCCAGCCACCACCGTCAGCACCAGGAACCAGACCTTGATGTTGAGAAACTGCAGCAACACACCTTGCGCAAAACCCACTTGCGCCGCAGCGGCTGGCGCTTGCGACGGGCCCGGCACGCGCACCAGCTTGAACGCCAGGTACAACAAATAAGCCACGCCGGGTAATTCGATTGCCAGTCGCAGCGCTGGCCATGCGAGCACCACGGCGCCAACACCGCCGGCACACAGGAGCAGGATCAGGCTCCAGCCCAACGGCACGGCCAGCACGAAACGCAGTGCGCCACGCAGACCCAGGTTGGCTGCCAATGCCGTTGACAGTGTGGTGTTGGGCCCGGGCGTGAAACTGGTCACCGTCATCAGCGTCAGCAGCGCCGTGAACTCGGCAGCCGTCATCGACGCGCCGCTTTCGCTGCGTCAGCCAATGTAATTGAACAGTGAGAGTTTTTGCACCTGGGCATAAGTTTGCAGCGCCGCCTGGTAGCCGGTTTGCTGATTTTGCATGTCGGAGATGCTCTGGATCATATCGATATCTTCCGCTTTCGAGCGATCCGCTTCGAGCTGAATGTTGCGACTGTCCTGGTTGGCGCTGATGGTGTCGGCGCGATTGAGCAGCGCGCCGGCCTGACCACGCACCGCCGATACCCGCCCCATGCCGATGTCGATGTTGCGCAGCGCCTGCGACACCGCCTGCGAAGCGGCCGAACTGTTGGCGGCGTTGCCAATACCAGCAATGGCGTTATCGAGAGCGCTAAAAATGCTTGCATTGGGAGTGATGCTGACGCTGTCGCCCGCAGTGGGCGCACCAGTCAAATTCAAGGCCAGACCACCGACAGTGACTGGAATAGTTTTGCTGATCGGCGAAAAATCGGGCCCGCTCTGGCCGGTGACTGTACTCACCGTGCCGTCGGGCTTCGTCTCCTGCACATCATAGGTTGCCTTGTTGGTTCCAGCCCCTACGCCGGAACCCACGCTGATGCTACTGATGGTGTAAGACGATCCGGTCACCAGTGTTGCATCGGTCACCACTGCGGTATCGGTTTGCAGCGTCGAGCTCGCTGGCGTGACAGTGACGTTGTAGACCCCATCGCGCGCCGGATGAAACATGAAAGCGCTGTCGCCATCAAGCGCAAATGGAATCGACACCTCACTGCTGCTGGCCTGGCCCGGCAGGCCGTTGAAGGTGTAATCCTGTGGCGGCGTGTTCGGCCCCACGAACGGTGCGAGCGCGCTGCCCAGCGCACCAAACAGCGGCTGGCCATTGGTGTCTTGCGTGTTGGCCAGCGAGAAAATCTGATCGCGCAACTGGGTAAGCTGCGAGGCAATGGTTTGGCGATCGGAGGCGGCATAGGAGCCGTTGCCGGCGGCGACCACCAGTTCACGAAAATTTTGCAAGGCACTGCTTACATTGCCCAGGGTGCTCTCGGCCATGGCAATCGAATTGCGCTGCGCGGCCAGCGCGCGCTGGTCGGCAGCGATGCGATTGATACGCGTCATGGCGCGCTCGGCCTGCGCCGCAGCGGTCGGGTCGTCACTTGGTCGCAGCACTTTTTTTCCGGCCGAAATATGGTCTTGTAAATTGGACAGTGACGCTTGTCGGCGCTCCAGAATGCCAATGGTGTTATCGTAATTGTTGGCCGAGCCAAGCCGATTGAGTGTTGTGCCAGTCATGAGGGATGCTCCCGTTGCTTGCTTGCTTGCTTGCTTTCCTAACGCCCCACGCTTTGCAGCAGGGTATCAAAAAGGTTTTGCGCCACCTGGATCACTTTGGCTGAGGCCTGGTACGCCTGCTGGAATTGCAGCAGTTTGGCTGCTTCCTCGTCGAGGTTGACACCTGAAATCCCGGTGCGCTCCTTTTCCACATCGGCGGCCAGGGCGGTGGAAATCTGTGCCGAGAAACTGGCACTCTGGCTGCGAATGCCAATTTGCGAAATGATGCTCGAATAGCCGTCGCTCAAACTCACACCGTCGAACATAGCCACATCGCGCAGCGCCAACATGGCACTGGCGTTGCCGGCATTGAGATTGCGGTTGGCAGTGGGTTGAGCCTGAACCGTGACGGTATCGTCAGCCTGAGGTGTACCTTTGAGATTGAGCGACCAGCCAGTGGTGCCCGGCGTAGCGAAGTTGTACTCAATTGGCTGCCCGACGGTGAACGTGAAAGGACTGAGGGGGCCGGCGTAATCGCTACGCGTGTAATGACCGGCCCCGTCGAAAGTGAGTGTGACAGTCGGTAGCGCGGCAATGATGGATCTGGCCGACAAACTGTCAAGTGCCAATGTTCCGGTGTTACCGCTGCCCACGCTGGCCGCCACCGGGCTGGCCACCGCCAAGGCGCTTGGCGATGAAAGGGCGCTGTCAATCGTGCTGGCTGCGGTGGCAAAGGGCTTGATCAAAAAACGATCGCCAGAGTTGGCACTGCCGCTCACACCGATGGCAAACCCATCAACAGTGATCGGCACCGAGCCAAAAGCCGTCACCACACCATCGGACTTGCGCACCATGTTGCCGGCGCTCGCCGAAGTGAAGTTGATTTCATAATCCGAAGCGACAAATTGTGTTGGATCGGCGACCGACAGCGTCAGTGCGGCACTGCCGGTATTTGTCGCCGCCGGTGCCTGCGGCTGCATTACGTTGTGATTGTCGAAAACTGTCGGTGTGAACAGATCACCACCTGACTTTCCGTTCAGGTCCAGGCCAAGATTGTGCTGCGTGTTCATGGCTCTGCTGATGGCCAGTGTCATGCGCCCGAGCAGATTGCGGGCATCGTTGAGGTCGCCGTTTTGGAAACGCAACAGACCCGATATTTCGCCGCCACCCAAATTGCTCTCATTAAGTGGGAAGGTCTGCCCACCCTTGTCGATCACCAGTTTGCTGGTCGCGGGGTCGCCAAAGTCGTCGCGCGCAATCGCCACGGGCGAGACCGTCGTCCCAAGCACCAACGTCTGGCTGCCAGCGATGAAGATGCCGACCGACCCGTCGTCGGCCGCTACCGACGTGGTCTGCACATACTGGTTGAGTTCGCGCACCGCCTGGTCACGTTGATCCAGCAAGTCGTTGGGTGCGTGGTTGGACCCCCTGGAACGCGCAATTTCGCCGTTGAGTCTGGCGATACTTTGCGTCAGACCGTTGACAGCGCTGACTTTTTGCGTGAGCTCCTGCGCGATGCCCTGGCGCAGATCGTCCAGACTTTGCGCCGCCGAGCGCAATCGCGCAGCGGTTTCATCGACCCGCGTCAACGCCACTGAGCGCGCCGTCAAATCGGTCGGCGCGCTTGCCACATCGGAAAAAGAATTCAGCATGTCGTTGATGGCAGCGCCCAAGCCCTGCGCACCACCAGAAAAAATACTTTCCAGTTGCCGGAATTTGTCCGAGCGCGCGCTGTCGGCTGTCGCCGTGGTGCTGGCCAGCATCGACTGACGGGTTAAAAAGGCACTGTAATTGCGCTCCACCGTCTGCACCTCGACACCGTTGCCAATGTAGCCAATGCCGGTAAACTGGCCCGGCGTGTCCTTGAGCAGCACCGTTTGACGCGAGTAGCCGGGGGTGTTGACGTTGGCAATGTTGTTGCCCGCCGCCTGCAGCAGCAATTGATCGGCTTGCAGCGCCCGCACCCCCACATTGAACAGGACACTCATACGCTTTGCGCCACCCATTGCGCACGTTGCAGGCGCTGGGTGGTGTCAATGACGCGGCTGAGTTTGGCCGCATAGCGTGGATCGGTGGCGTAACCGGCTTTTTGCAAACCGCTGGCAAACGCCTGCGCCGACTGCATCTGCCCACTGGCCTGGGCGTAGCGCGGCGAGCGCGTCAACAGCCGGGCGTAGTCCTGAAACGCCGCTGCGTAGGAATCGTAAGCGCGAAACCTGGCGGTGGTCCTGGTCGCCACCCCACCCACGTATTCAGTGGTGCTGACCTCGGCGACTTTGCCGTGCCAGTTGGCTCCCGCCTTGATGCCAAACAGATTGTGCGAGGGTGCGCCACCTTTCATTTTGATTTCATGACGACCCCAACCGGTTTCGTGCGCCGCCTGCCCGACCATGAAGCTGGCCGGGATGCCGGTGGCCTGCTCAATCCGGATCGCCTCTTGCGTATGAGCTTGCACAAAATTACTTTGATCGAGCGTCGGTTTGGCATCGCCTGGCGGGATGGCGTAGGCCGCTAAGGCCGATGCCCGGGTTGATCGACTGACTGTTTTGGCGCTGCTCACGGCATCGGTGGTCGTTTGCCGCGTGAGCTGGCGCGCAATCAAATCCGACAAACCGCCGGGCTGGCCCGACATCTGCACGGCCAACTGCTGGTCGAGCAAATCAGCCCCCAGGTCGCCGCCCGGGCTGTCGGTCAGGCCCGACTTGAGCGTTGCCTCGCGCATGCTTTTGATGAGCTCGCGCATGAAGAGCGATTCAAACTGTTTGGCCGCTTCCTTGATGGCGGCCGGTGTCTGCTGCCCGGCCTGCAATTTGAGCTGGGCGAGCGAATTGGCATCGGCTGCCAGCGCGTTGCTGCCGGCCAGGGACTGCGCGTAGCTCATGTCAGATCACCTCCAGCTCCGCGTTCAGGGCACCGGCCGCTTTGATGGCTTGCAAAATGGCAAGCAGGTCCTGCGGCGTGGCACCGAGCGCATTGAGCGCCCGCACTACATCGGCCAATTGCGGTGCCGCCGGTAGCGGAATCAACATGCCGGGCTCTTGCTTGATCTGGATGTTGCTTTTCTCGGTGACCACGGTCTGGCCGCCGGTTGACAGCGCGTTGGGCTGGCTGATCACCGGCGTTGAGCTGATGCTGATCGACAGGTTGCCGTGCGCGATGGCTGACGGCCCGAGCGTGACGGCCTGGTTGAGGACGATGGAGCCGGTGCGCGAATTGATCACCACTTTGGCCGCCGGTGTCGATGCCAGCAGCGGCAATTCTTCCAGCTCGGCCAGAAAAGCCACACGCGCATCGGAATCCTGTGGTGCCACCACTTTGATGGTGCGGCCATCGAGCGCGTGCGCCGAACCCATGCCGAAGTGCTTGTTGATGGCTTCTGCCACCAGTTTGGCGGTCTGAAAATCGCTCGCCTGCAAGCCCAGGTTGATGCTGTTGCCTTCCAACAGCGGTGTCAACACGGTGCGCTCGACCTGGGCACCGCCCGGTATGCGCCCGGCACTGAGATGGTTCACCTGCACCTTGCTGCCACCGCTGGCGGCACCGGCACCGGCCACCACCAGGTTGCCTTGCGCCAGCGCATAAATTTCGCCGTCAGCACCTTTGAGCGGCGTGGCAATCAACATGCCGCCTTTGAGTGATTTGGCGTTGCCCATGCTGGAGACGTTGACATCGAGCGCCTGGCCGGGTCGGGCAAATGCCGGCAACTGCGCCGTGACCAACACCGCCGCCACATTTTTCAGTTGCAACGAAGCCAGTGCGGCAGCCGGCAGCGTGATGCCAAGCTGCTTGAGATAATTGCTCAAGCCCTGCGAGGTGTAGGGCATCTGCGTGGTCTGGTCACCGGTGCCGTCGAGTCCGACCACCAGGCCAAAACCGGTCAACTGGTTGCTGCGCACACCCTCCACCGCCGCCACTTCCTTGATCCGGTAGGCATGACTCGGCAGCGCCACCAGCACACCCGCCAGCAGCCACAGCGCCAGCCACGGCCAGCCGTGGCGCATCAGGTTCAATCTGGAAAATATTTTCATGATGGTGCTCAACCAGTTTGATTCTTATGCGCTTCAAAACGGCATAAGCGTGAAAAAGAAGCGTGTTAACCAGCCCACTGTCTGCGCTTCGTCCTGCGCGCCGCGGCCCCTGGATTCGATGCGGACGTTGGCCACCTGGGTGGAATTGACCATATTGCCCGGCTGCAGCAGGGTTGGGTCAACGGTGCCGGAAAAGCGCAGCACATCGACGTTCTGGTTGACCCCGATCTGCTTGTCACCCGTGACCACCAGGTGCCCGTTGGCCAGCACATCAACCACCGTGGCCGTGATGGAACCGGTAAACGTGTTGGCGCTGGCGGTGCCGCCTTTGCCGGAAAAATCCTGCGCCGAATCGGTACCAAGGCCGGCTTTGAGCTTGGCCTGGTTGGCGGCCGAGCCAATCGGAAACGGTGAAATACTCATGGAGCCCGAACTGGTTCGGTTGGCGGTTGAGTTCGACACCTGGCTGGCAGTGACGTTTTCAACAATCAGGATCGTCACCACGTCGCCCAGGGCGCGTGCACGCGGGTCTTCAAAAGCCGGCCGATAAGCGACTTTGCTGAACAGGCTACCAGTAGTGCTGGGGCGCTCGGCAGTTTTTGGCGGCACCGGCAGACTGGCGGCTTTGGTTTCAACGAAATCAACCTTGGGGGCTTGCGGCAACGACTGACAGCCCAGTGCCGCCAGTGCCAGCAGCGTCATCACACCCCGTAACGCCCAGCGACGAAGTGACAAAACGGGCAGCTCAATATTTGATTTCACGGCGCGCCTCACAACTGTCCGAGTTTTTGCAGCATCTGATCCGATGTCTGGATCGCTTTGGAATTCATCTCGTAAGCGCGCTGGGTCTGGATCATGTTCACCAGCTCCTGCACTACGTTGACGTTGGAAGTTTCAACAAAGCCCTGCATCAGGGTTCCCAGTCCATTGGCTCCGGGCGTTCCGGTCTGGGGCTGGCCCGACGCAACGCTTTCGGCGTACAAGTTCTGCCCCTTGGGTTCCAGACCAGCCGGGTTGATGAAGCTGGCCAGCGCAATGGTGCCGATCTGCTGCGGCGCTGTGGTGCCGGGAATCTGCGCGCTGACGCTGCCGTCGCCGCCGATGGTGACGGCAGTGGCGTTGGCTGGCACCGTCACGCCGTTGGCCACCGGCAAGCCGGTGGAAGTCACCAGGCGACCCTGGGAATCTACCTGAAAGGAGCCGTCGCGCGTGTAGCTGGTGGTGCCGTCTGGCATGGTGACTTGGAAGAAGCCGTTGCCCTGAATGGCGACATCGAGCTTGTTGCCCGACTGCTGCAAACTGCCTTGCGCGAACGAGCGGCTGGTGGCCACCGTGCGCACGCCCAGGCCGAGTTGCAAACCGGTGGGCAACTGCGATTGCTCGGAGCTGTTCGAGCCAGTCTGGCGCAGGTTCTGGTACATCAGGTCTTCAAACACCGCGTTGGCGCGTTTGAAGCCGTTGGTTGAGACGTTGGCCAGGTTGTTGGAAATCACGTCGAGCTGCGTTTGCTGCGCTTCCATGCCGGTCTTGGAAATCCACAGGGAATTGATCATGATGGGCTCCTTGAAAAGAAATTAGCCTTGCAAGCCGAGCAACTGACTGGCCGAGCGGTCGTTCGACTCAGCGGTTTGCAGCAGGCGCATCTGGCTCTCGAACTGGCGCGCGCTCTGGATCATGCCGACCATGGCCTCGATGGCGTTGACGTTGGAAGACTCCAGCGTGCCAACCAGTACACGCGCGGCGCTGTCGTTGACCAGCGGATCGCCCGACGGGCTGCGAAAAAGACCGTCATCGCTGCGCTTGATCGGATCGTCGGCGCTGGGTGTCACCAGCTTGAGCCGACCGACCACGCTGGGCGGCTGGTTGCCCACTTTGGCGCTGACGTTGCCGTCAAAGCCAATCGAGACATCGGCCCCGGCGGGGATCGTGATCGGCGAGCCGCCGTCGCTCAAAACGGTGTGGCCGTTGCTGGTTTGCAATGTGCCGTCGGTCGAGACTTCAAATGACCCATTGCGCGTGTAGGCTTCGGTGCCATCGAGCCCCTGCACGGCAAACCAGGCGTTGCCCACGGCCATCACGTCCAGGTTGCGACCGGTGCGCTGCGCCGCGCCAGGGGTGGCCAGCGCCCCCGAAGTCGCTTCCAGCGCCATCACCCGCGTGCTGGCACCGTCGCCGCGTACCGGCACCGCGCGATAAGTTGACAACTCGGCGCGAAAACCGTTGGTCGAAGCGTTGGCCAGGTTGTTGGCCAGCACGGCCTGCTGGTGCGCGGCGGCGTTGGCGCCACTCATGGCGGTGTAAATGAGACGGTCCATGGCGGAGGGGCTAGGGGCTAGGGGCTTAGCGCATGTTGACGATCGATTGCATCACCTGGTCTTGCGTCTTGATGGTCTGCGCATTGGCCTGGTAGGCGCGCTGCGCCGTCATCATGTCAACCAGTTCGGCCGTCAGGTCAACGTTGGATTCTTCCACTGAGCCTGAACGCAAAACGCCAAAGCGACCGATACCAGGTGCCCCCAGAAGCGGCAGGCCAGAACTGACCGTCTGTAGCCAGACCCCGCCGCCTACGGGTGTGAGTCCCTGCTCGTTGCGAAAATCAGTCAAACCGATCTGGCCACTGGCTTGGGTTTGACCGTTGGAATAGTTCCCGGTGATGACCCCGTTTTCGGCAATCTTGATTCCCACCAATTCGCCCGACGAGTAACCATCCTGCGTCAGGTTGGAAACGGCGAAACTGGCTCCGTACTGGGTGACCTTGC